>JBGPJH010000160.1:0-7727 GCA_041485305.1 Vicinamibacteria bacterium | reverse complement strand
GGCGAGCGCTTCCAAGTCACCGTACACGAAGTGGACGGTGACGGCTGACACGACGATGTACCACACCGGGTGGGCGGGGTCGCACGAGCTCCAGGTCGGCGTCTTCCTGCAGCCGCACATGACGCGCGAAGACACGATCGTGTACGCGAACGGCGGATTCGCCCTGGAAGACCAGGTCTTCCGCGATGCGACGAACCCGGCGGCCGGGATCATCCCGTTCCACCGGCGGATCTACGATGCCGGGTCGGGCCTGCTGGCGCAGGGGCATTTCGCCGACAACGCCGTCTATGTGCAGGACGGCTGGCGGCCCACCGCGCGGCTCACGATCAACGGTGGCATCCGGGTCGATCACGTCACGCGCGACGACGATCTCTTCACCTTGCGGCTGCAGAACAGCTGGGAGGTCGGCCCACGGGTCGGCGTGAATTTTGTCCTCACCGAGGACCAGCACAACGTGGTGCGGGGATCCTTCATGCGCGTTCACGAGGCGCCGAACATCAACGCGCAGTCGGCGAGCGGTGCGGGCACGCAGGGATCGGGTGCGCAGACGATTGGGTTCAAAGATCTGTACGACACGAGCCTCGACGGGACGTTCAAAGCCGTCTTCGTCACCCCCGCCGCGTCGCCGGTGAGCCCCAACCGCGTCATCGATCCGGGCTATCACCAGCCGTTCGTCGATGAGTGGTCGGTCGGGTATCGCCGCCAGCTTCCCGGCCAGGCGAGCCTCGACGTCGGGTTCATGACGCGTGACTACCGCGACCGTACGGCGCTCGTTGAACAGAATGCCATCTATTCGGGCTCGGTCTTCCAAGGCTACCGGAATCCGGCATTGAACGAAATCTTCCTGCTGACGAACAACAAATGGAACTGGCCTGTGTACCGGGCGCTTGAAATCGTGGCCACCAAGCAAACCAAGCGATTCCAGGCCGTGGCGAGCTACACGTTCGTCAAGCCTCACCAGGAGGGAACCTGGCAGCCGAACGACCCGGCCTCGTTCCTCCAGCCGAACGCGTTCGCGTTCGACAAAGGCCTGGCGAGCAACGACAACCGGAGCGCCAGCACCAACGACAGCATCAACGGCGCGACGACGAGCAGCATCGAGTGGACGGAGCAGGTCGCCCGCCTCTCCGCGGTCTACCACGCGCCCTGGGACTTCACCGTCTCCGGCAGCTACACACTGCAGAAGGGCCGATGGTCCGGTCCGATCATGACCAGGCTGACCGCATCCGACCCGCAATTCGGGCCGACCACCGTGACGCTGTCGAATGGGCGCGTGGTGGCGAACCCGCTGGCGACGACGATTCGATTCGCGTTTCCGACGCGGAGCGATGGCCAGTACGAGCTCGCGGGCCTGCACTATCTCAACCTCCGGGCGGGTCGTGAGTTCCATCTGCCGGCGAACCGCAAGTTCGCCGTCAACTTCGACCTGTTCAACATCAAGAATCTCGGCAGCTTCCAGGGATTCCTGGCCGGAGCCAACCAGCTCTACAGCACGAACTACGGAAGGGGCGGCGAGATCCAGCCGCCCCGGAGCCTCCAGTTGGAACTGCGACTCTGGTTCTGATTCTGATTCTTCGCGCGGGCCGGCGTGACGAGCGCCGGCCCGCATTCACCCGAAGGCACCGAGCGGTGGGCACGATCGTTTTTCGTGGAGGTTTCCATGACGGCATCGAGCAGGCGTCGTGCGCGTGTCGTGCTCGCGTTCTTGACCGTTCTCACGGTGTGCGCCGCCCCACTCCTGCGGGCGACGGCTGAAGGTCAGGCGCCTGAGCCGATCACCGCGATTGTCGGTGGCACGGTCGTTGACGGCAACGGCGGCCCGCCGCTCAAGGATGCGGCCGTCGTCATCGAGGGCAAGCGCATCAAGAGCGTCGGGCCACGCGCGTCCGTGACGATTCCCAGAAACGCCACGGTGATTGACGCGACCGGCAAGTTCGTCACGCCGGGGTTCGTCGATACCAACGTCCACGTCTCGCTCTACGGAGGCGGCGCGAAGGACCGGAAGGAGACCTCCGTCCGGTATCAGGATGCGAACGCCAAGCTCACGCTCGAAGCCGCACAGATGCAGCTTCGGTATGGCATTACCACCATCCGCGATAGTTACGGCGCGCTCCTCCCTCTGATCGAGGTGCGCGACGCCATCGCGCGAGGGGCCGCGATCGGGCCGCGTCTGCTCGCGGCCGGGAACATCGTCGGCTGGGGGGGCCCGTACTCCATCTCGTTTGCACAAATCAGCGAACGGGATCTGTCGCTGTACGAGGAGCAGTTCACCGACTTCATCGCGCAAGGCAGCGGCGAAGACCTGATGAGCATGTACCCCGAAGAGCTGCGCGCGGCGATCAACAAGTACCTGGACAAAGGGCCGAACTTCATCAAATACGGAGGGACCTCCCACTTTTCGAATCCGACCTTCATCGGGTTCTCGCCTGATGCCCAGAAGGTGATCGTTGAGGAGACCCACAAGCGTGGGCTCTTCGCAGAGACGCATGCCACCAGCCCGGAAGGACTGAAGCTGGCGATCGAAGCGGGGGTCGACCTGATCCAGCACCCCGAGGTCCTGGACGGGCATGAGATGTCGGATGCGCTCATCGCGCAGATCCGCGATCGCAGGATCGTCGGCTCGATGCTGGTCAGCTCCATCACCGGCGAGGCCTGGAAGAAGCACCTGAAGGACAAGGACGCCGCCAAGCGCCGCATCGAGGAGAGAGACGCGCCGGCGGCCGACTCGGGTTTGAAGAGGAGTGTGGCGAGGGTCAAGACATCGGCGGAAAAACGACGAGACGATCAGGCGCTCGGCGTCGAGATGGACAGTCGTCGCCGCAATGCGGAGAAGCTCGTCAAGGCCGGCTGCATCATTACCGTCGGCACCGATAACTACGCAGGCGCCTCGCCCGAATACACGCGGGCGCCCAAGGCCATGTGGCAGGAGCCGGGCATCGGCACGATCATCGCCATCGAGGGTCTGGTCGAGCTCGGGATGACACCCGCTCAGGCGATTGTCTCGGCCTCCAAGAACGGCGCGATCGCGAGCAAAGGACTGAAGGAGTTCGGCACGATCGAGGCGGGAAAGGTCGCCGATATCCTCGTGCTCGGCGGTGATCCGCTCGCCGACATTTCCAACATTCGCAAACTGATCGTCCTGATTCGGGACGGCAAGACCATCGATCGCGCCAGGCTTCCGACCGATCCCGTCATGTACCGCTGGGAATGACGTTCAACGTACCGAGTGCAGGTCGGAGGTCAGTGACGTCGAGGCTGCGACGCCGCGTTCCCCTCGTCGCCGCGGCGCTCGCGCTCGTCGGGTGGGCGCTCTCGGCGAATCAGGCGCCGCAGATCGACTCGAGCGTCTTCGGCGAGCTTCGCTACCGCTACATCGGTCCGCCCGGCAATCGTGTCAGCGCTGTCGCCGGCGTGCCGGGGCAGCCCAACATCTACTACGCGGGCGCCGCGTCGGGCGGGATCTGGAAGACCACCGACGGCGGCACGTACTGGGAGCCGATCTTCGACGCGCAGCCGGTCTCGTCGATCGGATCGATCGCCGTCGCACCCTCCGATCCGAACATCGTCTGGGCCGGGACGGGAGAGAGCTGGATCCGCAGCAATATCTCCATTGGAAACGGCGTCTACCGGTCAACTGATGCCGGTCGAACCTGGACGCACATGGGGCTCGAGGAGACCGGCCGGATCGCACGCGTCGCGATCGATCCGAGAAACCCTGAAACGGTCCTCGCCTGCGCCCTTGGGCATGCGTACGGGCCGCAGCCCCAGCGCGGCGTCTTCCGCACGACCGATGGCGGCAAGACGTGGACGAGGGCGTTGTTCGTGGACGAGGACACGGGATGCTCCGACCTCGGCGTCGATCCCAACAACTCACAAATCGTGTTCGCCGGCATGTGGCAGCTCGACATCAAGACGTGGGGGCGTGAGAGCGGCGGCCCGGGCAGCGGCCTCTTCAGATCGACCGACGGCGGCGCGACGTGGCAGCGGCTCACGGGAGGTGGCCTGCCGACGCGGCCCGTCGGGAAGGTGGCCGTGGCCGTCGCGGCGAGCAACTCCGACCGTGTGTACGCCCTGATCGAGACCGGCGACGGCGTACCGTGGCACGGCAGGGAGACCGACACCGGCACGCTCTGGCGGTCGGAGGACGGCGGGGCGACGTGGCAGATGGTCAGCCGCGACCGCAACCTGACCGCGCGTACGCACTATTTCACCCATCTCGCCGTCGCGCCGGACAACCAGGACGAGGTGTTTTTCGCGGGAGCGTTTGCGATGACGTCCGACGGGGGATTGACCAGCCGCGTCGCGACCGGCACGTCGTCGCCCGGCGGCGACAACCACGTCATCTGGATCGATCCGACGAACTCGCGCCGGATCGTCGTCGGCAACGATGGAGGCGTGAGCCTCTCGGTCAACCGAGGGCGAACGTGGCAGCGGGTTCAGCTTCCGATCGCCCAGATGTATCACGTGTACGTCGACAATCAGATTCCCTACAACGTGTACGGCAACCGTCAGGACGGTCCGTCTTTCGCAGGGCCGAGCAACAGCCGCCTGGCGAGCGGCATCATCCCGCGCGCGATGTGGCACTCGGTGGCCGGCGGAGAGAGCGGATTCGCGATTCCCGATCCGGTGGACAACAACATCATCTGGTCCACTGCCTCGGGTTACGGCAGCGCCGGTGGCCTCGTCCAGCGCTTCGACGAACGGCGGCGTCAGGCGCGCCGCGTCGAGATCTGGCCCGAGCGAACCTTCGGGTCGCCGCCGGCCGACCTGAAGTTCCGCTTCAACTGGACGTTCCCGATCGCGATCTCGCCCCACGACCACAAGAAGGTGTACGCCGGGAGCCAATACGTCCATGTGACGACCGACGGAGGCGAGAGCTGGCGGGTGATCAGCCCGGATCTCACGACCAACGACAAGAACCGGCAGCAGATCTCCGGCGGCCTCACGCCGGACAACCTCGGCGTCGAGTACGGGTGCGTCATCTTCGCCATCGCTGAATCGTCGCTCGAACAGGGGCTGATCTGGGTCGGCACCAACGATGGGCTCGTGCAGGTCACCCGCAACGGCGGGGTCAGCTGGACCAACGTCACGGCCAGTATCCCCGGCTTGCCGCCGTGGGGCACGGTGAGCAATATCGAGCCGTCCCGACATCACCTGGGCACCGCCTACATCACCGTGGACCTGCATCAGGTCAACGACCGCGCCCCGTACGTCTACAAGACGACCGATTACGGGCGAACGTGGACGTTGATCGCGTCAGGCATTCCTAGGAGCATGCTCAGCTACGCTCACTGCATCCGTGAGGATCCGGTACGGCCGGGCCTGCTCTACCTCGGCACCGAGAACGCAATCTACAACTCGTTCGACGACGGCGAGAACTGGCGGGCGCTGCAAGGCAACCTGCCCCACGCGCCGGTGCACTGGCTGGTCGTTCAGGAGCACTTCAACGATCTGGTGATTGGCACCTACGGGCGGGGCTTCTGGGTACTCGACGACATCGCCCCGCTCCGCGAGCTGACGAGCCGAGTCCTCGACTCGAACGCCTTTTTCTTCGCTCCACGGACCACGTACAGGTTCCAGCCGATCACCGAGCCGATGAGCCACGCCGATTCGGCGTCCGAGTTTTCGGCGCTCCGCGGGCACGATCCGTCGGCGGGCGAAAACCCCCCGTACGGCGCGCCTGTCACCTATTTCTTGAAGTCGGTTCCGAAAGGCGACGTCACCATCCGCATCCTGGACGCCAATGGCCGGCATGTGCGGACGCTCCAGGGATCGAAGAGCCCTGGCATCAATCGAATCTGGTGGGATTTGAAAAGCGAGCTGTCGAAGGAGATCCGGTTGAGAATGAGCCCCGCCTACGCGCCGCATGTCCACGTCGGGCCCGAGGGATGGCGGCCGCTGCCGGAAGGCGGCCGCGTCTCGATCCTCATGCCGCCGGGCGCCTACACGATGAAGCTGACCGTGGAGGGGCGGGAGCTCACGCAGACGCTGACCGTGCGCAAGGATCCGAATTCCGAGGGGAGCGAATCGGACGTCCAATCGCAGACGCAGATGCTGATCGGTGTGCGGGCGGATCTCGAAGCGGCCGCCGACATGGTGAACCTCATCGAATCAGTCCGTTGGCAGATTCACAACGTCTCGGCGCTCCTCGAAACGACGGGGGACGCGGCTGCGGCGCGGTCGGCCGCCGGTGAGCTCGATCGCACAGCGACCGCGATAGAAGACCGGCTCATCCAGCGAAGGCTGACGGGCGCAGGAGACGGAGTCCGGTGGCCCCCGCAACTGGTCAGCAAGCTGGCGTATCTCGCCGAAGCCGTGGCGAGCGTGGATTTCGCGCCGACCGCGCAGCAACGTGACGTGCACACGTTGTTGAAGCAGCAGCTGGCGGGTTGTGGCGCACAGCTCGACGAGCTCGTTCGCCGAGATGTAAGAGCGTTCAATAACATCCTCAAGGAGCGCCAGATCGGCACCATCATCACCAGGGTGCCTAACCCTAATTCCTAATCCGCTAATTCCTAATTCCGAGTGCCTGCCTGATGTGGGCGGCGTGGTGCCGGCCGTGCCAGGCGTACATCGCCACCGCTTCGTCTATGGTCACAGTGCCCCATTCCGGGTGCACGAACGCCTTGCCGAAGTCCGCCTCGGGCAGCGCGCGAAGAGAGGCGACCAAACGTCGATGCAGCGCATCGAGGAAGTCGAGCGACATGGCGATCGGCGCCGATTTCGCCTCGGGCAGCTCGGCCCATCGCGCTTCCTCGTAGGTACGAATCGAGGGTGTGTCCTCGGTGGCGGCGAGCTTCATCCGCACGTACGCGTTCACGTGGCTGTCCGGCACGTGGTGGATCACCTGGCGAATCGTCCACCCTCCCGGCCGATAGGGCGTGTCGAGCTGCGCGTCGGTCAGGCCGGACACGAGCTGGCGAAACACGGCGGGGGCCTGCTCCAGCGCGTCGATGAGCGACGCACGGGTATTCGCGTCGAGCGGCGCTTTGAGGCGCTCGAAGCGTCCGATCGGATACCGCAGCTTGTCGAGATCGTTCATCGCGTCCTCCTTAAATTGATACAATCCCGGCCCGAGGCTACTTCATATGTCACCAACGTCCCTCTCACTCTCCATCGTACTCGCGCTGGCCGTTTTGACGCCGGCCGCCCGGCCGCAGGTGCTCGCCGGGCCCCTGCTCGCGCAGGCGCCCGCGGGCGGGCAGCGCGGCGCGGGCGGCGGCGGCCAGGCCGCGCCCGCCGGGCGCGTGCCGTCCATCGAGGATCGGACCAACGGGCTCCAGAAGCTCGATGGCTACTTTCCGCTCTACTGGGACGAGCGTACCGGATCTCTGTTGATCGAGATCCCGCGGTTCGACACCGAGTTCCTGTACTCGACCGGCCTGGCGGCGGGCCTCGGATCGAACGACATCGGCCTCGACCGTGGCGCGGGCGGCGGCGGCCGCGTCGTGCGGTTCGAGCGCGTGGGTCCCCGAGTGCTGCTCGTGCAGCCGAACCAGTCGTTCCGCTCGAGCAGCGCGAACCCGCTCGAGCGCCGATCGGTCGAAGACTCGTTTGCCAAGTCGATTCTCTGGGGCTTCACCGTCGCCGCCGAAACGAGCGGCCACGTCGTCGTGGACGCGACCGATTTCCTGCTGCGCGACGTGACCGGCGCCGGCAACGCGCTGCGGCCCGGGACCTACCGGGTGGACCGCACGCGCAGCGCGTTCTACATGCCGCACACCAAG
>JBGPJH010000159.1:0-7743 GCA_041485305.1 Vicinamibacteria bacterium | reverse complement strand
CAGCAATCAGCTCTCAGCAATCAGCTCTCAGCACCCAAGCACCCAAGCACCCTTTCTCCCCCGCACCTGGATTTGCAGTAGATTCTAGCTCGGTCAATGTGAGATTTCGTCTCGCCAGATTTCAAGTATCCTTCGTCTATTCTTAAGAACCTGAGAGTACTCATGGACCTGACCCGAGACAATGCTTGGACGCTCCTGACGGAGTACACGAAGACGGAGGGCTTGTTGAAGCACGCCCTGGCGGTCGAGGCTGCCGTACGCGGCTACGCGCGCAAGTGTGGCGAGGACGAAGAAGGATGGGGCATTGTCGCGCTGCTTCACGACTTCGATTACGAACGCTGGCCCAGCATGGAGGATCACCCGTTTCGTGGCAGCGAGATCTTGCGCGAGCGGGGTTACCCTGAGTGGGTGATCCGTGCGATCCTATCGCACGCCGACTACAGCGGGGTGCCGCGCGAGAGCCCGCTCGACCAAACGCTGTTTGCATGCGACGAGATGGCGGGCTTCGTGACGGCCGCCTCGCTCGTGCGGCCAAGCAAGAGCGTGCTCGACCTCGAACCATCGTCGGTGGTCAAGCGCATGAAAGACAAGGCGTTCGCCCGCGGCGTGAAGCGCGAAGACCTGCGCGGCGGCGCGGAACTCCTGGGTTTGCCGCTGGAAGAGCACATCGCGAACGTGATTTCGTTCATGCGCGAGCGGGCGGATGCGCTGGGCCTCCGCGGCACATTGTAGGGCTCGGAAGCACCCCAGCACTTAAGAGCGCATTTCAAAACCGTCGGTAGTGCGGGGCTTCAGCCTGGCTTCAGCCCCGCCCCGCCTGGCAGGCCTAGGCCTGCACTACAACCGGTAAACGAATCCATCCTGCCAACGTAGTACCAGTAGGCCGACCGCCTTCGATGACCGACCTCGTTTTCTTCTACGGCACGCTCATGAGCGGTTTCAGGCGTCCAGGCCGAGCTCGCGTGGACGAAGCCCTCAAGCCGATCGGTCATGGGTGGATTCAGGCAGCCCTGTTCGACCTCGGTCTGTATCCGGCAGCCATCCCGGCGAGCGACAGCAAGGTCTGGGGCGAGGTTCACCAGATACTGGATGTCGAAACCGTGCTGACCAGTCTGGATGAAGCTGAAGGCTACAATGCCACAGAAGCAGACATCGGTCTCTACGTGCGTGTCGAGGTGCCTGTGACCTTCGTCGATGGCCGTGTCGCCAACGCGTGGGTGTATTTTTACAACGCCCCGCTCGGCCGAGCAGAGCGAATCGAGTCTGGCGATTACCTAAAGCACCTCAAACTGAAGTAGCACGTCACGTCATCCGCCTGGCGTCTTTGATATCTTCGATGAACGTGCTGATCAGAGCTTGGACGTGTTCCGGTGGGTCCACGAACTCGATGCCAGCTCGGTAGGTCACGAGTTCCTGGTCCACGTCGACGATCCTGCAGTGCGCCACACGTCCTTTGAGCACGGCCGACCGGTCTCCCAGCACGAGCCGCAGTTCGTGGAGTGAGTCGAGCTGAAGCGGAGAGGCGGTCTCGATTTGGGCACCGTCGCGGCTGATCTCCCTGATGACCATCGGCTGGAAGAGCATGATTTCGCCGTGGAGCTCCCCAAGAATGGGAATGCGCTCCCCGGCGCGCGGGCCCTTCTGGGTTTCACCGCGGTTGCCCGAGGCCATCGCGCAGGACTATACCACGGTCAATTCATCGCTGCGGCGGGTTTGGGCGCGAAGATGCCCGACTCGGCCTCCGCGGCCTCCTCCTCGCTCTCGCCTTGGTGCCCCGCCGCGTACGTGACGACCGGGATGGCGCGGGTGTCTTCGTCCAGCTTCAGCATCGACAAGACGCGAAAGCCGTCCGTGTCGTCGATATGGAGGCACAGGATGACGACATTCGGTTGCGCGCGCTTGATTTGCGAGTACGCGTGCGCGTACGACTGGACGAACACGACGTCGTAGCGGCCTGCCTCGAGCGCGGCTTCCACAAGCTCCAGCATCTGGGCGTTTCCGTTGACGACCATGACCTTCCGGGCGTGGCGCGTCGAAACCGGTTCCCCGTCCCGGAGTTTGGGGGCTGGGCCGAGTGGGGTGGCCGCGTTAGTCGGCATTGGGATCCGTCTGGGACCTACCGAGTTGAGATACAGGACTCGTGCCACGCTTGAAGCCGAGGATTAGGTCGTATTTGGGCCGATCTTGCCGACAGAGCACAGTCGGGATCCGATCCACCCGGCCCGATGTCCACCTCTGGTGAACTCGTAACCTGTTCGATCGACAGGCCTTTGCGCACTGGGTTGCGGAGAGTGTTCAAGTACGGCACTCTCGGGGCCATGACGAGACATCACAATCTTATTGACGGCAAATGGGTCGCGTCGGATTCAGGGGAGGTGTTCGAGAATCGCAACCCCGCCCGCACGGATGACCTGGTCGGGCTGTTCCAAAAGTCAACCGCCGCCGACGCTCGCCGTGCGATCGAGGCGGCGCGCGGCGCGTTCAGGACTTGGCGGCTCGTGCCGGCGCCCCGCCGTGCAGAATTTCTCTTTCGAGCGGCCCAGCTGATGGCCGACCGCAAGGAAGCGCTGGCGCGCGACATGACCCGAGAGATGGGCAAGGTGCTCGACGAAACGCGCGGGGACGTGCAAGAAGCCATCGACATGACGTTCTTCATGGCCGGAGAAGGGCGTCGCCAGTACGGTCAGACCGTGCCGTCCGAGCTGCGCGACAAGTTCGCGATGTCAGTCCGTCAACCCCTTGGCGCCTGCGCGGTCATCACGCCGTGGAACTTTCCGATGGCGATCCCCTCGTGGAAGATTATTCCGGCGCTCGTCTGTGGCAATACGGTGGTCTTCAAGCCGGCGACGCTGACACCGCTCTCAGCCGTCAACTTCGTGAAGATACTGGAGGAGGCGGGCGTTCCCCCAGGCGTTGTCAACCTGGTCACGGGCAGCGGCGACGAGGTGGGCGCGGCACTGCTCGATTCGACGGACGTCCGCGTCGTCTCGTTCACGGGGTCGACCGATGTCGGTCGAACGGTCGCGGAGAAGACCGCCCCCACGTTCAAGAAAGTCCACCTCGAAATGGGCGGCAAGAACGTCATCATGATCATGGACGACGCAGTGCTCGACCTGGCCGTCGAGGGGTGTTTGTGGGGAGGATTCGGTACGACAGGTCAACGATGCACGGCCGCCAGCCGGCTCGTGGTGCACGAGAAGGTGTACCCACGGTTCGTGTCGAGGTTCGTCGAGCGCGCGCGGACATTGCGCGTGGGCGACGGCCTCGAGGCCGCGACCGAGATGGGGCCCCTGGTCAGTCGTGGTCAGCTCGAGACCGTGATGCGGTACGTCGAGATCGGCCAGCGAGAGGGCGCGAAGCTCGCCTGCGGCGGCCACGCGCTCACGTCCAGCCTTCATGCCCGGGGGCATTTTCACGAGCCGACCGTGTTTGTCGACGTGGCGCCGTCGATGCGGATTGCGCAGGAGGAAATCTTCGGGCCCGTCGTGTCGGTGATTTCGTGCCGGTCGCTCGATGAGGCGATCGCCATCGGCAACGACGTGCCATACGGCTTGTCAGCGTCGATCTACACCCAGGATTTGAACCGGGCGTTTGCGGCCATGCGGGATCTGTACACCGGGATCGTTTACGTCAATGCGCCGACCATCGGCGCCGAAGTACATTTGCCGTTTGGGGGCACGAAGGCGACGGGCAACGGACATCGTGAAGCGGGCACCGCCGCGCTCGACGTGTTCTCGGAATGGAAGTCGATCTACGTGGATTTCAGCGGCCGCTTGCAGCGGGCACAGATCGACATGGCCTAGCGATGCCACGCAGAAGCTGACAGCCAATAGCTGAGAGCTGACAGCTGAATGCCACGTCAATATGCAGAGGTACAATACGAAAATGCAGGACCTGATTCGGAAGCTGCTCGAGGAGCTCGGCGAAGACCCCAGCCGCGAAGGGCTGGTCAATACGCCGAGGCGTGTAGCGAAAGCACTCACGTTCCTCACCAGCGGGTACGACGCTGACATCGACGATGTGCTGAATGGGGCGCTGTTTACCGTCGACTACAGCGAGATGGTGATCGTCAAGGACATCGACTTCTACAGTCTGTGCGAGCATCACCTCCTGCCGTTCTTCGGAAAGTGTCACGTCGCCTACATCCCGAGCAACAAGGTGATCGGCCTCAGCAAGATTCCGCGTCTGGTCGACGTGTTCAGCCGCCGGCTACAGGTGCAGGAGCGGCTGACCAGTCAAATCGCCGACACGATTCGAGACAAGATCGCACCGCTCGGGGTCGCCGTCGTGATGGAGGCCACGCACCTCTGCATGTCGATGCGGGGCGTGGAGAAGCAGAATTCGTTTGCCGTGACCAGTTCCATGCTCGGGGGCTTCCGCAGCAACGCCCGCACGCGCATGGAATTTCTGGAGCTCATCAAGCTGCGCAGCGCGGCGCCTGGACTGCGCGACTGGCCGACGGCGGGGGAGATCTGCGCGGGGGAAGACTAGGCGTACTATACTTGGGCGGATGCGGTTGGTGTGCGCGCTCTTGGCGGGTTCGATGTTCGGTCCGTGCCCGTCGGCGCTCTCCCAGACGGCCAGACCTCCGGCGCGCCGGCCCGCGCCCGTCCCGCTTCCGGCACCCACTCGAGAGGTGCCTCAGATGACCTGTCCGGCGCCTCTCGGCGTCGGCGTCAACACCAAGCGCACGTTCTGCGACGTGCTCGCCGGCCGAGACCCCGCTGGCGGTATTCTCATCACGCTTCCGCCGCACTCGGGCGACGTCACGCTCACCTTCGATCTGAGCAACCGTCATACCTATTCCGAAGAACAGATGAAGGACAAACGCGCCGCCTACGCGCGGTACACCGCAACGATTGGCGCCTTGACCACGGACAACACACTCATCAGCCGTGCGGTAGTGCAGAGCGAGTTTCGGGGTGTCTCGGACCTGGTGGATCGCATTGGCGGCGGCGCGGGTCCGGGCGGACTGAAGGCCGTCGCGCCATCCGGTCAGGAATCCATCGTCATGGTGATCCCGGAAGCCGAGAATCAGGTCAGCCTGCTCGGAGAGAAGCTCACCGTCGAGCGCGTGGACGGTACAGCGACCTACAGTTCGGCGGGCCGCCCGATTGCCATCATCAGCAACGTGATGATCGAATATCGCCCCCCGCCTCCCCCTCGTCCCCCTGCGCGCAGGACATCAACCCGACGTCCGACCGCGTAGCGGGAACCACCCGATCGGCGCGTTCGACATCCCCACTCTGTGGCGCTTTTCGCTTGGGTGTCGCGTCGACAGGTCGGCCTGACTGCGAGCGCCGCGATGGCGGCAGTGCGTCGTTTTTCCGCGGCGTCGAGCCGGAAGGCGGCCGGGCAACGCCACACCCAAGCGAAAAGCGCGGTCCCGTCACAGGGCAGCCACGAGCAGGCACCCCCAGCCTAGAAGGAACGCGACGCCGCCGATCGGCGTGATCGCGCCGAGAACGGTGACACCGCTCAGGGCGAGCGCATAGAGACTCCCGGAGAACACGAGGATGCCGGCCGTAAAGCACCAGCCGGCCGCGATCAGGGCACGCCCGTCGACCCTGGCCACGAGCGCCGCCGTCGCCAAGATCGCCAGGGCGTGATACATGTGATACCGCACCCCTGTCTCGAACACCGCCAGCATGTCGGGCGCGAGACGGCCCCGCAAGCCATGCGCGCCGAACGCGCCGATGCCGACGCCCAACAGTCCCATCAACGCCCCGATGAACGTGAACGTTTTGTCCATGCGTCGATCATAGGGCAGGTGGGGCAGGTGGGGCGGGAGGGACCCGCGTTCTGCGGGCACGATCGCCCCAATTAGTAGAAACGGCAGGCGGTCTCCCGCCCGCCTGCTGTCGGGCATGAGGCGGACCTGGCATCTGGCGCCGAAGACCCGCAGTCTGCGAAAAAAACGACGCTACACCGTTGGCTTGTGTAGTACCGGCTGGACGTCCTGCTTCGGCTTGGCCAGGCCGGGAGTTCCGTCCCCACGGCGTCCGCCGAGGCCCTGAATCTGCAGGGTCGGCTGTTCCTTGAGCACCTGCTGCCGATAGAGACGCGCCATGTCTTCATGATACCGGGCGTCGTGGTCGTCTTTCTGCTGGCGCGCCCTCAGCTTTTCCTCGCGGGCGTTCTTCGCGATGCCCAGCTCGTCGAGGTCGGTCTGCGCGCCGGCGCGGACGGCTTCCTGATTGAGGACGAGCGAGTGATCGGTCGATGCCAGCGGCACGCCCTTGCCGCCCGCGAAGATCTCGTGCCGGCCGTGCTCCTCGTACCACTTCGTGAGGGTCGCCGTCATGTGCATCTTCTCGATGATATTGCGCCAGCCGATGCCGGTGTTGTAGGCACAGAACGAGATCTCGCCCTGCTGCGTGGCATACGGGATGATGCACATCTCGGTGCGGCGGAAGTCGTAGTTGAACAGATCCTGGAACCACATGCCGGCGATGAACAGGAAGTTCCAGCGATCCGCGCGGCGCTTGGCGATGTCGTTGGCCGTGCGGTCGCCCTCGACCCTGCCGTAACCGCCCGACTGCGCCTTCTTGGTCGCGCCGAACGTCTTGTCGAACTTCTTCAGCAGGTCGGTCAACTTGAAGTGCGTCGGCGACTTGAACGAGTCGTAGTTGCGCACGACGGCCAGGGCCATCCCGAGGACCGACAGCTTCTTGCCGCGGCCTGCGTCGTTCACCTGCGCGAGGTCCTTGGCGAGTTGTTCGGCTCTCAGGAACGCCGTCACCGGCACGGATTCCTTGGTTTCCTTGTCGATCATCACCGCCATACCGACGCCGCAGTTCGGGTGGCAGCCGCAGGTGAGCTGCCCCCATTGCGCGTCCGGCCCGTGCACGACGTCCGCCCAGTCGGTAAAGGTGCCCATGAAGGAGATCGGGAACCAGTCGCGCGTCGGCTCCCCGAGACCGGTCTGGTTCTTCACGTCGTGCGCCAAATGGGACAGGGTATAGCGCTGCGCGTGACGCCGCTCGTCGGTGATCTCTTCGTCGCGGCCGGTGAAAGAGACCGGCTGGAACGACAGAAAGTTGATCGTCTTCGGGTTGTCGAGCGCGAACTCGATGATGCGGCCGACTTGCTCGTTGTTCACGCCGTTGACGATCGTCACGACCGGCACGATGTCCACGCCCGCGCTGTGCAGATTCTGAATCGCCCGGAGCTTGACGTCGAACAGGTTGCCGACGCGACGATGGGCGTTGGCAGCGTTGCCGATCCCGTCGAATTGCAGGTACGCGTACCGAAGACCCGCCTCGGCGGCCGCCTTGGCGAATTCCGGGCTCTTCGCGAACTCGATGCCGTTGGTCGCCGCCTGGACGCTGTTGTAGCCGACTTTGCGCGCGTACTTGACGGCGTCGAGGAAGTACGGCGAAATCGTCGGCTCGCCACCCGAGAACTGGACCGACATCTGCCGCTTCGGTTTGATGCTGATCGCGTTGTCCAGCACCATCTTGATGTCGTCCCACGAGAGCTCGTGGACGAACCCGACCTGGTTCGCATCCATGAAGCACGGGTCGCACATCATGTTGCAGCGGTTCGTCAGGTCGACGGTGAGCACCGACCCGCGGCCGTGCTGAATGGTGCTGCTGCCGTGGTTGTGCAGCTTCTCGTCGTGGTGGGCCCGAATGTCGCGGCCCGGGAACACGTCTTCGAGGTGCTTGAAGAACGCCGTGTCCATCGCCATCACGTCCTCGAAGTGACCGTGGATGGGGCAGTCCTTCACCATCAGGATCT
>JBGPJH010000158.1:0-7746 GCA_041485305.1 Vicinamibacteria bacterium | reverse complement strand
TTGCGCGGAGTCCGGCCGAAGCCCTGGCGGCGGTCAAGGACGACGTCGGTCCGGAGTGTTCCCGCTGTAAGCTGCACAAGCTTGGCCGCCGGCAGGTCGTGTTTGGCGTCGGCAATCCCCAGGCCGATCTTATGTTCGTCGGCGAAGCACCTGGCGCTGACGAGGACCAGCAGGGCATCCCGTTCATCGGACGTGCTGGCCAGCTTCTGACCAAGATTATCGAAGCGATCGATTTGAAACGCGAAGAGGTGTACATCGCGAACGTGATCAAGTGCCGGCCGCCGCAAAATCGAAATCCGGAACAGGATGAAGTCGACACGTGCGAGCCGTTCCTGTTTCAGCAGATCGACGTCATCAAGCCGAAGGTGATCGTCGCGCTTGGCACATTCGCCGCGCGAGCCCTGTTGCGCACGCTTGACCCGATCTCGCGGCTCCGGGGCATCGTCTATGAGTACCGCGGAGCGAAGTTGGTTCCGACATTCCATCCGGCCTACCTCTTGCGAAACCCTGCCTCCAAGAGAGAGGTGTGGGCAGACATGAAGCTCGTACGACAGCTTCTCAAGGCCGAAGTCTGACGCGCGGCTACTTGGGCCAAGGCCGTGAGTCCTGAGACTCCAGCGTTGCTCATCCAGGTCGCGGTTCCCGTTCCCGCCCTGGACTTCCTGACCTACCGCGTTCCCGAGGGCATCGCCGCGCCAGCCGTCGGCGCTCGTGTCGTCGTGCCGCTTGGCACCCGCACGGTTGCCGGCATCGTCGTTGCCGCCGGTGTGAGCAGCCCGTCCGTCCTGCCGGAAGACATCAGGTGCGTGCTGCGAGTGCTGGACCGCGATCCGTTCGTCCCCCAGGACATCGTCGGTCTCGCGCGGTGGGCGGCGGAGTACTACCTGGCCGGGCCGGGCGAGACGCTCACAATGGTACTGCCGCCAAAAAGCCGGGGTGCGCGCGCCGACGCGCACAAGACGAGGCGGGTCGCTGCCATCACGGTCGCCGGATTGGAATCGATCGGCCGGGAGACTGCCCCGGATTGCACTGGGGGCCAGCAACGGCGCCCCTCGTCGTTGGCGCCACAGCGAGCCGGCGGGAACGGCGACGGGTTACCGGGCCCCAGCGGCCGTGCGCTGACCGCGAAGCAGATCGACGCGCTCGGGCTGCTGGCGGGGACAGCTCACGGGATCTCGATGGGCGAGCTGGCCGCGCGGGGCGTCAGCGCGGATGCCGTGGGGCGTCTCGCGAAGCATGGACTTGTCGCGCTCCGAAGCGAACGCGTCGATCGGGATCCGTTCGAGGACGGGTCGCTCGTGGCGCTCGAGCCGGACTCTGATCGGCGCCTGACGATCGAGCAGGGGAACGCGCTGGAACGATTGACCAGGCTCGTCGGCGCCGGAGGGTTTCGGGCCGCGCTGCTGCACGGTGTCACCGGCAGCGGCAAGACGGAAATCTACCTGCGCCTCTCGGCGGTCGTCCGGGCGGCCGGCCGCCGGGCGATCGTGCTGGTTCCGGAAATCGCCCTGACGCCTGCCATCGCCGGTGTGTTCTGGCGGGCGTTCGGCGATCGGGTCGCAATTCAGCACAGTGCTCTGGCGGATGGCGAGCGGCACGACCAGTGGCAGCGGATTCGGCGGGGCGACGTGGACGTCGTCGTCGGTACGCGGTCGGCGGTGTTTGCGCCGGTTGCGGATCTCGGTCTTCTGGTTGTCGACGAGGAGCACGACGCGTCCTACAAGCAGGAGGAAAGCCCCCGTTACAACGCGCGTGACGTCGCGGTCGTCAGGGCGCAGCGGGCGGGTGCCCTCGTGGTGCTCGGCTCCGCGACCCCATCGATGGAGACGTATCACAACGCCACGACCGGCAGATATGAACACCTCGTGCTCGACCGCCGCGTGATGGGCCGCCCGCTCGCGGACGTGACAGTCGTGGACATGCGCGAGGAGTACGCGGCGGAGGGGCCCGACGTCGTGCTCAGCCGCGCACTGCGCGAGGGTCTTGCGGCGAGACTCGAGAAACGCGAGCAGTCCCTGGTGCTGCTCAATCGCCGCGGTTATTCGACGGTGGTGTTCTGTCGCCAATGCGCCGGCACCCTCGATTGTCCCAATTGCAGTGTTTCTCTTGTCGTGCATGGGGCGGGGTCTTCGCGCCGGGCCCGCTGTCACTATTGCAGCTACTCGAGCCGTGTGCCCTCGGTGTGTCCGCTGTGCGCCGGCCCCTATCTGGAGCAGGCCGGGTTTGGCACCGAGCGCGTGGAAGCCGAGGTGAAGCGGTGCTGTCCGTCGGCTCGCGTTGCGCGTCTCGATCGGGATGCCATTCGTCGGAAGGGATCGCTGACCGCTCTTCTGTCGCGCTTCCGCGACGGCGACATCGATGTGCTGGTTGGCACGCAGATGATCGCCAAAGGCCATGACTTTCCACGGGTGACGCTCGTGGGGGTCGTGTCCGCGGACGTTGGCCTCGGCATCGCGGATTTTCGCGCGTCCGAGCGTACCTTCCAGCTGCTGACGCAGGTCGCCGGCCGGGCCGGCCGTGGCGAACAAGCGGGCGAGGCGATCGTGCAGACACTTTATCCTGGCCACTACAGCATTCAGCTCGCCTGCCGTCAGGACTACCCGGCCTTCTACGAGCGCGAGCTCGCGTTTCGACGGGCGATGCGCTACCCGCCGGTCGTCTTCCTGGTCAATGCGGTCGTCCGCGCCCGAACGTTTACGCAGGCCATGGAGGATGCCGCCGACCTCGCGCAACAGCTGCGCGAGGGGGCCGGACGTCGCGGCGAGTTTCACGTGCTCGGGCCGGCGCCCGCACCGCTTGGCAAGCTTCGCGGAGAGTACCGTGCCCAGCTGCTGGTGAAGGGCACCAATCGCCGGCGCATGCGCGAGGCGCTGATCACCGCCCTCGCCCGGCGGCCCGATCTTCGCCGGCGGGTGACCGTCGACGTCGATCCGCTCAGCGTCTTATGAGGTCGAGTGGCTGGATCGGCGCCGGCGTGAAGCAGAGGACGAAGACCACCAGAGCGGCCAGGGCCAGCATGGTCCGGGTGCGATCCAGCGGTACATCCTCATCGAACGTGCTCGGGTGATGACGCCCGAAGACCGCGAGCATCGCGATCACCATCACCGTCCAGACCAGCCAGCTCGAGGACACGCGCAAGGTGAGGATCACCGCCCCGGCGATCATGACCAAGGTGAGGTGTGACGATTTTCGGCCCAGGACGGCGTACGAGATATGACCGCCGTCAAGCTGCCCGATGGGAAACAGATTCAGCGCCGTTGCGAGGAGGCCGAACCATCCAGCAAACGCGACCGGATGCAGATTCAGCGTGTAGCCCTCCGGTGGGGTGCCCCACAAGAGTTTCGAGACGAGTTGAAAGAGCAGAGGCTCGCCGAGCGACATACCTTCCGTGTCGGCCGGGAAGACCACCACGCGCGACATCGAGATGCCGATCAGCAGCGCCGGCACGATCACCAGAAAGCCTGCCAGCGGTCCGGCAATGCCGATGTCGAACAGCATCCGCTTGCTCGGGATCGGCTCGCGGATCCGAATAAAGGCCCCCAACGTGCCCGTCAGGGGAAGCGGCGCCGGCAGGAAGAAGGGCAGCGACGCATCAACGTCATAATAGCGACAGGCTAGATAGTGTCCTAGCTCGTGAAAGCCAAGAATGGCCAAAATGGTTCCGCTGTACCACAGGCCCCGGAATAGCAGAGGCCCAAAAGACCCCGAGGCCAACGGACGGGCGCCAAAGTCGGAGACGAACGACGCATAGTGGTTCGCACCCACGAACGTCGTCGTGAGGACCGTGAGCAGCAGCAGCGCGATGTGGATCCAGACGCGATCCTGAAACTTTGGCCGAGGATGCCACACGAAAGCCGGCGGCATCGGCAGCCCGGTAGGGTCGTCGGCCAACGGGCCGACCGGCGAAATGGGTTCGTCGAGTCGAGCGGGATCCAACCGATCGATTATCCGATGTTCTGGAGATCTTTGCCGGGCTTAAAGCGGATCGTCCGGCCAGGTGGGATGCGCACTTCCTTGCCCGTCCGAGGGTTGCGACCGATGCCTCGCTTCCGTGGCTTCACCTGGAACACACCGAAACCGCGCAGCTCGATCCGCTCGCCGCGCTGCATGGAGGTCCGCATCGCGTCGAACACCGCGTCGACTGCCACCTCAGCTTTGACTTTGGTGATGTCGGCGATCTTCGATACTTCGTTCACGATGTCGACCTTGATCATGCTTAGGGTCTCCTAGAATCTTGTAACCACTATAAATTGTGATACTTACGCTGTCAAGACTGAGGCTAAGTGATCCTTAAGACGGGCCAAGAATGTCCAAGAAAGCCGCTTCGGTCGTGCTCGTCGGTCGACCGAACGTTGGGAAGTCGACTCTTTTCAATCGAATGACCGGCTCGCGGCGCGCCATCGTCGCGCCGGTAGCGGGAACCACACGCGACTCGCTGGCGCGACCCGTTTCCTGGAGGGGAGCAACGTTTCAGCTCTCAGACACCGGTGGCCTGTACGGAGCAAGCGAAGATCCGTTGCACGAGCTCGTCGCCCGTCAGGGAAAGCGCGCGATCGTATCTGCCGATCTTCTTGTTTTTGTGGTAGATGGACGAGAAGGCCTCGTGCCCGGCGACCAGACGATCGCGGGCGAGCTTCGACAGTCAGGATTGCCCGTCGTCCTCGCCGTCAACAAGACCGACGACAAGCGAGGGTTGGCGGGTGTTGGCGAGTTCTTTCAGCTCGGCTTCGAACCTGTCGTAGAGATTTCCGCCGAACATGGCAATGGGGTGGGTGACCTACTCGATGAGATCGTGACGAAACTTGGCGCGAGTGTCGTTTCGAGCGGTGACTCTCTGGACGACCCCCATCCCACGCCCTCGGACGAGATCGCTGTAGCCATTATTGGTCGACCGAACGTCGGCAAGTCTTCTTTGCTCAATCGATTACTGAAAGAGGAGCGGGTGCTGGTCAGCGAGACGCCCGGCACGACCAGGGACGCAATTGACGCCGTGCTCACGTGGCACCGCCGACGTTTTCGGATCATCGACACGGCCGGCATGCGGCGCCCCGGGCGCGTCCGGGGAGGGGGGGCTGTCGAGCTCGTGAGCGTTGCTGCCGCCAAGCGGGGAATTTTCGAGGCAGACGTCGTTGCTCTGATGATTGATGCGAAGGAAGGTGCGACCGACCTGGACGCCGCGATCGGTGGCCAGGCCGACGATGCGGGACGCGGCATCGTCATCGTCGTCAACAAGTGGGACCTGGTCAAAACGCCCGAGCCAGGCTTTGCCAAGACATTCGATGAAGGGCTGCGGCGCAAGATGAGGTTCCTCGATTACGCGCCGATCCTGCATGTCTCGGCGCTCACGGGACACCGGACGCCGAAGATTCTCGAAACCATCGACAAGATCGCCGCGGCTCGTCGGAAGCGCGTCCCGACACCGATGCTCAACAAGTTCGTGGAATCGGTGACGGCTGCCAATCCGCCGGTCAGCCCCGGACGCAGGCACATCCGCATCCTGTACGCGGCGCAGATCGGCGTGGCGCCGCCCTCGTTCGTGTTTTTTACCAACGTCGCGACCACGTTCCATTTCTCCTACGAGCGGTTTCTCGTCAACCGGCTGCGCGAACACTTCGGTTTCGTCGGATCGCCCATCCGGATTCAGGTCCGCCGCCGAGCGAAGCGGGCTTAAACCTATCTGCCAAATCGGCGTATAGTCAGAGTCTGGCCTAAGCGCTGCGCCATTCGCAGCGCGCGGGGGACCCGAGCACTGGGGCGTATTGGCGCGATCGCGCCAAAGGACACTTCCGAGTCCGAGCCCGTCAGCTAACCCCGTCGGCGTTGTTCGGGAGCGTCTGTGGAAGCCACCACCCCGTCGCTCGACGGCCGCATCCGCGTCGTCGTTGCCTCGACCATTCTTCTTTCCTTCATCTCATTCTGGCGTGCCGCGGCGATCGTCTTGAGCGATCTCGGCTCGACGGCCTTCTACGTTGGCGGCATCGTCGAGCAAGCGATCGGCAAGTCGGCGCCGTGGTTCGTTCTTGGCGTCATGCTTTTTTCGTACGCGGTTCGGGCGCTGTACATCGAGAGTTCGGCGATGTTCGTGCGCGCCGGGGTGTATCGGGTCGTCAAGGAAGCCATGGGCGGGACGATGGCCAAGCTGTCGGTGTCCGCGCTGCTGTTCGACTACGTGTTGACCGGGCCCATCAGCGGAGTGTCGGCAGGGCGGTACATCGCCGGCCTTGCGAACGACGTGCTCGGCAGGGGCGGCTTCACAACGCACTTGCCAGAGGGCCTGGTGGCCTCGGTCATCGCGATCCTCATCACGATCTATTTCTGGCGGCGCAACACGAAGGGGCTCCACGAATCGAGCGACGACGCGCTGAGGATCATGAAGGTCACGACCGTGATGGTCGTGATTCTGATCCTGTGGTGCCTTCTCACTATTCTCGAACGGGGCGGAGCGCTGCCGCCGAACCCAGTGCCGAGAAATCTGCGCTTTTCGGACGAAGCACTTGGATGGCTGAAGGGCACGATCTGGCCAACGTTCACCGCTGTAGCCATTTTCGTCGGCTTCGGTCATTCGATCCTCGCCATGAGTGGCGAAGAATCCCTTGCGCAGGTCTATCGAGAAATCGAGCAGCCAAAGGTCAAGAACCTGCAGCGCGCGGGCATGATCATATTTGTCTACAGCCTCGTCTTCACCGCGCTGGTCAGTTTCTTTGCCGTTGCGATTGTCCCCGATGAGGTGCGGGTGAAGTACTACGACAACCTGATCTCCGGCTTGGCGATGCACCTGGTCGGACCGGAGCCGCTGCGCCTGCTGTTCCAGGCCTTCGTGGTGGTCGTGGGTTTCCTGATTCTCGCGGGCGCGGCCAACACGGCGATCGTCGGCTCGAACGGCGTCCTCAACCGCGTATCGGAAGACGGCGTCCTGACGGCCTGGTTCCGGAAGCCGCACCGGCGTTTTGGAACGACCTACAGGCTCATCAACCTGGTCGTCCTGCTGCAGCTGGTCACCATTCTTCTCAGCCGAGGCAACGTCTATGTCCTGGGCGAGGCGTACGCGTTTGGCGTGATCTGGAGCTTTGCGTTCAACGCGGTGTCGGTGCTGATCCTGCGATACAAGCGGCCCGACGCGCCCCGGCCCTGGCGCGTGCCGCTGAACGTGCGGGTTGGCCGGACCGAAATCCCGCTCGGCCTGGTCGGCATCGCCGCGGTGTTGTTCGCCGTCGCGGTCGTCAACCTCTTCACCAAGCAGGTGGCGACGGTGGCCGGTATTGTTTTCACAGGCGCCTTCTTCACGATGTTTGTCGTCTCCGAGCGCGTGGGGGCGAGACGGCGTTCGGCGGGCCAGACGCTGCTCGATCAGTTTCAACTGGAGACCGGACGGGAAATCGGCACGGAGGCGCTGGGGTGCCGTCCGGGCGGGGTGCTCGTGCCCGTGCGCGACTACAACACGCTGGCGCACCTCGATTGGGTCTTGGGCCAGCACGAATCCGAGGATCGGGACGTGGTCGTGCTGACGATTCGCCTGCTGCGACAGGGGCGCGGCACGCCTGGACTCGGCGACGATCAGATGTTTTCGGATTACGAGCAGACGCTGTTCACACGGGTGGTCTCAATTGCCGAGCGTCACGGCCGCCGGGTGATGTTGCTCGTGGCCCCGGGCACGAACATCTTCGACGCGCTGGCGCAGTCGGCCGTGCAGCTCCGATCGGGTCTGATGGTCGTGGGCGAGTCGGAGGTGATGACGCCGGAGCGGCA
>JBGPJH010000157.1:0-7785 GCA_041485305.1 Vicinamibacteria bacterium | reverse complement strand
GTCCTCGGTGAGCACGGTGCCCCAGGGCGGGTGCAGCTCTTGATCAGCGATGAGGTCGGCCTTGCTCGTCAGGGGCAGTCGCCGTAGATCGTCGGGGAGCTGTAGTCGGTCCACGCGGATCGCGGCATCATCGAGCTTCCGCGTGTAGAAAGCGTTCCGCCCGTAAATCGCGCTCAGCAGCTGATGGAGCCGACGACCCTGTCGCGATGCGAGTTCCTGAGGGTCCGAGCGTTCTGCGGCCGGAATCTCGAATGGGGACGTCACCGTGGCCTCACGCGTCGGCGCCAGGGGTCGCCCCGAGACGCTCTGCGATGTCGGGCGGGATGTCGATGGCTGCCATCGGCTCGTTTGGCCGCTTCCGCACGCAGGCGATGACGAGCTTGCCGGTCGCGATCTTCGTATCGCCCTGGTGCAGCAAGCAGGCGTATTGAATCGTTCGCCGGGTCAGACCCTCGACGCGAATCCACACCTCGAACTCGTCCTCGAAGCGGAGGGCGCGGTGAAAATCGAACGACGCGGCAACCCGCGGCCAGCCGATCTCGGCGCCGGGCGGAGCGATGCTCAGACCCGCCTCCCGCCAGAGCGCATGCTCGGCTTCCTCCATGTACCGGAAAAACCAACTGAAGTGCACGATGCCGGCTGCATCGGTTTCGTAAAACTGCACGCGGCGTTTCAGCCGATACTCGCTGGGCACGGAGGCGCTCCTAGCCTTGTCGTCAGGCTCGCTCGAGCGTCACGCTCCCGCGTGGCACCCGCGTCAGACCAGGAGCAAGATTTCGACGATGTCGCCGATCTTCTTGCCCTGGTGAATCATGTCCGTTCGACGTCCGAAGAGCGTGTGGGGGTCGCGCATCCAAAATACACCCATCATTTCCGGGTTCGGTGTAATAGCCAGAAACGCCAGTGGTCGGCTGAAGTAGTCTATCCCCTCGCCGTGCAGGATCCGACCGAGTGGAACGTCGTTCTGGAGAATTAGAGCCCGGACCCGGGGCTTGAACGCGCCGAGGCTAATCCGAGCGGCGCCCATGACCACCGGGTGACCGGTGTCGGACCGCACCAGCAACACCCGCCGGAAATATCCCTGGGCGCTCTTTCGGGTCGACAGCGTTCGCAACCCGAGCGGCACACCGAAGTGACGTTCGAGCGTAGCCGTCATGCTGTTCTCATGAACGAGCAGTGACCGGTAAGGCGGCGGGACCTTATCGGGGGAGATGCGCCGCGCTTTGGGCGGCGGCACGCCTGCGTGCTCGTATAGCAGGTCCAGCGGAAACAGGAGGCCGCCGGCGGACGCCGAGCGACGTCCCGCAGCCCGGGCATTCGTGATACGCGGCATCTGCATGTCGCGAACGCCTACGTGTACCGGATGCCCGCGTGCTGAGGCAGGAAGAAACGCGGGAGGAGCATGTCGACGCGCAGAAGTCCCTGGCGTGACAGCGAGACTTCCGTCGTGCTCGCCGCGGTCAAATAACCCTCGGCCGCCAACGACTTGAATTGTTCGGCGAATCGCTTCAGCAGGTCCACGCCGTACTTGCCGGCGAAGTACGCAGGCCGCACCGTTCCCAGCTTGAGCTGGAGGACCAGCTCGCGAATCATCCGTTCTTCGGCCGTCGGCCGATAGGCTCGGCTGAGCGGCAGGGTCCCGCCGTCGAGAGCGGCACCGTACGCTTCCCACGTGTCCAGGTTCTGCATGTGAACGCCGTTGACGTAGCCGAACGAGGAGACGCCGAGCCCGGCCATGTCCGCGCCCTGCCACAGACGGTCGCGGTACAGGAACCGCGTCCGCGCCGGATCCTTGACGGCCGTGTAGGCGCTTCCTACCGTGTAACCGGCCTGTTCCAGCGCTTCGAAGGCTTCGTGCACCCATCGCCGCTTCGTCGACCAGTTCGCGACCGGATCTTCGAAGCGCCCGGTTCCTTTGAGGAGATCCCGGCTGATGGTGGTGTTGAAGGGCAGCTCCATCTCGTAAATGGTGATGCTGTCGGGCTGCAGTTCGAGCGCCTTTTCGATACAGAGGTGCCAGTTGGCGTCGGTCTCGCCGAGCATGCCCGCGATGAGATCGATATTGATCTGCGGAAAGTCCAGCGAGCGCGCGAATCGATAGGCCTGCGCGATCTCTGCCGACCGATGCGCCCGGCCGTTGATCTCGAGAATGCGATCGTCGAAGTTCTCGACGCCGAGGCTCAGCCGCGTCACGCCGATTCGCCGGATCGTGGACAGCTTGCGGTCGGTCAACGTTCCGGGCTCGCACTCGAAGGTGATTTCTTCAGCCTTGGTCCAGGTTGCAACCGCGGTGAGCCGCTTGACCAGCCGATCGAGCTGGTCGGTCGACAAAAACGATGGAGTACCGCCGCCGAAATACACGAAATTGATCTCGCGGCCGGCGATGGCCGGGCGATCCGCGTACAGTTCCCACTCGCGCGCGACCAAATCGAGATAGCGGCCGACCTCTTGCGCGTTTTTGTCCGTGTAGACGCGGAAATAGCAGAAGTGGCAGCGTTTCCGGCAGAACGGTATGTGCAGGTAGAGACCGAGCGGCACGGCCGGGTCCGGGCGCGCACCAAGCGCAGCCATGGCGTCCGGGACCGCGTCGGCGGACCACACCGAAAACGGCGGATAGTTGGCAACGAAATAGCTGCCGACCTCGGTCTGGTCTGCGACAGCTGTGCGGGGCGAGTCGTTCATGTTCTGAAATAGGGGTCAGCCGAAACAGTAGAGTCGGCCGTCCTGCGCTCCAACCACCACGCGACCGGCCCCGACCGCCGGGGACGCGGTGATGGCGTCTCCAGCATCGAACTCCCACTGCTTGGCGCCCGTGGCGAGATCGAGCGCGTACAGCTTGCCGTCGCTCGAGCCGATGTAGACGCGGTCCCCCGCAACGGCTGGTGACGAATCGACACGAGCCCGAGTAGCGAACTTCCAGATGCCCTTGCCGCTCGCTCGGTCAATCGCATGCACCACCTTGTCGCGACCGCCCAGGATCACCCGGTCCCCGACAAGTGCGGCCGACGAGTAGTAGGGGAACTGGCGGTCTGGATCGCGATACCGCCAGGCGATCTTTCGTGCCCGCAAATCCACCCCCAGCACCTCGTAGTTGAACGTGCCGAAGTACGCATAGTCGCCATCGATGACCGGCGATGCACCGGTGTACGCCCCGGTTGGAATCGTGAAGAGCGTCGTCCCGTCGGCGACCCGCACGGCCCTGAAGTTCTCGTCGCACCCGGTGATGTACACCACGCCACGCTGCACGGCTGGCGTGGCATGCACCGGGCCGTTGGTCTGGAGCTTCCATTTCAGCTTGCCGGTGCGAGTGTCGAGCGCGTAGAGGTGGGTATCGTACGAGCCGACCAAGACTAGGCCGCCCGCGAGGGTCGGCGACGACTTCACCTCGCCGCCGGTCTTGAACGTCCAAACCGCCGTGCCGTCGCGGACGCTCACCGCGTGGAGCGTGCCGCCGAGGTCGCCCACGAAAACCGTTCCATCGCCGACCGCCGGCGACGACTCGCCGATTGAACCACCCGTCGCATACTTCCACCGCAGCTTCCCGGTCGCCAGATCGATCGCCAACAGCTCGCCACGGGCCGAGCCGACGTAGACCATTCCGTCGGCGATCGCCGCCGAGGACTCGATCGCGTCGCCAGCCTCGTACGTCCAGAGCAGCTTCAGCGGTGTGGACGGGGCAGTAGAGGCGATACCGGTCAGGCGGGAGTTGCCCCGGAATTGCCCCCACTCGTGGGCCGGCGCCGCGGTCGGGGCCGGTTTCGGCGCCTGCGCGGCCCCCGAAAGCCCCGAGCCGAGCACCATCGCCCAAATGACGAGGCGTTTCATGCGTTATCGCGCCGACCCGCCGGCCCCTAGCGCGAACAGCTGATTACGGTTGTTGAGGAACAGCATGCCGTGCGCCGGCACGGGTGTCGAGTAGACGGCGCTGCCCATGTTCATCTCGGTGAGGACTTTCTTTTCCTTGCCGGCCTGCATGACGACCATGTCGCCGTCCTCATCGCCGAGGTAGACCTTGCCGTCGGCCACAAGCGCCGAACCCCAGACAGCCGCCAGCATGTCGTGCACCCAGTACTCCTGACCCGTTTTGGCGTCGAGGCAGTGCAAGAACCCGCTGAAGTCCGGGATGTAGACGAGACCGTCTGCGATTGACGCTGTGGAAACCGATCGCCGGATCTTGTCGAAGTGCCAGACGCGACCGCTTTGGGTGATGTCACCGCGCTTGGTCGCATCGATGGCGTAAAAATGTCCGACCCCCTCGCCGTGCTCGGGGTCCTGACCGTTGGCAATGTACACGCGGTCCTGGTAGATGACGGGCGTGGCGATGAGCTCGTTTCGGGTCTTGGGCCAGACCGAGTCCTTGGGGTTGGTGTCGAACTCCCACAGCTTCTTGCCCGACATAGCTTCGTATCCGCGCACCCAGCCGTCGCCTTGCGCGCTCACTACCTGGTCGACGCCGCCAATTCGGCCAGCTGCCGGGGTGGACCATTGCCCGTGTAGGATGCGATCCTCGACTGAGTTGTCCTCCCACACGAGCTTTCCGGTGGTTTTGTTGAGGGCGATGATCGCGGGGGCACGCGGCGAGGGAATGTGCACGTGGCTTTCGTCCTGCCCGTTCGACGTGCTGACAAAGACCAGATCGCCGAGGATGACCGGCGACGAATTCGACATGTTGTGCGGGTACGCCCCGACCTCTTCCATCATGTCGAAGGACCAGATCACGTCGGCATCGCGTTCGCTGGTGAGCTTCTCGTCGGTGACCGGCCCGTCGTTCTTGCCGTCCCGGAAGCCGTTGACGTCGAGGCACCACACGACACCGCGATTGCTCACGTAGTACAGGCGGTTGCCCTCGACGAGCGGCGACGCGGCCACCCCCTGATATGGCCAATCGTTAGCGCGGCCAGACGTGAGCTTCTCGTGGGTCTGCTGCCACAGGAACTCGCCGTTCGACTCGCGGAACGCCATCAGCACCCCGCGATCGCCGGGCTGCTTGGGGTCTCGCAGCGCCTCGTTGTTGGTGCCGACGAAGACCATGCCGGCCGCCACGATCGCGTTGCCGTAGCTCTGGGAGCCCAGTTCGGAGACCCATTTGATGTTCTTCTTCGTTTTGACGTCCCACTCGATCGGCAGGCCCTTCATGTTCGAGACCATGTTCCGATCCGGTGTGCCGCCCCACATGGGCCAATCGCCGGAATTGGGATCCGACGCGGCGACGTGGGCGGGCCACCGGGCGACCACCACGGCCAGGGCGACTGCCAGCAGGGTCCTGACGAGGCGCGACGAAGTGAGACGGGTCTGGGTTCTCATTGATTTGCCATGAGTTTCAGGTTGTCGAGATAGGCGCCAAACTCGGCGTCCACAAAAAATCCCGGCGCACCCTGCCGGTTGCCAATCGGATCGACGGTGTCAATCATCCAGGCTGCCGGCTCTGCCTGTCCGGTCTGCCACGCTTTGCCGAGCACGTGCACTCTGCCCTCCGACGCGTTCTCGACGCGCAGCTTCAAGTGGTACCACGCGTCGGGCTTCCAGGCAAACGGCGCGCTCACCGTTCTCTGGACTTCGGGTTCCCACGGCTCCAGCTTCAACTGTTGAGCGTTCCCGTACAGGACCAGTGAGTACCGCTGGACGGTGATCCCGAGGTCGGACATTTGGCGACGTTTGGTCGTCCCCCGCACGTCGGCCTCGAACGTGTAATTGGACAAATCGACCGGTCCGATGAAGGCCCGAAGACGCTTGAAAATCGTGTTGTCGGGAGCCTTCTGCAGCACCTTCTGGCCGTCGAGCGTCGTGACCGAGAATTTGCCTGCGACGGCATTGATCCAGCCGGGTGGCACTGCGCCGTCGGCGTAGGACTCGAACGTCTCGGTCCACGGCAGAGGGTGCGCGACACGGGCGCGAGCCTCACCACTCAGCCCGGCAACCGCCTTGATCACCCCAGCCTGTTCGCCCGGATCCGTAGCGACCACGAACGTGCCATTGTTGATGGTGCCTTTGAGCCCCTGGAGCGTCCAGCTCGCCCCCGCCTCTTCGCGCAGGAATCGGCCCTTCGCGTCGAACAGCCGGGCGCGCAGCTTCACGATCTGTCCCGGCTTCAGCACCAGCTCGGTGGGGGACACCTGAAGGTACGCCGGCGCTCCCTCGCCTTTCTCGGCTGCCGCATCGACGGCAAATCCGCTGACGGCGTTGGCTCGTTTTGGCCCGATCGCGTACACCGCGTCGCTCGAGACGAAGAAGACGCGTCCGCGTGAGACTGCGGCGCCGGCCAGAATCGGCTCGGGTGTGCCCTCTGCCTGCTGCACGCTGTTCTTGCTGAGGGGCAACTCGACCTGGCTCAAGACCTCCGCGCCGTCAGCTCGCGGTCTCACGATGAAGAATTTCCCGCTTTCGGTGCCGACGTACAACTTGCCGTCGGCCAGCACGAGCGGCGCCTTCTGGATGGTGCCAAGCTGCTTCTGCCAGAGCTCCCGACCGCTCTCCAGGTCGAACGCTTTCAGTCGCGAACCGTTCTCGATCTGGTAAATGCGATTGCCGTCGATCACGGGAGAGGAGAACCCGAACTGGTCGCCCTTGACCGCCCACTTGGTGGTCTTGATGTCGCCGGTCTGCGATCCGTCGATGGCCGCGATCAACCCCAGCTCGCTCGTGTCCAGGTTCTCGTCGCCGTGAGACACGATGACCGAGGTGCCGCTGACGGCGACGCCGGTGTTGATGGCACGCTTCGATGCGACGTAGCTCCAGACTTTTTCGCCCGTCTGCGGCTTCAAGGCGTGAATCGCGCCGTCGCCGGTTCCGCAGATCAGCAGGCGCAGGCCGTTGATGGTGGCGATGACCGGGGCGGCGTACGCGGTGTCGTACGGCCGACCGCCTGGCGTCGCGATCCACACGATCTCTCCGGTCCGTTTGTCGAGCGCGATGAAGCGGTGCCCGCGGTTCGCCTGCGTCCCCCAGCTCGAGATGGCGGAGCTCACGATCACGAGGTCCCCGTCAATCAGGGGCGACATCGTCCGTCCGCCGTGCGTGGTGAAGGCCGCGAACTCCTCGCCGACCGAATGCTCCCACAGCAGCTTGCCGTCCTTGTTCAGTGCCACCACCAGGGCACCAACGCTGAGCGCGTAGATGTTGCCCGTCTCGATATCTGCCGCGGGCGATGCCCAGCCGACCCGGTGCGGCGGCACGTCGCTCTGGAAGATGTTGAACCGATGCTCCCAGATCACCTTGCCGGTGTCGGCGTCCAGGCACATCACCCGTTCCTGGAGCGCGGGGCCCCGGCCCACGGGGTTCTGCACGCACACGCGATTGCCGATCGTGATTGGAGCCGAGCGTCCGCCGTAGGGCACCCGCCACAGCAGGTTCTCGCCGCCGAGCGCCCACCGTTCGACCAGGCCTGTTTCCTTCGACGTGCCGTCGCGGTTCGGGCCACGCGCTTCGGGCCAGTCGCCGAGCGCGACGCGTCGAGGCCCCTGCGCCAACACGGACACGCTCACACAGAGCACAAGCGCCAAGCGAAGGCTAGTTTTCTTGAACATCGTAGATGTCCCCAGTAGCAGTGCGCGCATCATTCGAACAGTTACCAGGCCCTTAAGTCGTTCTACGCCTTTCGCACGGGTTCGTTTCACGGCGCGCCTCATATCTTAGTCCCCTTTTTCGTAGTTTTAGGCCGTAGTCCTCATAAGGCGGGCCTTCCGAAGCAATTGCTGCGTCTCCACGGACAGCGTATGCTCGCGTCAAGCCCATTGCTCATCGGGCTGCTGAAGATTGAAAAGCTGCTGCCGACGGCTGAACGCTGGC
>JBGPJH010000156.1:0-7797 GCA_041485305.1 Vicinamibacteria bacterium | reverse complement strand
CAGCACGCGAAGCATGCCGTCCTTGCCCGCCGTCGCTACCAACCGCCGCATCGCTCCGTTGATGCTCGCGCTGAAGAGCGGCGTCGCGTGCGTGAGGTCCCAGTCGTGCGAGTCGTTGGGCACGAGCTGGCGGTGCCAGCGCAGCTTTCCCGTGCGCACGTCGAGCACGACGATCGAGTTCGTGTAGAGATTGCTTCCCTTTCTGAGGTGTACCGGCAGGTCGGGCGACGGGTTGGTGACCGCGACGTGGAGCTCGCCGGTGTCTGTGTCGAGTGCGAAGGCCGTCCACACGCCGCCGCCGCCGACGGGAATGTCCTTCTCGGCCTGCCACGTTTCCGACCCCGGCTCTCCCGGTCTGGGCACCGTGTTGAAACGCCACACCGGCGAGCCATCGGCAAGACGGAACGCCCCAACCCAGCCCTGCAGGTTGTTCTCGCTGCCGGCCGGACCAATCAGGACCAGATCGTTGAAGACGAGCGGCGCCATGGTGAATGTCTCGCCCTCCGCCGGCTTCGCCACCTGCCTCGCCCAGAGCATGGCTCCCGTTTCAGCGTTGAGCGCGAGCAGGTAGCCATCTGGCGTCCCGCGAACAACGCGACCGTCCTTGATCCCAATCCCACGATTCCGCTGCCAGACCGTGTCGTCGCGCGGCACCCACGCGTGCCGCCACTTCACCCGGCACGTGGCCGCGTCGAGCGCGACGGTGCTCGTCATGGTGGTCACGTACATCGTGCCGTTGTAGACAACCGGCCCGGTCTGGAAGTTGTCCCGCTCGCCGACCTGGAACATGCAGGCTGGCCGGAGGCGGGCGGCGGTCGTCGTGTTGATCTGGTCGAGCGGCGAGAAGCGCGTGCCCAGGTAGTCGTGGGTGTGGAAGAGCCAGTCGGTCGATCGCGCCGCGGCGTTCAAGACGGTTTGGCTCGGTCCTGTGTTCGCGGGCGCCGCGCCTGGGGCACCGGGAATGAATGCTGGAGTGGCGCGGACGGGCGCTGTCGGCGCTGCAGACACCTGAAGATGCTGGAGCCTCAGCTCGATGGAGGTTGCAGTCAGCGGTGACGAGCCGGACGGGTAGCCGTTCATCTTGAGAATGTAAGCGAACACGGCCGCGTGCTCCTGCGGCGACAGCGTGCCCGACGCTCGAGGTGGCATCGTCGTCCGGATGATGAAGAAGAGGTCGTCGAGTGTGACGCGCGGATCACCCCAGCTCGCTTGAAACGCGGGGCCGGCGAGGCGCGGCGCGGTGCCGTCCAGGAGCGCCGCACCGTGACATGCGGCGCAAGAACGCTCGTAGATCGCCTTGCCGCTCGTGACTTGCACGTCGGTGAACAGTCTCGCTTGAGACGCCGCGTTGGCAGTCCGGGTCCGCTGTACAGCCCCGCTGAGCACCGCGCGCGCGCCGCCGACCGTCACAATCCCAATCACGAGCGCGACGGCGGCCGTCAGGTTCGATGGCTTCTGGATCATGGGCTGTTGTGCTCCTTCCTCAGTCTCGGCCGCGATCAGCTGTCAGCACTCAGAGCGTGTGAAGAATCAGTCACTACCGCCATTTCTCCGCGGGCTTGCAGCACTCAGCCATCACAGCTTCCCGTATCGCGCCTTGTCGAACCCGAACACCACCATCGACCCCTTCACGAGAATCGGCCGCCGGATCAGATTCGGGTTCTTCAGCATCAGATCGATGGCCTCCTTCTTCGATCTCGGGAGCGGGCGCTCCTTGAACACCGGGCTGCGCGTGCTCACAAAGTCGAGGAGGCGGTCGGCGTCGATATGCTTCTCGAGAAACTCGCGCGACGGCGGCTCCTTGTTGATGTCGAGCTGCTGGACGTCGACGCCGGCTGTGTCCAGAAAACTTCTGGCGCTCTTGCAGGTGGTTCACGTGGGTTTCGTGTAGAAGATTGGCTTGGGCATCCCGGGTCATCATAGCCGAACCCCGCGTCGTCAGATCGCGTGTTGTGCTTTTCGCTTGCGTGTCGCGGCGCTCGCAGTCGAGTCGTCGTTCGACGCGACAGGCAGGTGAAAAAGGCGGTAGGATTCAGCGGATCGAGCTCGAGGCTCCATGGTATCGCGAGGAGGGGCAGTCATGACTCGCAGAAGGTTATCGCGCGGCGTCTTCGCGCTCAGCGGTGGAATCGCCGTCTGCGCGACGGCGCTCGTGTCCGCCCAGACCACCCAATTCGCCCTCGTGGGCTCGATCCCAGGGCCGGCGGATCGGATTGACGTCCAAGGTCGGTTCGCGTACATCGCCGCCGGGAAGACGCTCACGATCGTGGACGTCTCGAACCCCGCGGCACCCAAGCTGGCCGGCGCCTACGAGTCCCCGGAGAAAATCTGGGGGTTCCGCGTGGTGGGCCCGCTCGTCTACGTGGCCGCCGATTTCTTCGGGCTCGGCATCCTCGAAGTGTCCAGCACCGGGACGCCGACGCTGCGCGGTTCGCTGAAGACGCCGGGCCAGGCCAAGAATGTAACGGTTATTGGCACCAAGGCGCTCGTTGCCGATCACATGTCGGGCGTCGATCACATCGACGTGTCGAACGCGGCCAAGCCAGTGTCTCTCGGATCGTTCTTTCTGGACGGCTACGCCCGCGACGTCGTCTCGTCCGGTTCGCTGGCGTACGCGGTGGATGCACCGACTGGTCTCTATATTTTCGACCTCTCGAAACCGGGCCCATTCGAGCCGATTACCACGGCCCAATCGGCCAGCGCGCCGGCCAGCATCGTCGTGTCGGATGGACCGGCGGCTCAGGGGCCGAAGGTCGCCGTGATGGTGGGCGCGGGAACGCTTCAGGTGTACGACGTGTCGAATCCGGCCGCGCCGGTCAGAGCGGCTACCTACAAGACGCCGAGCGGGCGGCCCGTGCGCGTGACGCTGAGCGGCCATCTCGCTTACGTGGCCGATGGCCGCGAGGGGCTCCAGGTTGTCGATCTGTCGACGCCTTCCATGCCGCGGCTGATCGGCGGATACAAGACGTCAAACCCCGCACGTGATGTGGCCGTCGCCAATTCTCTCGTCTTCGTCGCCGCCGGCATCGGCGGGGAAGATGCGGGTCACGGCGAGGTGCTGATTCTGCGGCAGACACCGTGACAAAGGTGCTGAGGTGCGAAAAGTTCACTGTGGGCTGTTACTGCGCCCCCGGCAGCAACGAGAGCACATCGTGCGCCTCGAAGGCCGCAGCCAGGCGCCCGAAGAGCGCGTCCGTTAAGCTGACTCCCATCTCGGCTTCGGCCTTCCGGATAAGCTCGAGGTCGATAGTGGCAGCGGCAACCACGTTCGTGATCAGGCTACTCGTAAGTCCAAGACGAAAGTCGTTCACGCACTGCTCGAGCTCGTAGCCGACGACGCCGTGGTTCAGCAACTCCGAGTGGTAGAGCTCGATCAGGCGCCGGTCGTGCGCCTCCCGCTGGGACACCGTTAACCCCATCGCGATAATACGGGCCAGATCGTCGGCGCCGTGGCCGACGCCCACCGTCTGCCAGTCGAACACGACGAAGCGACCGCCCCTGTCCGAGGGAAAGAACATTTGCCCGGAGTGAAAGTCGCGATGGACAAGGGTCAGTCGAGCGGTGAGTCGTTCCTCGGCGACCTTGTCCCAGTTCGCCAGCAAGCGCTCCCCGACGGTCGCGAGAATGCTGGGGAACTCCTCACCAAAACGCTGCCGCACGGCCGTCAGGGAGTTGCCAAGCGAGCCGCGTCTCTGCGCCACCTGAGCGCTCAACCCTGGGCTCCCTGGGTATCGCAGCCACTCGAGCTCGCGCAGCCGCTCGCTGCCCCACCACTTCGCGTGGAACGGCGCAAGGTACCGAATCGCCAACTCGGTGTCCTCGACCGAGGGCGCCAGTGGGTCGCCGACGCGCGAGTCGCGCATGTCTTGGAGCAAGAGGACGAAAACACCGGAGGCCGGATCGATGTCGGCGTGGAAGCAGTGAGGCACCGGTATCCCGGCATCGGACCCGAACTGGCGGTAGAACTCGACCTCGTTGCGATACCCGCCGAACTTATTGAACAGGGTTCGAATGGGTTCGTAGGGCGAGGCGAACTTCGCAACCACCGTAGCCGGTGCCTGGGGCTGAGGGGCGTCATACTCCAGGGTCACCCGCACGACCACGCCGGCGGCGCCCTGCCGTTCCAAGGCCGTCCACGAATGGTCTGAGACGGCGGCCGTGCCGACCGAACCGCTCCCGCGTAGCGCGTCGGTCAACCAGCGGTTGGTCAGGCTCTCCGGCCCCGACGGTATCTGCGGCTGTCTATCGCTCATCATCATCACTACATCCCCACCTGCCCCACCTGCCCCACCTGCCCCACCTGCCCTACCTGCCCTACCCGCCCTACCTTGCCCCACCACCTGCATTGGCGAGCGGGTCGATCCATTTGAGGGAGGGGAACCGTGAGAAGTCTCGGTCGGTCGTGTGGAGCGTGGCGCCGTGCTCGATGGCGAGCGCCGCCAGCGCCGCATCCATGACCAGCGGACCGACCGCCTGAGACTCCCGCATCAAACGGTGAAACAGGCCCCAGTACCGCTCGCCGGGCTCCAAGATGTCGACCGTCGGGAGATCGAGCCACCCGGAGACGATCGACTCGGCTTCGGATCCCGACAGTGGACGTTCGAACACCCGCTGGTTCGTCGAGATCCTGAGAAACGCCCAGACCGTGAGCCAGGCGATGCGCACCAGGGGCGCGTCGGACAGTGTGCGCTCGAGCCACGTTCGGCTCGCGTGATGTTGCGCTGACGCCGGGTGATAGGCATAGAGGAGCAGATTGGCGTCGATCAAAATCACCGGTGCGCGGGCCCTTCCACTCGCTCGAGCAGCTCGGCGATGTTGTCGAGCGTCAGACCAGGCCTCAGGCGGCCGAGATCGCGCGCCACAACTTTGAACGGCGGGCGCAACGGGCCGGGACACCGAACGGCCAGACCGCGCCGCAAGACGTCGTTGACGGTGGCCTTGAAGGTCTTGCGGGTACGGTGGGCATCGGCCGCGAGCTTGGCGGCCACGTCCTCGTCGAGCGTGAGCGTCGTTCGCATGCGTTGACGCTAGATGATAGACACAATGATGTCAACGTTTCCGCCTTCCTTTTTGAGATTGGCTGCCGTATATTCGGGCCACCGGAGGTGCCGTCACAATGGGAAGGGGAGTGACGAGGCGCGCGCAACGGTGGTGGATTGGCGTTGGCTTCTGTTGGGCCGTGGTCCTCTGCATCGGAGCGGACGTGGCAACGCAGAAATCCCGCCTGAACCCCTTGATCGCCCGCCTCGAGCAGGGGCAGACGGCGTTGAGCGGCGCGGAGTGGATGTTCATCGACATGGAGCACGGTCCGTACCTGCTCGACCGCCTGCAGACCACGTTGGAGGAACTGGGCAAGAAGAAGGCGAACGGCCAGTTCGAGACCGCGCCCGTTGTCAGGATCCCGCTCGAAGGCGACGAGAGCTTCCGGTTCGCCGTCAAACAGGTGCTCGACATGGGCGCAATGGGCGTCGTCTTTCCGCATATCGAGACGAGAGCGCAGGCAATCGAGGCCATTCGCTCGATGCGGTACCCGCCTCAACGGGGCGCGAAGGCTCCCGAGCCTGCTGGCAAACGCGGGTGGGGTCCTGGTCGCGCGGCTGCGTACTGGGGACTGCCGGTCAACGAATATGCCTTCCAGCGCGCCGACGTGTGGCCGCTCAATCCGAACGGCGAACTCTTCGCCATGATCATGATCGAAACGGCGGAAGGCGTGAAAAACATCGACGACATCATCACGGTCCCGGGTGTGGGTGCGATCTTCATCGGCGCCAGCGATCTTGGCGTCTCGCTCGGGGTCGGGCCGCCAGCGGGAGGCATCAACCCGCCCGAAACCGAGGCGGCAGTTCAGAAAGTGCTCAAGTCCTGCCTGTCGAAAAAAGTCGTGTGCGCCTACCCGGTGCTCGGCGGCGAGAACGACCTGAAAAACCGGACGGCTGAAGGATTCAAGGTGATGCTGGTCGCGGGACGTCCCGCGCGACCGTGAAAGAAAGGTTGAGGGACCAATGTCGAACATCCGAGGTAGCGCAATCGCGATCTTCATCATCATCCTGGCTGTTCTGGTCACGACGGGCTCCAGGCGGCGGGTTTCCGCACAATCGTCGGCCGTCCAGCGTTTCATCGGCACATGGCGTCTCGTCTCGGTCGAGGTGAATGGGAAGCCGGACCCGAATCGGGGGGCGCATCCCAAAGGCTTGATCTATTACGACACAACCGGACACATGGCCGTACAGATCGCTCCTGATCGGCCAAGGCCCTCGTGGCCTCAGAGTGGCGTGCCCACGCCGGAACAGGCCCGCGAGGCAGTCACCGGCTATGCGGCGTACTTCGGAACCTACTCGGTCGATGAACGTGGCCACACCGTCACCCATCGCCGCGAGGGTGCTCTGAATTTCAACAGCGTCGACTTCGTGAGGAAGTACGAGTTCGCTCCGGACGGGCGACTGATGCTCGTCCCGGTAGACAACCCGTCCAATAAACTGACATGGGAACGAATCAAGTGATGAAGCCGGCGCGATGTTCGATGGCCAAAAGCGCCCGTGCCATGGCCACGAGCGCGAGCATGTTCGCGGTGAGCGCGCTGTTTCTGGTCCTGGGTTCGGGGCCCAGCGCCGGCCCTCAGGATCGCGGCCAAGCGACGCCCGGCGGCGGGACGTGGGTAACGGCGTGGGGTACCTCTCAGCAGGCACGCGCCGAAATGGGGATCACGAACGCGACGGTCCGTCTCATCGCCAGGGTCACGATTCCGGGCGAAGCCGTTCGCGTCCGTCTCGACAACAGCTTCGGGACCGAACCGGTCAGGATTGGCCGCGCCTACGTCGGCGCCCGGATTCAAGGCGCCGTCCTTGCCGCCGGATCCAATCGGCCGCTCACGTTCAACCAGGCGGTAGGCGTCGACCTTCCCCCTGGAGGAAGCGTTTGGAGCGACCCGGTGCGGTTGAGTGTGCTGGCGCAGCAGGATCTTGCCGTGAGCCTCTTCCTCCCTGGCACGAATGTCAGGCCGAGCCAACACACTGGCGCCCTCGTCACCTCGTACCGGAGCGCCGACGGAAGCGGCGACGTCGCTTCTGAGGAAGGCCGTGCCGCGTTTGTGTCGACGATGACATCCCTTTGGTGGCTGAAAGCGATCGACGTGCAGTCGAACACTTCCCCCGGTGCGATCGTGGCCTTCGGCGACTCCATCACGGACGGCACCTGCAGCACGCTCGACGCTCACGACCGCTGGGAGGACATCCTGTCGGTGCGTCTGGGTCTTCAGCACGATGCGAGCGCGCCACGACGGGGCGGTTCGCTCGAAGGGCTGAAGGCGGTGGTCAACGAGGGAATCGGCGGGAACACGGTCATTCGAGAGGGCCTTTCGCCGCCCCCCGACAGCACGCCCGGCCTGGAGCGCCTCGATCGCGACGTGCTCTCCCACCACGGTGTCACGGATGTCGTGCTGTTCATGGGAACCAACGACATTCGGCGCGGCGCCACCGCCGAGCAGATGATCGCGGGGCTGACCTCCGTCACCCAGCGGATCAAGGCGAAGGGCATCCGTGTCGACGGGGTGACGATCATTCCTCGTCATAACGTCGCGCCCACCGGCACCAACACGGGTTGGAATGCAGACAAGACGCGCATCAAGAATGAGGTCAACCAATGGATCCGCACGAAGGCTCCGTTTGACGATGTGATCGACTTCGACAAGGTTGTGCGCGATCCGTCGAACCCGGATCTGATCAATCCCCCCTTCAACTGCGGGGACGGGATTCATCCGAGCCCATCGGGCTACTACGCGATGGGCAGGTCGATCGAGCT
>JBGPJH010000155.1:0-7817 GCA_041485305.1 Vicinamibacteria bacterium | reverse complement strand
TGGCGCGCGCGCGATGCCCTCGACGTGATCGCGATGCTCGACATGCCAGCATGGGCCAGCTTGCTCGGACTGATGGATGAATGTCCGGTGATGCCCGCGATGCTGGCTGCAACCCTCGAGGGTCGGACCGGCGCGGTCAGTGCGACGGCGTTCGAGTTCATCTCCACGACCAGCCAGATTGGCAGGGTTCAAGAATTCATGGCGCTGCTTCCGGACACCCTGCGCCGCTGAGGAGACGGCGTCAGGTGATGGGGTGGGACTCGTTCCCGATGCTGGTTGTGCCAGCACATTGCAATTGATCCGGCCAGGGCTGGACTGTTAGGCGTAAACTCCGTGCGATCGTGAACGGAGGAAGCATGAGCCTGAGAGTTCTTCGATGGAGTTCGCGCGTCGCTTCCCTCGCGAGTCTGCTTATATTGGCGACCCCGCCGATCGCCGGTCAGTCGGGAACCAGGGACGGCGAGTGGACGACCTACGGCGGCGACCTCGGGAACACGCGGTATGCGCCGCTCGATCAGATCAACGCGGACAACTTCAGCAAGCTCGACGTGGCCTGGCGGTTCAAGACCGACAGCCTGGGCCCACGACCCGAGTACCAGTTCGAGTCGACGCCGTTGATGGTGCATGGCGTGGTCTACTCGACCGCCGGCACGCGGCGGGCGGTCGTCGCGCTCGACGCGGCAAGCGGCGAGCTGATGTGGATGCACAGCGAGCGTGAAGGGGCGCGCGGCGAGGCGGCGCCCCGCCAGCTCTCCGGCCGCGGCCTCGCGTACTGGACCGACGGCCGCGAGGAGCGGATTCTGTACGTCACGCCCGGCTATCAGCTCCACGCCCTCGATGCAAAAACCGGTACTCCGGTCTCGAGCTTCGGCAGAAACGGAGTCGTCGATCTGAAGCAGGACGACGATCAGGTCATGGATCTCGTCACTGGCGAGATTGGCCTGCACTCCACCCCGATCGTCGCTGGCAACACCATCATCATCGGAGCCGCGCACCTGTCCGGCGGTGTGCCGCGAGGCAAGAGCAACGAGAAGGGTTACATCCGCGGATTCGACGTGAAGTCAGGCAAGCGGCTCTGGATCTTCCACACGATTCCGCGACCGGGTGAATTCGGCAACGATACCTGGCTGAACGATTCGTGGTCGTACACCGGTAACACAGGCGTTTGGGGTCAGATCTCCGTCGATCAACAACTGGGAATGGCGTATCTGCCGGTCGAGGCGCCGACCGGCGACTACTACGGCGGTCATCGACCGGGCAACAACCTGTTCGGCGAGAGCATCGTCGCGGTCGATCTGAAGAACGGTCAGCGGAAGTGGCACTTTCAACTGGTCCACCACGGGATCTGGGACCATGACATCCCGTGCGCTCCGATACTCGCGGACATCACGGTCAACGGACGAACAATCAAGGCGCTCGCGCAGCCGACGAAGGAGGCGTTCCTGTTTGTCTTCGATCGAGTGACCGGAAAACCGATCTGGCCGATCGAAGAGCGGCCGGTCGAGAAGGGCGACGTGCCTGGTGAGTGGTACTCGCCGACGCAACCCTTCCCACTTGACGCACACGGCAATCTGTTCCGGTACGATCGCAATGGGTTCGTGCGCGACGACGTGATCGACTTCACCCCCGAGCTCCGCGCCGAAGGGGAAAAGGTGATCGCGAGATACAAGATCGGGCCGATCTTCACGCCGCCGGTCGTGAGCAGGGCCGAGGGCCCGCTGGCTACGCTCCAGATGGCGGTGAACGGCGGCGGAACCGTATGGGCCGGCGGCTCCTACGATCCCGAGACCCACATCATGTACGTGTATTCGCGACGCCAACCGAGCCCGATCGGCCTGGTCAAGCCGGACCCGGCGAAGAACGACATGAACTACGTACAGGGCAGTGCGCTCACGGGCGCGAGGGCCGCGGTCCCGATGGGCGCGGCTCCTGGGAGGGCGCCGGTAGCCGTCGCGTCCGGCGAGCAGAGTGCAGCAGCCACGCCGGCACCGGCACCGGCTGCTTCAGGACGAGGCGCAGCGGGCGGCGGCGAGGGCGGCGGAGGCGGACTCACGGTTCAGGGCTTGCCGATCGTGAAGCCGCCGTACGGCAGCATCAGCGCAATCAGCCTCGACAAGGGCGAGATCCTGTGGCAGATCGCGCACGGCGACACGCCGGACGCCATCCGGAATCACACCGCGCTGAAGGGCCTCAACATCCCTCGAACGGGCCAGGCCGGCATCATCGGCACGCTGGTGACCAAGACGCTGCTGATCGCGGGCGAGGCGCAGTTAACGACGGCGGGCCATCCGCGCGGCGCGCTGCTGCGCGCGTACGACAAGGCCACCGGCAAGGACGCCGGCGCCGTCCTCATGCCGGCGCAGCAGGGCGGTTCGCCGATGACTTACATGATCAACGGCAAGCAGTACATCGTCGTCGCGATCGGCGGTGGAAACTATTCCGGCGAACTGCTCGCGTTCCGCTTACCCGGTTAGCTCTTTGAACGGGTTGAACACCATCAGCCCTGGACGTCTAAAGTCCTGATCGTTGCCAGTGGCGACCGTGAGCCCATGGCGTCTGGCGGTGGCGGCGATGTAACTGTCTTCGACCGGCATGCGCTGGCCAGCTTTGCTGAGCAGCCGCTCCTGCTCCGCCCACACGTGAGCGACCGAGACGTTGAACCCGTGGATCCGCCCGTGCATGGCGTCCACCAAACGGGTCAGCCAAGCCTTGAGCGCCTCGCGCTGCCGCCCGTCTTTGGTGCGGACCCAATAGGCGAGCTGGGCGATCACGACCGCGCTCGTGTAGCACCGGTCTTTCTCTTGTTCGAGCCAGGCCGTGACTCGGGCGTCACCGCGCCGCTTGGCCGGCTGGCAGATGACGTCTGTGTCGAGCAACCAGTTCACAGCTTGCGGCGGCGCGCCGGCGTGCGGCGACGAGGAGGCACATCGTCAGGGCTGACAGGGCACGCCTTGAGCACCGCGAGCCAATCTTCCTTGCCCGCGAGTCGCCGAAACACGAGCGCATCTTCCTCGGCGTCGAACTGCGCGTCGAAGTAGTCCCCCGGCGACGCGGGGGCGAGGGCCGCCGGCACGGTCAGCCGACGCTTGGCATCGAGCGTGACGATCATGGTGGGATTATCCCACCACTGCGGCGTGCCGTCAACCTGAGCGCGATGTCGTTCTTGACGGAAGCCATATCACTAAGTCATCCGCGGGCTCGACCCTAATATGCGCATGATCGCCGCCGCGATCCGGCGCCATTCGCCCTCTTCGCGGGTGAGTTCCTTACGGCCCTTTCTGGTCAACGTGTAGAAGCGCGCCTTCCGGTTGTTGGCGGAAGTTCCCCAGGCTGCCTCTATAAGACCGCGCGCATCGAGCCGCTGAAGGGCCGGATACAACGACCCATGGTCGACGATGAGCACGTCCTCAGACTGACTCTGGATCGCACGAGCGATCCCCTGACCGTGCGCAGACCCAAACGCCAGTGTTCGGAGAATCAATAGGTCCAAGGTGCCTTGCAAGTGCGCACTGTACGCGCCATCCTCTCGTTTTCGGATAGACATTCGACCCAAGTGTGCCTAGACTTGGGTCGACTGTCAACCTGGGAGGCCGATCCATGCGTCTGACATGGCGACGTAAACCGCAGGACTTCGCAGACGAGATCCGGTCACACCTGGATTTGGATCGAGATCAGCTGATCGCCGAAGGAGCAAGACCACAAGACGCCCATTTTGCCGCGATCCGCCGCTTTGGCAGTCTCACACTCGCGCGGGAGCGGTTCTACGAATCTCGCCGATGGCTCTGGCTCGACCATGTGCTGCAGGACATCCGTTTCGCCGGCCGCAGCCTACGCAAGTACCCCGTCATGTGCGTGGTGGCTATCCTATCCTTGGCCGCCGGCATTGGCAGCACGACAGCCACGCTGGCCATCCGCGACACGATTTTCCGAAACCCACCTCCCCTCTATCAGCATCCCGAAGAGCTTTCTGTGATCTACACGGTCACGCCCCGCGGCTTTCGCCGTGACGTTCCGGCACGCCTGTTCGACCTCTGGGCAAAGCCCCAGGATGGCAATCAGCGGTGGGCTGCTGCTCGAGTGACGCGCCGAGACGATGTACGAACGGGAGATCGCGTCGACACAGTGCCCATCCGCGCGGTCACGCCGAATCTTTTCGCCGTACTCGGGGTCGACGCCGCACTCGGTCGGACGTTTGAGGCACTGCCGAGTGGCGATTCCGCGTCTGTGATTCTTTCGTATCGGGGGTGGCAGAACCTTTTTGACGGTCGCGCGGACGCGATCGGACAGATCTTGTGGGCCGTCGACCGGCCCTATACCGTCATCGGTGTCATGCCAGAGCGCTTCTGGTTCTTGGACATCGATACCTTCGTGTGGACCGCGGTCGATGCCCACAGCCTGTCGCCCGATGACAGCGTGGCCGTTGTCGTCCGACAGTCACGCAGTATCTCGCCAGCTGCCTTCCACAATTCTTTGACGTCTGGCGTCGCCGAATATGTGCGTGCATTGCCCCAAAGCGAGCGTGCGCTTCGGGCCGGAATCGAGGGCATCGGCGGCATGCCGATGAGCCGCCAGATCAGCGTCCTCTTCCCGTATTTACTCGCCGGTTGTGTGATGCTCACCTGGCTCATCGCCTGCGCGAATGTGGCGGTCTTGCTGATCGCACAGTGGACGGCCCGGGAACATGAGATCGCATTCCGCGCCGCACTCGGTGCGAGCCGCATCCGGGTCGTGCGGCTCTTACTCTCAGAATCAGTGCTGATCGCAATCGGCGGGGGCGCGCTCGGCGTGTGTGCGACATTCGCGCTGCGAGGTCTCATCCAGCACAACGCGGGACCGAACATCGCCGTGTTCGACACCTCCATCCATCCACGCGTGCTGTTGCAGTCGGGCGTCATCACGATATTGACGGGCCTGCTCGCCGGGCTGGCGCCCGCGTTGTACGAAACGCGACGTCTGCAGGTCACGCCGCTGCAGGCGAGGAGATCCGATCGCATCCGTCAACGGTGGCGTCAGGCACTCGTCATCGCCGAAATCACCGCCACCGTCGCGCTGCTTGTGGTCACGGGCGCGATGATTGATGGGTACCGTCGCAACATGACGGCCGACGTTGGCTTTCCCACCAAGTCGCTCGTGTTGCTTCGGGTCGAGAATCCTGGCGGTGTTCGACCACGATCCGTCCTCGAGTTTTTGAATGGCGTGCCAGGCGTCCTCAACGCCGCAGCCGCAACAGCCGCGCCGTTCACAGGGGTCCCGGGCCTCCGTCCCGTGGCGCTCGATGCCGGCGGTACAAACGCCGTACCCGCCGAACAGTCCCAAGTCAGTCCGACATTCTTCGCGACGCTCGGTGCCCCCATCGTGGCGGGCCGCGCCTTCGCAAACGCGGATACGGCCACCCCGGCAGCGGTCGCGATTGTGAATCAATCCTTGGCGAGCAGACTCACGCCCGGCCGCAATCCCATCGGCGCGCACATCTGGCTTGGCCAAACCGGCTACGAGGTTGTCGGCGTCGTCGCCGATTACCTCCCGGCCCCGCTGTCACGTGTGACACCAGCCGTCTATCTGCCCCTTCGGACAGACACGGGCGTTCCAAGTCTCCAACTCGTTCTTCGGGTGCCGGCAGCGCCGGCGCCGCTGATTGCCAACGTGCGCCGAGACATTCAGCGCAGCGGCACGGGTAATACGGTGGCGAGCGCCTTCACCGCCGATCAGATCATCATGGGCGGCAGTCAGGAAATTCTGGTCGGCACGTACCCGCTGGTGCCGTTGATCACCATCGGGATCTTACTGACGGCGGCCGGTATCTACGCGGTCCTCGCGTTCGTCGTCGTCCGCCGTTCGAAGGAGTTCGCGCTACGCGTCGCGATCGGCGCGTCGCGCGGCGACGTCATCCGTCTCGTGACGAGCCAGAGCCTGCGCCTGATCGCGATTGGTACGACGTTAGGGGTCGCGGCCACATTCGGGCTGAGTCGGATCGTTCGAGCGGCCGGGGGCGCGGGATCGATGTTCGATACGCCGGCTTGGCCGGCCTTCGCCGTCCCAGTGTTGATCATTGTTGGCGTCGGCGCCCTCGCGACGTGGATTCCAGCCCGGCGGGCGCTCAGGTTCGAGCCAGCTGCGCTGCTGCGTGTCGACTAAGCGCGGCCAGACGGCGCCTCATGGCCCCCTACCACCCGACAGCCTGCTAACATGTCGTTTGGCTTCCGGTTCAGCACGGCAATGATTCGTCCGCCAGGAGACGCACATGGGAATGCTCGATGGCTTGCTCGGTGGTATCGTCGGCGCTGGCATGGTGTCGGTCGTGAACGGCATCATTGATAAGCACGGCGGCCTGCAAGGCGTCGTCAGCGAATTCGAAAAGAACGGTCTGGGCGCGACGGTCAAGTCATGGGTGGGAACCGGACCCAATCAACCGATCTCGCCTGATGAGGTCCACAAGACCCTTGGTCCCGACCTGCTGCAGCAGCTCTCAGAGAAATCCGGTTTGTCCGTGCAGGATCTGGTACAGAAGCTATCGCAAGTGTTGCCCCAAGCCGTGGATAAGCTAACGCCTAACGGCGCGATCCCGAAGGCCTAGCGAGCACTGACCTCGTGACCTATTTGCACTTGAAGGGCATCGTGCCGCCCTCCCTAAGGCCCGGCGGGAATTGACGGGCGGAAGGTTGTCTGGATGAAGAAGACCACAGGAATGACCATCATGATGAGAGCCGTGGCGACGTCGGCGGCCCTTCTGGCGCTGGTTTTAAGCGTACCGACGCTGCTGGGTCAGGCCGTCATGTCGGGCCCCGTCGGCCCGAGCCCCTACGACGTCGTCCGGGGCTGGCACAAGCCGTTTGCCCAGCCCGGTTTCGCGTTCGGGGGCAACTCGGGCGTGTTCGCGGAATCGCCAAACCGCATCTTCGTCGCGCAGCGTGGAGAGACCCAGCTGCCCAGTCCGGTTCCTCCCGAGTTCACGGGCTATGCGGGCTCCATCGGGATCAACGTCCTCAGCGCCACCGATCGCCGCGTGTGGCGCAACTGCCTCTACACGCTCGACGGCGACGGCAACGTCAAAGAGCGCTGGACGCAGTGGGACAAGCTGTGCGAGGGCTCGGCCGGACCAGGACCCCATCGCGTGCGCATCAGCCCGTACGACCCCGAACGGCGCGTGTGGGTGATCAACGAGACGTTCCATCAGATCTACGTCTTCTCCAACGACGGCAGCAAGCTGCTGAAGACGCTGGGCGAGAAGAACGTTCCGGGAAGCGATGCCACGCACTTCGCCCGTCCCCAGGACGTGGCGTTTCTGCCGGACGGCAGGATTCTCGTGGCGGACGGCCTGGACAACCACCGCGTGATGATCCTCGACCGCGACGCGAACTACATCTCGGAGTTCGGCGGCTTTGGTAAAGGACCCGGCCAGTTTAGCGGCGTGCACGCCGTGGCAGTCGGACCGCGCGGTCTGATCTTCGCCCTGGATCGCTCCGGCGGCCGAATCAACGTGTTCAGGACGACGCCCGATCGTGCGAAGGTCGAGCTCGTCGATACGTGGTCGGGCTTCCAAACGATCCCCTTGGACATCATCGTCAACGCCGAGAGCCTCTGGGTCAGCGTCCTCGGACCGCTCCGCTTCATCAAGCTCGACTTCAAGGGCAACCACCTCTACACCTGGAAGGTGCCGAGCGAGCTACCGGACGGCTATCTCGAGGTGCACACGTTCACCGTCGACTCGAACGGCAACCTCTACGGCGGGGACAACCAGTACGGCCGCACGCAGAAGTTCGTGCCCAAGCGTGGCGCCGACCCAGCGTTGCTCATCGGCCCCCCGTGGGTTGCCCGCT
>JBGPJH010000154.1:0-7817 GCA_041485305.1 Vicinamibacteria bacterium | reverse complement strand
CTCGAGGACCGCGACCGCGGCCAGGGACCGGCCGATGGACGTGGTCTGGGATACCCCAAGGCCCAGCGCGACGATCGGATCCACGGCTGGCCCATCGACACGAACTCCGGTGGCCTCGGCCGCCGCCTGACGCGCGACGGGTGGCATCACGGAACCCTTCGCCGAGCGGCGGTCGAAGTCGACGACCACTCGGTTGCGCTCGCTGCGCACGCGATAAGTCACCGGCTCGGTCAGCGCGATGCGGACACGCGACACCGGCGCCCCCATTGAAACCGCTGGTTCGACGGAGACGCGAGCGATAGGACTATGGGCCTCGGCTTTGGCAGAGTTGTCCGTTCCGTCAGCCGCCACGTTGCGAAAGTCGAGCAGCACGGTCAGCGGGTCGGGCCGTGTGGTGACGTACGGCACGGGCTCGCTCGCCTCGATCACGAGCGAGGCGCTCCTTGCGCCGAGCCGCGAGCTGATCGTCGTCAACCGCGCGGAAGGCGCGCCAGCCGATCCGGTGTCCGCCTTCGACACCGTCCCCAGCCCGGCTGTGAGGGCGAGAAGCAGGGCAACGCCCCTTGTCACAGTCACTCCTTGCTATCCTCCAGCGACCGCAGCAGCTTGCGGACTTCCCGCTGCTTCTGAACCGACAGCGGATCGGTGATGTCCTGAACAATGACGAGCCCTTGCGGCGTCACGCTCTTCACCACGCCATCGGCCAGCTTGTCGCCCACGTGAACGATGTAGGTTCTCTTGTCTGGGCCCTGGACCATCGCGACAAGCAAGCCGCGGCTCTGCATGACGCCGCGCACTGAAATCTCGCCAACCGCGTACGCGGCCGGTCCTTCGCCGCGCTTGAGCACGCCGCGTGGCTCGGCGCCGCCGAGAAGCCCGAGGAAGGGGTCGCGGCGACCGTCGGCCTCGTACGTGTACGCGCCAGAGGGTCTCCCCCCTGGCGACGCGGTCGCGCTCTGGACATACCCTGGCGCCGACGCGGAGGGCGGTTGAGCGCGGGCGACAGTGGGCGCCAGCCACACAGCGGCGACAAGCAGCGGCAACCGCTTGGTCATGCGGCCTTGCCTGGCGGCGCGGGGCGGGTGGATGGCTTCGCGCCCGGCTTGGGCTCCGCGGGCTTTTCGAGCAGCACGAACGTGGTCGCGACACAGCTCGCCGAGATCGTGGAGTTCGCTGCTGGCTTGTCTTTGCTCTTCACGTCCAGGTCGCTGACGTTGACGATTCGCGTGAACTTGCCGACCCGGTCGAAAAAGGCGGCCAGGTTGTGGTACGTGCCGTCGAGCTCGAGGCTGATCGGCCACTCGGCGTGCAACTGTTTGGTCACAATCGGTGACGGCTTGAAGCTCTTGATCGTCAGGTTCGACTGCGTGGCGACCGTCTGCATGCGGCGCAACAGATCCGCGGCGTCCTTCTCCTCGGGCAACACCGCCCGCAGACCCTCGAGACGGCTCTCGAGGTCTTCGACCTGCTCGCGAAACTCAGGCAGCTTCTTGGCCGTGAGCCGACCTTTGTCGACATCCGCGCGCAGTGCCTTCAGCTGACTTTCGCGCGCGGCCATCTCCGCGCGGACCGGCACCTCGTAGTAGGAGTAGTAGACGCCAACCGCCGCGCACCCGAGCATCACAAAGGCGCCAATTTGCGCATACCACGGCAATTTCGTGAGACTGATGTCCATCGACCCTACGCTTCCCAGCCGTATTGGGACCCCGCTCCCCCGGCTTTAGAACGACCCGACCGACCCGCGCGGCGTCGCGGGCACCGCGCCCACGGCCCCCGAAACCTTCTCGGCCGCCGGTTCCTGGAAAATGGCTCTGATCTGAAACCTGATCAGCTCGCCACGCTGTGCGGCAGTCGTCTCGGTAGTACTGCTGACAATCTCGACAGACTTCCTGAAGTACCCCGACGCTTCGAGATTCGCCACGAAGTCCGAGAGGCCGGTGATCGTCGTGCACCGGCCATCGATGACGACTTCGTTGGGCGCTTGCGTCTGTTTCAGCTCGGTGAGCCACAGCACTGGTGGCAGCGCCCGGCTGATCTCATCGAGCATGTGCACGGGCCCGGTCTGATCCTTCCGCAGCTGCTCGATCAGCGCGACGCGCTGCTGGAGTTGCGCCTTTCGCTGCTCGAACTGCTGAACCTGCACGATGACCGAGTGGAGGCGGGCCGTTTCCTGTTGTGCCTCGGCAATCTGGTGGTCGAGGCGCGCGACCTCGTGTGAGAGGTTCCAACCGCGCCAACCAATGGCGAGCCCCGCGGCCAGCAGAATCAGGCTGCACGCGACCGCGAGTTTGTGGCCGAGCTGAAACGCGATCTTCTTCTTCTTGACGCCTCGTCGCGCCGTGTGGAGGAGATTGACCTTGATCATCGATCTCCTGCCCTTCTGAGCGCCAACCCCACGGCAACAGCTGCCGTCGGGAACAAGTGTTCCACGTCTCCGAGCCCGAGCTTCTGCGCGTCGAACGCGACCTTACGAAAGGGGTCTAACAATTCGACCGGTGCATCGAAGCGCTCCCCGAGCGCCTGCGCGAATCCATCGACCGACGAGGCCCCGCCGCTCAGCAAAATGCGATCGATGTGATCCGAGGACGCGGTGGCCTTGAAGAAATCGAACGTCTTTTGGATTTCGAGCAGCACGTTCTCGGTCATCGCGTGCAAAACCGGCCGCACGTCGTCGAGCGAGACGCCGTCGACCGAAAGCCCCCGCTTGGCAAGCTCGGCGCTTTCGAACGGAAGGTTGAGTTCTCGCTGCACCGCCTCGGTGTAGGCGTTGCCGCCGGTCGAGACATCGCGCGTAAAGAGCGACTGCTCCCCGCTGAGAATGTTGATGTTGATGGCGCTGGCGCCGGCATTCAGTAGGACGACAACGGCGCCAGGATGCAGTCCGTAGTTGGCTTCGTAGGCGTTCTGAATGGCAAAAGCGTCCACGTCCACGACCACCGGCACCCGGCCGGCTTGCGAGATCACGCCGGTGTAGTCCGCGATCTTCTCTTTCTTGGCAGCGACCAGCAGCACCTCCATGGTGCCCTTCGAGTGGGGCCCGGTGCCAGCGTCGAGGATCTGGTAGTCGAGGTTGACGTCCTGAATGTCGAACGGGATGTACTGTTCGGCTTCCCAATAGATCGACTCGCGAAGTTCGGACTCCGTCATGATGGGAAGGCTGATCTTCTTGACGATGACCGCGTTACCCGAGAGCGAGGCCGCGACTTCCTTCGTTGTGAACCCCTTGTTCTCGAACAGTCGCCGAATCGCGTCGGCCACGGCACCGCCGTCGATGATGGCGCCGTCCACGATGCTGTCGGGCGGCACGAGTTCGACGGCAAAGGCTGCCACGCGGTAGCCTTTGCCCAAGGGCTTCAGCTCAATCGCCTTAATGGCACTCGACCCGATATCGAGTCCCACGGCGGCCTTCGACTTGCCGAAACCAAACATGTAATCAGGACCTTGGTGAAGTTAGAACCAGTGCTCAGGTGGCAAAGCTGGTACCAGGCCTGAAAGCGCGCTTCGCCCTTTATTCCGTCCACGAATTGCAAATCCTGCGACTTTCGAGTGTGCCGCCTGCTGCTCTGCGCTTACGGTTTCGTCATTCGCTCACGGGTCTGTCGGCGTGGCGCCCATGTAGCGCCCGGGCCCAGTGGCGGGCTTGCCGGTGCCGCCTTGTTGGCGCTTGACAGTGCCCCGAAACGTTCGTATGATTTGGGTTTACCGTTGCCTGGAGTTTCCGGCCAAGGGCTCGGCAACGACCGAGGGTCTCGCGAGGACGTGCCTCCGGTCCGGGGGTCGGCCTTCCTGTACAACGGTTTTCTTCGGGGAAATTTCGGGAATGTCTACATTCATGGCGACCGCGCACCAGGCGGCGCAGTCTGATCGGTGGCACCTCATCGATGCTCAGGGCGAGGTGCTGGGCCGGATCGCGACCGCGGCCGCGCGGCTGCTACAGGGGAAGCACAAGCCCACCTACACGCCCTTTCTTGATTTGGGCGACCACGTGGTGGTCGTCAACGCGGCCCGCGTCAAGCTGACCGGTCGAAAGGACGAGCAGAAGATCTACCGCCAGCATTCCGGCTTCGAGGGAGGTCTGCGGGAAGAGCGGGCCAGCATCGTGCGGCAGCGCCATCCGGAACGGCTCGTCGAAGAGGCGGTGCGAGGTATGCTTCCGAAAACGAAGCTGGGCAACGCCATGTATCGCAAGCTGAAAGTGTACGCCGGTCCGGATCATCCGCACACGGCGCAGAAACCCGCCAAGCTCGAGGTCGCGTAACGTGGCAGCAGTTCAGTATTACGGCACCGGGCGCCGCAAGACATCCACCGCCCGCGTCTTTCTCCGCCCAGGGACCGGGACCGTTCGCATCAATCGCCGCCCGTTCGAATCGCTGTTCCCCACCCAGGCGCTTCGGACCCAGATTCGTCAGCCGCTCGTGCTGACCGAAACCGTCGAAAAGTTCGACATCCTGGCGACCGTGGCAGGCGGGGGCGTGTCGGGTCAAGCGGGAGCGATGCGCCTCGGCATTGCGCGGGCGCTCGTGGAGTACAACCACGAACTGCGGAAACGTCTCAAGGACGAGGGACTCCTCACACGCGACGCGCGGGCGAAGGAGCGCAAGAAGTACGGCATGGCGGGAGCGCGGAAGCGCTTCCAGTTCAGCAAACGGTAGGGGGATTCGGCAGGACACCCCGGTGTGTACCGGGCTTTGATGGAGGTCGCTTGGCCGCAATCGCGATGAAGGAGCTGATGGAGGCTGGGGTTCACTTCGGCCACCAGACCAAACGCTGGAATCCGAAGATGAAAGAGTACATCTTCGGCGAGCGGAACGGCATTTACGTCATCGACCTCGGCAAGACGGTCAAGCTGTTTCGGGAGGCGGAGGAATTCGTCACGAATCTCGGCAGGGAGGGCCGCACGATTCTCTTCGTCGGGACCAAGCGCCAGGCCCAGGATGTCGTGGCGGAAGAGGCCCAGCGGTGTGGCATGTACTTCGTCAACGAACGCTGGCTGGGCGGCCTGCTCACCAACTTCGCGACGATCCAGCGAAGCCTCGGCCGACTGCGCGACTTGGAAACCATGGTGACCGACGGGCGGTACGACACGCTCTCGAAAAAGGAAATCGCCAGAAACGAAAAGGAACGGCGCAAGCTGCTGAAGAACCTCGAGGGCATTCGCGGCATGGCGCGGCTGCCAGACGCGGTCTTCGTGGTCGACACGAAGAAGGAGAAGATCGCGGTCGACGAAGCGCGCAAACTCAAGATCCCCGTCATCGGCGTCGTGGACACCAACTGCGATCCGGACGAGGTCGACTTCGTCATCCCAGGCAACGACGACGCTCTGCGGGCGATTCGATTGTTCGCGTCGCGGATTGCTGACGCCATCATCGCCGGGCGAGACGTCAAGCAGTCGGTCGACGCGGAAGCGGCGCGCGCCTCCGCTGAAGAGGCCGCGGCGGCCGCCGGCGAGGATCCGCGGCGAGCCGTCCGGCCAATCCGACGCCCGCGCGAGGCTGCTCCGGCATCGGCGTAACACCGCCAGCCGCCTCCTGATGGACGCCGGCCTCCGCCCAGGCCGGCGTTTTTCTGTACAGGCCCGGCGGCGCACCGGCGCCTCCCAAACGTGCCCCAGGGCGCAGAACGGGGCCCGGGTCCCCGTTGGAGAGTGAGAGAGGGTCAGAACATGGCGACAATCAGCGCAGCAGACGTGAAGAAGCTCCGCGATCAAACGGGCGCGGGCATGATGGACTGCAAGGCCGCGCTCGAAGAGGCACACGGCAACTTCGACGAAGCCACGACCGTCCTCCGCAAGAAAGGGCTGGCCAGCGCGGCCAAGAAGGCGGGGCGCGCGACCAGCGAGGGCCTCATCGGCCATCTCGTGTCAGCCGATCACTCTTGTGCCATTCTCGTCGAAGTGAACTGCGAATCGGATTTCGTGGCTCGAACCGACGACTTTCAGCAGCTCGTCAAGGATGTCCTTGCAGCGATCGAGAAAGCCGGCGAGGGCGCCACCGAGACCTGGCTGAAGGATCCGGGCGGCCCGGTGCAGCAGCGTGTGGCCGCCGCCATCGGCAAGTTCGGCGAGAACATGGCCGTGCCACGGTTCGTTCGCTACGCGGGTCAAGGATATGTCGGTCAGTACATTCACCTCGGGGGCAAGATCGGCGTGCAGGTGGAGTTTGGCGGCGTGTCGGCGCCAACTGCCTCGCGGGAGGAATTCACGACGCTCGTCAAGGAGATCGCGATGCAGGTTGCGGCGGCAAGCCCGGCGTACATCTCCCGGGCGGCGGTCCCTTCCACGGCGCTCGAGAAGGAACGATCCATCTACCACGCGCAGATGGAGAACTCCGGCAAACCGGCCAACGTCATCGACAAGATTGTCGAGGGCAAGCTCGGGAGTTTCTACGCTCAGGTTGTGTTGCCGGATCAGCCGTCGATTCGAGATCCGAAGATGACCGTGGCCGATGTGATGACCGCAGCCGCCAAGACGCTGGGTGCGCCAGTGACGGTGACGCGCTTCGCGCGGCTGAAGGTGGGCGAGGCCGCCTCGTAACCTCGAGAAGGCCTGGGGCTGCCGCAGGCCCCCGGGCCTTCTCCCAGGCGTCCCCGGCGCCGCGATCTATAATCTTCTCTCGTGACTGCTTCGCCGTCCCCAGCTTACACACGCGTCCTCCTCAAACTCTCCGGCGAAGCCCTCATGGGGGAACAGAGCTTCGGCATCGACCCAGCCGTCGCGACCCAGATTGCCCGTGAGGTCGCCGACATTCAAAGCATGGGCGTCGAGACAGCCATCGTCATCGGCGGCGGCAACATCTTCAGGGGGGTCGCCGCCAGCGCCCGCGGCATGGATCGCGCAACCGCGGACTACATGGGCATGCTCGCGACCGTGATCAACGCCCTGGCCCTGCAGGACGCACTCGAACAACAGGGCGTGGTCACCCGCGTCGTCACGGCTATCGAGATGCGCGCCGTTGCAGAGCCGTTCATCCGGCGGCGGGCCATCCGCCATCTCGAGAAGGGCCGCGTGGTCGTCTTCGGCGCCGGGACCGGAAACCCCTACTTCAGCACCGATACCGCCGCGGCCCTGAGGGCGATGGAGATCAAGGCCGACGTCATCCTCAAAGCGACAAAGGTCGACGGCATCTACGACGCCGACCCGATGGTGTACCCCGGCGCCTCCAGATTCGACCGGATTTCGTACCTTCAGGTGCTCGAACAGGGCCTGAAAGTGATGGACGCCACGGCCATTTCCTTGTGCATGGACAACCGCCTGCCGATCGTCGTCTTCAGCTTGCGTACGCCTGGGAATATCAAGCGCGCGATCATCGGCGAACCGGTTGGCTCTTTGGTGACGGCGTGATTCAGAAGCTGACAGCTGTCAGCTGAGAGCTGAATGCTCACCGCGCACAAGACGAAGATTTCAAGTGTCCTTGGCTACAACTAGAACTAGAGCTGCGCGAGATGTTGGGAAAGGGTGCAACGCGATGGATGGCAGCGATCTCAAGAATTTCTACGTAGACATCAACAAACGGATGAGCACAGCCCTCGAGCATGTCAGGCACGAGCTGGCCGGCGTTCGAACGGGCCGTGCCTCGGTGACGATCCTCGATAGCGTCCACATCGAAGCGTACGGCTCGAAACTGCCGCTCAACCAGCTCGCGGGCCTCTCGGTGCCCGAACCCACGCTCATCGTCGCGCAACCGTTCGATCCGTCGCAGCTCGGAGCGATTGAAAAGGCCATCCGCGCATCGGATCTCGGCCTGAACCCGTCAAACGACGGCAAGGTCGTGCGGATCCCGATCCCCAGCCTGACCGAGGAGCGACGCAAGGAACTGTCG
>JBGPJH010000153.1:0-7835 GCA_041485305.1 Vicinamibacteria bacterium | reverse complement strand
TGCATAGCCTAATGCCTCTCCGGGTCGAAGTGCGAGCGCCGCCCGGAGCGAGACTATGGCTTCCTTGTGGCGCCCCTGTTCGTGCAGCGCCTCGCCCAGAGCCAAGCGCGGCAGCCAATGGTCCGGTGCGTATTCCGCGGCTTCCAGCCACAGGCTCACGGGGCGGCTCCACACGATGTTCCGCGATATTGTCCGCACGCACAACAGGGCAACAACCAGCAAGCCGACCGCCGGCGCGCGGCGCGCAGCTCGACTGCCGACTCCGTTGAGCCGACCGATTCGCGCCCGAATCAGCACGGCGATCGTGCCAACGGCCATGAAGAAGCCGGCGCTGGCGAGATAGACCCGATGCTCCGCCATGGGTTCGCCACGGTCGAGAACGACCAGCACTGCGGAAGGGATGAGGAGAAGAGCGAACCAGGCCAGCCCGAAGCTGGCGAGACCATCGACCCGCCGCAGGCGGATGATCAGAAAGACGTACGCCGCGGCGGTGAAGACCGCGAGAATCGCTCGCGGGCGGAACACCGAGGAGAGGGGCGCAATCGCGTGGAAGATGGTTTGGTTCAGTGGCAGCAGCAACAAGCCGAGATAGCGGCGGAACACGTCGAGCTCGACGAGAGCGAACGGCCAATGAATCGTCGTGCCTGAAGGATGCTCGACGCTGGCCATGACGCCGACGCGTAAGACAGCGGCCATGGTCGCGAGCATCACGAGAGGAACATGCAGACGGAGCAGTCGGCGGCGACGGGCGTCGGGCGTGTCCTGAAAGACGAGCTGATCGTACGCCAGGAGGACGGCCGGGAACATGGCAGCAAGCTCTTTCGCCGCCAGGGACAGGACCCACGCGGCGGCGGCTGCTGCCCACCAGCGCGCGCGGCCGCCTTGCATCGCACGCCGAGCGCTGAGGAAGGCGGCCAGAAAGAATGTTGCACAGAGGAGCTCGGACCGACCACTGACGTACCCGACTGCCTGCGTCAAGATCGGATGGACCGCGAACAGCAGCCCGGCAGCCAACGCCACCCTGTCCGCATCCGCCGCCCCCCGCCCCATACTCGACGTGCCCAGATCGCGGGCCAGGCCCCCTGCCACGTGGAAGAGCAGCACAATGTTGACCACGTGGATCAGCACGTTCGTGACGTGAAATCCAAATGGGTTGGCTCCACCCCAGATGGCATAATCGAGCGCGTAGGAGAAGTTGATCAGCGGGCGTGTCATATCGTGCACGAGGATGGCCCGCCAGGCGGTAAGATTCCTGAGCGACAGATTTTCGAGGATCAGGCGATGGTCGTCGTAGACGAACGGGTTGGAGAGCGCGTTCAGGTACACGAGCGCGCCGGCGAGCGCGGCGGCTCCGCAGGCGACCAGGCGGTGCGCCGCGAGTGGCACGTCCGTGGCGCTCCGAGCGGTGTCGCTTGTCAGCACGCGGGAATGGCTTGATTCTAGCGTATGTCCTTGCGCATTCTCCACGTGACGCCGTACTCCGACGCGGCTTGGGCCTACGGCGGCATTCCCCGGGTCGTCGGTACGCTCGCTCGGGCTCTCGTGCGGCGGGGCCACCACGTCACCGTCTGCGCGACCGACGTTCGCGACGAGTGTTCGCGGCTGCCAGCGCCAGACGGCCGCCACCGAGCCGGCCCTTGGCGCCCAATCGAGCAGCCGGACGGGGTAGTGGTCAGGATCTTTCCTAACGTGTGCAATCGGGCCGCCTACCAGTTTCAGGCGTTCCTGCCGGTTGGGCTGCGCCAGTATCTGCGTCGCCACGCCGGCACGTTTGACGTCGCTCACCTTCACGCCTACCGCAACGTCCCAGGACTGCTGGCGACCCACTACCTCCGCCGAACGGGTGTGCCGTTCGTCCTGGCGCCGAACGGCACGGCGCCGGTCATCGAGCGACGGCAGTTGGCGAAGAGGGTGTTCGACGTCCTGTTTGGGCGGTCGTGCCTTTCGTCGGCCGCGCGCGTGATTGCGGTATCCGAGGCGGAGCGCCGGCAGTTGCTGGAGATGGGTGTCCCGGCCAGTGTCATTCGAACCGTCCCCAATCCGGTCGACCTGGAGGAGTTCACTCCGCCAGTCGAGAAGGGAAACTTCCGCCTGCGGCATGGATTGACCGACACGCCCATCGTGTTGTTTCTGGGTCAGCTGACGCCACGCAAGCAGGTCGATACGCTCGTCAAGGCATTCGCGCAGACGAAGGAGCCTGCGAGACTCGTCGTCGCCGGAAACGACAGGGGCGCGGGCGACCAGGCGCGGGCGCTGGTCAGAGGGCTGGGCCTAGACGCCAGGACCGTTTTTACCGGCCTGCTGTCCGGCAGGCAGAGGCTGGAGGCGCTGGCGGACGCCGATGTGGTCGTTTATGCTTCAGAGTACGAAGTCTTCGGCCTGGTTTCGCTCGAGGCGCTCTTGACTGGTACACCCGTGATCGTTGCGGGCGATTCCGGGTGCGGCGAGCTCATTCGGTCGGTCGGGGGCGGTCTTATCGTGCCGGTCGGTCGACCCGACCGCCTGGCCGCCGCCATCGATCGCATCCTGAGCCGCCCGAGCGAATGGCGCTCGGCTGCAGCGGGAGCGAATATCCGTGTTCGCTCCGGCTACGGCGAGGAGGTCGTGTGCAAGAGGTTGGAGGAGGTGTACGCCGAGGTGACGTCGCGGGTCCCCGTGCTGCTGCCAGCATGACCGGCGTCAGTTTCGTGATTCCCGTCCGGAACGGCGCCGCCTGCATTCGCGAGACGATCGCGTCGGTGTTGGCTCAGCGCGATGGTCGTCCCATGGAGGTGATCGTTGTCGACGACCGGAGCGCCGACGGGTCATTCGAGCTGCTGAAGGAGCTGGCCGAGCGCTGGCCGCTGCAGCTGATACGTGCCGACGGCCGTGGAGCGGCCGCCGCCTTGAATCTCGGCATTCGACGGGCGCAGCATCCGGTCGTCTGCCAGGTTGATCAGGACGTTGTCCTGGGGTCTGGGTGGGCGGCCCGTCTTGCCGACGAGCTGCGCGATCCAACGGTGGGCGCCGCCCAAGGCTTGTTCGAGACGGACCCTCACGCAGGCCTGTTCGCGCGAGTCATGGGGCGTGATCTCGAAGACCGGTATGCGGCGATGGGGGACCGCATCGACCACGTCTGCACGGGGAATTCCGCCTACAGAACCGAAGCGCTGCGCCGGGTTGGCCTTTTCGACGAAAACCTTGGGTACGGCTACGACAACGACATGAGCTACCGCCTCCAGTTGGCTGGATATCGACTCGCGTTCTGTCGCGACGCCCGCAGCACGCATCGCTGGCGTGAAGGGATTACGGAATACCTGCGGCAGCAGTACGGGTTTGGCTACTGTCGACTCGATCTTCTCGCGAAGCATCCACGGCGCGTGGGAGGCGACTCGGTGTCGCCGTTGTCGATGATGCTGCACCCGGTCGTGATGAGCGCGGCGGCGATCTCGGTCGTGGCAGGTTTGGCGCTCGGCCGAGCTGTTTCGCGCCCGATGTTGCTTTTGGGCGCATTCCTGGTCGGGCTGCTGATTCTCGAGCGTTCGGCGCGCGGCGCCCGCGCGGCGTGGCGATTTCGCGACCGAGCGCCGCTGCTCTTCCCCCTCGTGCACGCCCTCCGGGACCTCGTCTGGGTGGGGGCGATCGTCGTCTGGTCCACCCGTCGCCTCCTCGGCATCTCGGTCAGCCCTTCCGACAGCATGCGCCCTCGAGCGGGCGGGCTGCCGTCACTATTGGGGGAGCCGCCGCAGACGCGTTGGCGGGCGCGCTCTGACAGCGTGCTGGCGGTTATTCCGGCGCATAACGAGGCGTTCAACCTGCCGGTGGTGGTGGCTGAGATTCGCGCGTATTCTCGCGGCATCGACGTGCTCGTCGTCGACGATGGATCGACGGACGGCACCGCGACCGTCGTGCGGCAGCTCGGCGTGCCCTGGCTTCGATTGCCGCATCGGATGGGCATAGGCGCGGCGATGCGCGTCGCGCTCAGATATGCGGCGACGCACGATTACACCGCGGTGGTGCGGCTCGACGGCGACGGCCAGCACGGCCCCGGAGATATTCCGCGACTGCTGCAGCCGCTTCGCTCAGGCGATGCAGACGTCGTGCTTGGATCACGAGATGCTCGGCCCGGCGAGGCTCATGTGACGGCCGGAAAGGTATTGCGGCGCCTGCTGGCGGCGTGCCTCACGGCGCTGACCGGTCGTCGGGTGACCGATCCCACCTGCGGCTTTTGCGCGCTCGGCCCCCGCGCCGTTCGCATTCTCGCAGAACATCATCCGACAGGGTATCCGGAAGCGGAACTGCGGCTGTTCCTCAGCCGCAACGGGCTGCGGATGGTCGAAGTCTCGGTCGCGACGCGCTCGAGGCTTAGTGGAAAAACGTCGCTGACGCCCGCGCGTGTCGCTGTCGCTGCCGCACGAGTGCTGCTCGCGATGTGTATCGTGCCGTTCCAGCGAGCCGTCCCGGACCTCGCCCATGATTGACCGGATCGACAGCGTCGGTCTCGTCGTCAGCATCATCCTGCTGGCGGTCGTCCTCGAGCTCGTCAGACGCCGGAAGCTGACCGAAGAGTATTCGCTGCTGTGGGCGATCTGCGCCCTCGGGCTCTTGGTGTTGTCCATTCGACGCGACTGGCTCGACGCGTCGGCCCTCTGGCTTGGCGTGCACTACCCTCCGAGTCTGCTGCTGCTCGCGCTGATCGTGCTCGTATTTGTCGCGGCCCTGTCCTTTTCGGTCATCCTGTCCTCTCAGCGGCGACAGATTGAGCGGTTGATCGAGGACACAGCGCTGCTGGCAGCGGACCTGCGCGAGATACGGGCGCAGGGGGCGCCAACCGATGCGCCCTTGAGGGTCGGGTCATCGATCGGAACCGTATCGGCCGAGACGATAATCGCGGACCCCCCGCGCTACCGCGTTGAGCCGCGCCGGCAGGAGCCGTGGACCGCATCGTACGGCGTAGGCCACGTTCAGAAGGACGATTGACATGCTACGTGCCAGCCGCAGCGCCCGTCCCGTCGATGGGGATGCCCGGCTGGCGAGCAGCAGGTGATTGCGGGCCGCGAAGTAGTGGCGCCGAGGGGACCGGCCATCGAGCGATCGGCCTCCCTCGTGGTAGGCGACCGCGTGGCCAGCGAGCACGGTCTGCAGCCCGTGTCGCCGCGCTCTCAGGCAGAAATCCAGGTCTTCGAAGCTGAAGAAGTAATCCTCGTCCAGGAGTCCTGCCTGTTCGAACACCCGCCGCTGGACCAGCATCAGGCAGCCGCTTACGGCATCGACGATCTCCGCGCGGGCTGCGGCAACTCCGTCGCGCCGCCTGCCGAATCCTCGATGCCGCATGCGTCCCGTGAGGGGTGTGTACGACAGACCTAGTGAGGCGACACGGTCGGGGCTGGCTCGAGCGGCGACCACCGGACCGGCGATCCCGGCGAGCGGAACGCTGTCGAGACACCCGCACAGCTCGCCCAGGCAGTCGGGTGGCACGACGACGTCGCTGTTGACCAGCAGCACCGCGCCGGCGCCTCGGTCGAGCGCTGTCCGAATTCCGACATTCATCCCCCCCGAGTAACCCAGGTTCGAGGTGGTCTGCACGTAGTCGATGTTGGACCAGACGGCGGCGAGCGCCAGGCGGCACTCATCCGACTGATCGTTGTCGACGACGAAGACGTGGCGGAGCGGTTGCCGCGACGCGAGCAGAGAGTGGACGGCGGCGAGCGTCTCCTGCGGCGTGCGAAAGTTCAGCACGACCGCGTCGATGGCGCGCTCCACCGTTTCAGGGCCCACTTCTGCGCCTCCTGTGCACGACGGCTTGGCGCGAGTGTGGGCGCTGCTTCGTGTCGATCGAGGTAACGGCTGCCAACGTGAGGCCGGCTCTACGTCAGGCGAGGAAAGCGTCCAGCGGGATTGCGAGACCCGGCAGCAGGGCCGTCGTCAACACGTCGCGAGCGTCCCTCGACAGTTCGGCCGGTGGATCAAACCCTCGCGCAGCTCGCCGGTACACTATCACCACGTCGCGTTTGGGATCGACAATCCAGTACTCAATGACGCCGACCCGCTCGTACACATCCCGCTTGAGCAGCAAGTCGCGTCGCCGAGTGCCGGGTGAAAGAATTTCCACGACCAGATCCGGCGGACCTTGCAGATTCTTCGACGTTAAGAAATGCGCACGCTCGTGCGAGAGATAGATGAGATCCGGAACGACGATATTGAATTCGGACAGGAGCACGTCGAGAGGGGCGTAGAAGACCTCGCCCGTCGGATGATCGTCGAGGTGCCGCATCAGCGCGTACTGGAGGTCCCGAGAGATCCGCTGATGCCTCGTGACGGGAGACGGCGTCACGAAATGCTCTCCATCGATGATCTCGTGCCGGAGATTGTCGTCGGGGAACCGCAGGTAGTCGTCGTAGGTGAGCTTTCGAGTCGAATGGTGCGTCTCCACGCGTCGTCTCCTCTCGCACGGATTGTACCATCGTCAACGGTACTCTCCTTGGGGCCGGACGGGAGAAGCCCGGTGTATACTTCCGACGGTCCCGCCGCTGCCGATGCCAGAGGAATCCACTCAGGCCGACATCCCGAAGCGCGCACTCTTCAAAGCGACTGAGGTGTGCGACATCGTGAAGGTGCAGCCGTACGTCCTGCGGTCGTGGGAGGTCGAATTCCCGGAGCTCGGCGTCAGCAAGGGTTCAGGGGCCCCGCGCGTTTACCGCCGCGAGGACGTCGAGTTCGTGCTGCGCATCAAGCATCTGTTGCTCGTCGAGGGATTGACGCTCGCGGGGGCGCGTCGTCGTCTCGAAGAGGAAGAGTCCCCGGTAGCCGCGGACGCGCCGGCCATCGACGCGTTGATCGGGCGGAACGCGCGCGAGCGGCTGACCGAGGTCAAGCGGGGGCTCCGGTGGATTCTGGACTTGCTGGCCGAACGCGCGGGTGCGGCCGACTTTCGGCTGGTGGCGCCAAAAACGCGAGCACCGGCGCACCGGGCGGCTGTCGGCCGCGCAAAGGCGGCCCGCGAGAAATCGGCCGCATCGCGATCCTCGGCCTCGCGTCGGCGGAAGCATTCGGCGTAAAATCCAGGGCAGCATCGAGTCACGATGTCGGGATGTGGCGCAGCCTGGTAGCGCACTTGACTGGGGGTCAAGGGGCCGTGGGTTCGAATCCCGCCATCCCGACCAATTCCCCAACCGTCTCTGTCGCCTTACCCGACTTTGGCCGTGTCCGAGTTTTGCAGGAGGAGAAGGGCTTATGTCTGATTCAGGACGAGTCAAACGAGCGCTCGGCGCCGTCGTCGTCGCGTCACTCGCTGTGGCAGGAACCGGGCTTCTGGCACAGGGCGGCCGGGGAGCGCAGAACCTTCCGCCGGCAATCGAGTTGGCCGCGAACAATTCCATGCAGAACCCGTATCAGATGCTCGAGAGCTGGCCGCACATGGGCGGCATCAAGCCGGGCGCAGCCATCGGCATCGTGCCAGACGGCAAGGGTGGCGTGTGGCTGCAACACCGTTCAGACCCCGGCATCGTTCACTTCGATGCGTCCGGAAACATCCTGAAGCGGTTCGACGTGACGTTCTCGTCGGCTCACGGGCTCTGTCAGGATCAAGACAGCAATTTCTGGGCGGTTGACAGCGGACCGTTCGGCGACAGCCCCGACGCGGGCGTCCGGGGCAACCAGGTCTTCAAATACAGTCCCGATGGCAAGCTGCTGCTGACCCTCGGGAAGGCCGGCGTGTCGAGAGCGGGCACCGACACCTTCTTGCAGCCGACCGCCTGCCGGGCGACGCCCGACGGCAACATCGTCATCGCCGACGGTCATTGGCCGCGGCCAACGAAAGCGCCGCAGGATGGAGACCGGCTGGTTTGGTTCACACG
>JBGPJH010000152.1:0-7892 GCA_041485305.1 Vicinamibacteria bacterium | reverse complement strand
CACGCGCCAAGGGGCCCCGTGGCTCAAAACGACGCTCGTACAAGCTGCCTGGGCCGCTACGCGCAAAAAAGACGGCTACTTCCACGCCCAGTTTCTGCGGCTCAAGAGCCGCCGGGGGCCCAAGAAGGCGATCCTCGCTGTGGCCGCCTCGATGCTGACCGACGTCTATTACATGCTCCGCGACGGCGCGGAATTCCACGACCTGGGTGGTCAGTATTTCGTGCAGCGCGACCGCGACAAGGAACGTGTAGCCAAACGACTGCTGCGTCGGCTTCGTGAGCTCGGTGTTGACGTGGAGGTCAAGGGGCAAGCGGCTTAAATCGAAGCAACCGGACAACGTCACGGTTGGGTTTCTTTGTAGCCGGGGGTCGCAGGTTCACGTCCTGCCGGGCGCGCCAACCTTTTCGATTCATTCAATCGAAGCGTGAGGTTGGGCTTCCGTCCCAGTCCGTCAACGACCTTCCGAAACGGCCAGTTCCCGCGTGGCAGGCTGCGTGCCGGTGTTCGCGTGGCAGACCGCGTGGCACCCGCCGCCAAGGGTAGGCACAGGGCGCCACGGGTGCCGGGTAGCCTTGAAGGGGGTTTCGGTAAACGCTTGACGCGCAGTGGCGACCTATCCCGTCCGCACTCCCTCTCGCCCGTATAATTCACCGACCCAGGTGCTTCGGGAGAGGGACACGAAGCAGGTTTTGTCGAGCACCGCGTCGGGAAGGGTAGCCATCGCCAGTTCATCCATCCGACGACCGAAAAGGTCATTACGGTGTCGGTGCACACCAAGAAAGAGGTCGGGACTGGCCTCGCGCAGCGCATCTTGAAGGAGGCGGGACTGTGACCCAACACTCTCCGATCGTGATCGAGCACGAAGCGAATGGCACGTGGAGCGCGTGGGTGGCTGGACTCCCTGGCGTCTACGCGGCGGCTGATTCGCTTGCGCGAGCGAAGCGCGCGATCAGGGAGGCGGTTACAGCGCATCTGGACACGCTCGGGGACGTTGGCCAGCTGCCGCGCGGAAAGGCCGATGTCGTCGTCCTGCGGTACCGACGCCAATGCGCCGCGCCGAAATACACGGGTCCGGTTCGTCGGGCTCGGCGCCCTGCTCGGTCGGACCACGAGCCCGGCCAAGGCTGCCGCGGCGCGGCGCAACGGACGCAAGGGCGGCAGGCCACGCAACGCCGTCCAGCGACCCGCTAGATAAGATCGTCTTTGGTCGCGCAGCATAGAAGAACCTAGCCCGACCGACCCCAAGTCGCCACTTGGCCGTCAGGACGAAGCCGCTGGCGGCGGACGCTACGCGTGAGGCGCGACCGGCCAAGCGGTTGCGGCGCCGCTATCTCCTCGACGACACGCCGTATCCGAAAGTCCCGCGACGCCTGCCGCAGATCCTCAGCCTCGACGAAATCACGCGATCGATTGATGCGGCGCAGAGCCTGTCGCATCGCACGATGCTGATGTCCGCATCTTCAGGCCGCGAAGACCAAGGCGCGGCTCCTCATCGCGATCGCCGAGAACGACGACATGCGGTCGCCCAATGAGAAGAACGTTCTGAAGGAAACGTTCGCCAAGGCGAACCTGCCCACAGAAATCGAAGTGTACGCGGGTGCCGCGCACGGCTGGTGCCCTCCGGATTCGCGGGTCCACAACCAGCCGCAGGCCGAGAAGGCGTGGAGTCGTTTGCTCGCGCTGTACGGAAAAGCTCTGGCCTGAGCGGGCGCTTCGCTGAACCCCTTGGCGTAGCGTTCGGCAACAATCTGTCCGTCACGTGCGACCAGAATGGCGCGCGTGCGCCGCAGCCGCCTTGGATTCGGCTCGAGAAACGCGGCGTCAACGATGCGCGCGAGGGCGGCGGAACCTTGGGACGTTGGCCATGGCTGGGGAGGGACGGAGCCGTCTCCAGCGGGCGGCACCGACGGCTGCGCCAGTAGCGTCCGCGGGTTGACGTCACTGCGAACCAGCGTCGCGCCCAAGCCGTCCCGAAAGACAGCTGTTCGCGAGCGGAATCCGCTCAGCCAGGCCGTCACGGTGCGCGCTTCGCGGTCGACGCTCAACCGAAAGAGCCGCAGCCGCCAGTAACTGTCTGCCGAGCAAAGCGGCTGCTTTGGCAACAATGCCGCGCAGAGTGTTCTGAAGCAGCGTCATAAGTGGTACGGATCCAACCCGTGCGGTCTAGCGCGTCGGTCGCACCCCCGTGGCCCGACCGCGCAGACCCGGCCAGTTGACTGGACGTCAGCTCGGGCCATCATGGGCTCGACGTCTGCGTTGCCAACCACCGCAAGATGAGGAAGCGCTCAGTGCCCGCCGCGATGTTCGACATCTCGTCTCCCAAGTGCGGAGCACAGGGCCGGCTCCCATCCCTCGCCGCGCGGCCAGCCCGCGCACTCGAACAGCTGGCGTCGCGATGGCTAGGCGATTGCGCGCGTCGTGGTGTACTGTTCGGCAACAAACAGCAACTCACGTGACTTCATGAGTGACGTTTCCGATACTCGTGTCACCCGACGTCGCTTTGCCGTAACCGCTGCGGGGGCGCTCGCATCCGCCACGTTCGGCGACACCTGTCTGGTCGCCGCGACATCAGAAAGCGTCAGCGACGGACGGCTGACAGCGCGGCCTCGGACCGACGTGACGACCTCTCTCGAGAGCCAGTCCTTGGGGCTTGGCAACGACGGGCGTGATGGGATCCTTCAAATGCCGTATGCGGTGCCTCTGGGCGCGATGCCGCTTCTCGTCTTCCTCCACGGCGCGACGCAGCGCGGTGCAGCCATGCTCCGGCGCATCGGGCCGCTGGCGGATCAGCTGGGGGTGGCGCTTCTCACACCGGATTCGCGCGGCACGACGTGGGACGCAATCGGGGGAGCCTTCGGTGAGGACGTCGCGTTCCTGAACCGCGCGCTCGAGTTTGTGTTCGCCCGCGTGGCCGTCGACCCGGCGCGTGTGGCCATCGGCGGCTTCTCGGATGGCGCGTCCTACGCGCTCTCGCTGGCGCTCGCCAACGGCGATCTCTTCTCTCGCGTCGTCGCGTGCTCGCCGGGGTTCATCCTCGGCGCGCCGGCGCGCGGGCGCCCGCGATTCTTCGTCTCGCACGGCATTGCCGATCAGATTCTGCCGATCGACCAGTGCAGCCGCGTCATCGTGCCGCGCCTCCGATCCATGGGCTACGACGTGACGTACCGGGAGTTCGAAGGGCGCCACGAGATGCCGCCCGGCATCGCGGACGAGGCCTTGAAATGGATGGCCGCCTAATCCCTTCAGTGGGAGGTTCAAGGGCGGTGCGGTTTTGCGAACCGTCAGACATCTCGCGGCGAACGGAACACGATCACGTCGCTGAATTCCCGCCCAGCACCAATCCCGCAGACTGGGGCGCGACGCCATGGACTTAGCCGTCGCAGGTCACCTTTCAGCGTCCCTTCAGCGAGACCCGCCGGCGCGCTACCGGGCGGGGCCACGCTCATGAACGCGATCTGCGCGGAGATCAGCCGCGAGGCAGGCGGTCGGCTTCCCGAGGACGATGTCACGCTGCTGACCGCGACAGTGCTCTGACCCGCCATGGCGGCCGTGACTGGGCCCGCCCAGGCGCGTCGTGTGCGCAATCGTCGCGGGCGGACGCCCCGAGCCGTGGATGCGTTGTTCGAGCCGAACGACCGGCACCCCCTGTGCCGGTCGTCGCCTCTCGTGGTTACGCCTTGCGTTTGATCTTGGGCACGAATGCCAGAAATCGCCGGGGATTGTCCACCATGATTTGCCGGAGCACCTCGTCGCTCGCGCCCGCCTTCTTCACCTTCGGCACGAACACCGTCAGCGTCTTGGCGTAGCCGAGCGACTTGTTGTTCCGCTTCAACTCGTTCGCGCTCGCGAAGTCCGACGCGAACATCAGGTGGTCGGCGTAGCCGGCTTCGATGAGCGACATCACCATCGGCACGACCTGTTCGTCGCCCGGCCCGCCCTGGCGGTCGAAGCCGACGAACGCGCCGCGCCGGCAAATCGCGCGGTGCACCTCGGTGCTGGCATCGACGAGGTTGCCGAGGTGGCCAATGACCACGTGCTTCGGGTCCACGCCGACGTCCTCGAAGATGTCGAGCTGCTCGAGGGCCGACTTCCCGGGGATGCCGGTGTGGGTGAAGATCGGAATGTTCGTCGCGAGGTGGGCCTTGCCGACCGCGCGAAAGACCTTTCGCTCGTCCTTCGAGATGTAGTCCCACGAGCCGATTTCCCCGAAGGCGCCGATCGGGTCGCTCTCGACCTGCTTCATCAGCGCCTGCAGCACCTGCTCCTCGCTCATGGTGCTGATTCCCTTCGGGTAGAACGGCTGCGTGTAGAACCCGGCGCCCGCCACGATCGGCAGGCCGGACTTCGTCGACAGCTGCCGCAGGAAGTTGATGTCGCGCCCCATGTCGGGGTGCCCGCCGTCCACGATGCAGGCGATGCCTTCGCGTTTGGCGATGGCCATCTCTTCCGCCATGAGATCCAGGTCCTGCATGAAGAAGGGTCCGGTCGCGGCTGGAGGTGCGGGAGGCGTGGCGCCACGCCCGGCGGGCGGCGCATTGGGCGGCCGCGTCGCAGCCTGGGTCTCGGCCGCGTACTTCATGAAGCGCGGCAAAAAATCCGGAGGGAACGACATGTGCTCATGGAAGAGCGTCGCGCCGCCGGCGAGTTCCTCGGGCGCGTAGTCCTTCAGGATCGTGCGGATGACCGCCCCCGTCGGGAACGTCGGTGCGGCGGAGGCGATGTCCGGCAGCGCCGCCGCGGCCACACCCATGCCCAGCGCTCCAAGCGCCTCCCGGCGCGTCCATCCGGGTGACCGGGTCTCTCGAGGCATCGCACTCACTCCTCAACGCGGCAGCCTCCCGACCCCGAGGCGCCGCCACCGCGGGTCTGGCTCGTGGTCCCGCGGGGTGGGCCGGCTTCATCATTCCGGACCACACCAGGTCGGCCGCCGCAGTATAGCGGAACTGGGGAGAACCCGGGCGCGTCGGCATCCTGTCCCTGCTCGGGTTGGCTCGTGAAGCCTATAGTCGCGTCTCTACTCCGGCAGCGCGTAGACCTGTATCCCCGTCCCGCTGGGTGCGGGACGCCGTGGCGGGTCTGGCAAGGTCTCACTAAGCTGCTGCCACCCCAAGAACCAGCCAGGCCCCGAGGGCACGACCAGGTACTGCCGTGCGCCCACAGCGTAGGTGATGGGGAAGCCGTCCGCCGACATCGACAGCTTGGTTTCCCACAGCACATCGCCGGTGGCGACATCCATCGCCCGAAAGTTCCCGTCGATATCGCCGACAAACACCAGCCCGCCCGCGGTGGTGAGCGCGGCCGTGTTCAGAGGATGCGGGCTCCGCTTGCGCCAGAGCGTCTTACCCGTTCGGCTGTCCATCACGAGGAGCTCCCCCATCTCGTTCGGGCTTTGCGGGTGCGGCACCAACCTCCGTTTGCTGGGACCAACCCCGCCTCTGCCGCCCTCGACCTGGGGCATCGCATCGAACACGGAGTTGGCACAACTGAGCTTCAGCGGGATGTAGAAAGCGTGCGTGTCGGGATGGTACGCCATCGCCCAGAGATTCTTGAGGCCGCCCGGGCCCGGGCAGTATTCGACCGGCACGCCGTTCTTCGGGATGCGGTTCCGATCCAGCGTCACCTTGCCGGATGTCGGGTTGATGGTCAACACGTTCTGGTACCCGGCGTCGTAGGCATGGAGGAACTTGCCGGTCTTGCGATCCAGCTCCCACATCACGCCGATCTTGCCCATCTTGAAGACCGAGCGCTGCCCACCGTTCTCGATCAGCAAGTTCTCGAAGACCTCGTCGAGGTCGTGCGTTTCGGCGGGAATGTGCTGGAAATACCACACAAGTTTCCCAGAGTCTGGATTGATCGCCAACGTGCTGTTGGTATAGAGAGACGCACCCTCGGTGCCGCGCTGTGCCGAGGTCCACGGCTTGGCCTGCGAGGTGCTCCAGTAGATCAGGTTGGCTTGCGGATCGTAGCTGCCGGGAATCCACGCGTCAGAGCCGGCGCGCTGCCGCAGTGGCAGGTGATCCCATGTCTTGCCTTCCGGCGTCCCCGGTCGTGCGACGGTTTCCGTGCGCCACAGCTCTTTCCCGGTCTGCGCGTCGTGCGCCGAGATGAAGCAGACGTCATCCTTGAAGTAATCACATCCGGTCATGCCGGCGACGACCTTGCCCTTCACGATGATGGGGCCGCTCGTGTACTGGTAGCCAAGCGCATGATCCGCGACGCGGTACTGCCAGACGAGCTTTCCCGTTCTCGCATCGAGCGCAATGAGCTGGGCGTTGCTCGTGCCAGCGAAGATCTTGTCATCGTAGATGGCGATGTTTCTGCGAGCCAGGCCAAAGGAGCCTGCGCGTTCGACCTTGTCCGCCGCACCTGGCACGTTCGTCGTGTACTCCCACAGCACGCGCCCGTTCGTGGCGTCCAGGGCGCGAATGCCGGACGGCGTGGGCCAATACATGACCCCTTTGTAAACGAGTGTGGACTCCTGGCCCGTCCCCGTCGGCGACGTCGCAGACCACACGAGCTGGAGCTGCTTCACGTTCTGCTTGGTGATCTTGGCGAGAGGGCTGTAGGCCCAGTTATCCGACGTCCGTCGCCAGTTGATCCAATCGTTCGGGTCCGGCCTTCGCAGCGTCTCCTCGGTGACGGGTGTGAAGTCGCGCACTTGCATCCGTGCGGAGTCCGTCAAGAGCCCGAAGGCGACGACGCCGCACAGTCCGAAGAGGACGCCGCGATGAAGCGCTCGCAGCCGCGTCGTGCCCACAACATCCCTCGTGCTCATCAGGTCGCCCTTCACTGAAAAGGAAGATGCGCGCACTGGCGCCGACCAACGATGCCAGCGGCCTGTCCTCCGCAAATATTACATCCGGCCTGTCGATTTGGGCCCGGCACGAATTCCACCCGTGGGAGAGCGATCACCAAGCCGGTGCCCCATAAGCGCCTACCCCGATTAGAAGGCCAGCCTATCTGCCTGGTCTCCCACTAACATCGACACGCCGGTCGGTTGCTCGCACGGCTGTGCGTCATATTCTCGGAGCAGTGCCGGCGCTAGCTCGGACGCCTTCGGTGAGAAGAAGACGGTCAGCGAACCGGCCTTAAAGGGGCCAGAGTAAGTCGCGGCGCTCACCGGTCCTCCTGCCTCCACCCACATTTTAGAGTAGCGGCTGGTCAGGTTCTGAAACGCTCCAAGCTGCATGTTGTCGCGGGAGATCTGCACTTTATGCCACGGCCGGCGCGCTTCTTCGTCTCGAATAAAGTGGTCTAGGACCTCGAGGGTGGGAGCGGTTGTAATGCAATGATTCTGAGCGTCGAGGAGCTCCCAGCCGCGGAGCCCGCGCGCCTCAAGCGTGTAGCCGAGTAGCCGAAGTCGCCTGGCGAGGGCTTCAGTGATTTCCGCCATCGTTTCTCCTACGTTTGCTAGCCTATAGCCTAATCACCTGAGCGGCTGGAGAAAATGGATAATCCCCTGGATCATTTCGTCTCCCGCGAGCAACTCGTAGTCGTTGTGATCGGCGTCGGGAAGCACGAGGAGTGTCTTGGGAGCCACCGCGGCATCGTACAGGCGCCGACTGTTCTGGATGGGCACGATGCGATCGTGCCCGCCTGCGATGACCAGCAGCGGCACTCGGATCCGGCGAATCTGATCGATCGCCGCAAACCGGTCCCGGAGAAGCAGGCGCACCGGCAGAAACGGATAGTGATGCTGTCCCACGTCGGCCATCGAGGTGAACGGCGATCGCAGGACGAGCGCCGCCGGCGGATGCTCGACGGCGAGGTCGACAGCCACCGCCGTTCCCAGCGACTCGCCGAAGTACACGAGCCGCGACGCGTCGACGTCGGGGCGACCGGCCAGGTACGCTCGAGCGGCGCGGCTGTCAGCCGCGAGCCCGTCCTCCGTT
>JBGPJH010000151.1:0-7912 GCA_041485305.1 Vicinamibacteria bacterium | reverse complement strand
GTCCAGAGCGGGGCACGACGGTGGACTGGCGGAACGGCTTCCCCAGCCGGGGGCGCAGCCGGCTCCGGCGCCGACCACCGGCCGAGCTGCGTGCGCACGCTCCCGAGTGCTTCGAGCTCACCACGGCACAACGCGCAGCCGCTCAGGTGGTGCTCGAATCGAACACGATCCTCGGCTGCGATGTCGTCGTATAAATAGGAGACGAGGATCTCGTCCCGGGTATCGCGGTACGTGCAAAAAGTCTGCTTCATAGGTTACGCCACTCGCCCGACAATCGTGGTCAGCTCACGCCGGAGCACTGTCAGGCCCTGGTACACTCTTGTCTTGGCGGTGCTCAACGGGCACCCTACCACGTCCGCAATCTCCTGAAACGTCAGCCCGTGATACTCCTTCAACACGATCGCGGTCCGCTGCTCCTCGGGCAACCGCGCCATCGCGCGTTCGACGACGCGCGTGAGATCCCGACGGGCAATGAGATCTTCAATCGATTCCGAGGGGTCGGCGGCCGCGGCGATCTCGACCGGGTCGGCATCCGACGGCGCCTGCACGACCGGCGTTCGCCGCTCCCGGCGCATCCAGTCGCGGCACAGGTTCAAGGCGATGCGATACAGCCAGGAAGAGAATTTCGCCTGTCCGCGGAACGCGGGCAGCCCACGGAAAGCGCGGAGAAATGTTTCCTGGCAGATGTCGCGGGCGTCCTCTCGACGACCGATTGTCCGGTACGCCAAGGCATGAATCGACCGCTCCCAGCGCAGGACGAGTTCGTTGAAGCTGTCGGTATCGCCGCCTATCGATCGGGCGACCAGCTCTTCGTCTGTCGACGCCATGCGAGCCTTGAGGATCCTCTCTTCCCTGCTGACTTAGACGGCCCGGCCGGCCTGGCGGTTGGGAGGCACGCTGCCGATCGAGAGATCGTAGCACCATCTGCCCCCTCTACCTCCTGTAAGTCATTGTTCGGATGGGTGTTGCCACGCGATCGTGAGTCATCCACCAGCCCTCCTCAACTTGGCGCCCCTGATGCGGACAAGTTACAATCGCGGCGCCCTTCGCCCCGAAATAGGACTGCATGCCCCGCAAGACACAAAGCCGCCGACTGAACCGGCCGGCTGCCGGCCTCTCGAAGAAGCGGAGAAAGCCTGGCGTCGGGTCGAGAAGGCGCTCGATCGTGTCGCTGCTCGCGCAGGCGACCAGTCGCCCCGAGATCCTTTCCCTTCTTCACCAGCAGGCCCTCGATGCGACGGGCGGCAGATGTTCGCTCCTGCTCGAGCTCAGCCCCCGCACCGGAATGCTTCACGCGACCTCGGGATATCAGCTCGACGAGCTACGAACAGACCCGTGGATGCTCACCGACGGGGAGCGATCGCTCGTCTCCGGCGTGCTCGGGCGACGAGCGGCGACCTGGGTCTCCGACCTCGACCGTCAAATGCCGGAGCTTAGGTGGCGGCTGGGCACGCCCGGGGCGTTACTGGTCCCACTCACCGAGAGGCTGCGGCATATAGGGCTTCTGGCCATCGGGTTTCACGCGGCGAAGCCTCTCCAGCTGCATGATGAAGCCACCACCGGGGTCGCAGAAGCGTTCGTCGCGACGTTGGAGGTGTTTCGACTTCGGCGCAGGGAGGAGCTTCGAAACGACACACGCGAGCTATTGGACGCATTCGTGGCGCACCTGTCGGCTACGTTCAACATGGCGGAGGGCCTCGATGCCTTCTGCCACGGCGCCAAGGTGCTGTTCGGCGCCGATCGCATGTCGGTGTGGCTGCACGATCGTCACGCACGCCAGCTCATGCTCCTCGCCTCGTCAGATCGCGAGCATCTGGCACACGCCCCTCGACTGCCGGCCGACGATCCGCTGACGCCAGCCTCGGCGGCCATGCGCCATGTGCGCGCGGAGTTTCACCCTGCACAGGCCGACCTGGCGACCGTCACGCTGACAATACCGCTCCGCGGCCGCCGCCGGGCGCTCGGGACCCTCGTGCTGGACGGCGTACGTGTGGAGATCGGCGGCGAGCTCGACCTGCTCGACCGCGCCGACGAGCTGGGCGGCGAGCTGTCGGGGGCAATCGAAAACATGCAGTTGCTCACCGACGCGATGCGGACTCGGCGGGAGCGGGAACACCCGCGCGACTTGGCCGGCTACCTCGTCGTGGTATCCGACGCGGGCGGCCGCGTCGTTCACGCGAACGAGGCGTTCGCGGACCGCCTGGAGCGAACGCCTGACGAGCTCATCGATCGACCCGTCGGCGACTGCGTCGGTCCGGAGCTGGCGGCATGGATCGAGACGCCCGGTGGGACCGGCGTGCGGCAGGAGGGACGGGCGCCCGAGGTTCGCGAAGTCGTCGATCCTGTGTTGAAGGGCCCACTCCTGGTCAGCGTCGCCGCCCTGCTCAATCGCGATCGGGAGAGCGTCGGCCGGGTTCTCGTCGCACGCGATCTCGCGCCGCAATCGAAGCTCGAAGCCGAACGGGAAGAGCAGCGCCACCGTCTGACGCAGTCCGAGAAGCTCGTCGCGTTGGGGCAGTTCATCGCCGGAATCGCGCACGAGCTGAACAATCCCCTTCAGGGCGTCCTCGGCCACATCGAGCTCCTTCGCACCACCGGGGCCTTCCCGAAGCACCTAGATGGGGAGGTGCAGACGATCTATCGCGAGGCCGAGCGAGCCGCTAAAATCGTCCATAATCTGTTGGTCTTTGCCGGGTCTGGCCGCTTGTCGCGGCGGTCGGTCAGCTTGAACGGAGTGTTACAGAAAGTCGTAGCGCTCAGAAGGGCCGCCTGCCGTGCGCAGGGGATCGAAGTCGTGCGACACTATGATAGGACCGTGCCGCGCGTCCAGAGCGATCCGCTGCTGCTCCACCAGGTGTTCCTCAATATGGTGATGAACGCGGAGCAGGCCATCGTCGCTGCCGGCCGCCCCGGGCGAATCGAAATCGCCTCGACCGCGTCGCGGGCCGGCGATCGCATTGTCGCGACCGTGCGGGATACCGGTGATGGTATCCCCCCCGACGCGCTCTCGCGGATTTTCGAGCCGTTCTACACGACCAAAGAGGTCGGCAAGGGAACCGGGCTCGGGCTCGCCATCGTCTACGGCATCGTTCAGGAGCACGGCGGTCACATCTCAGCCTCGAACCATCCCGACGGGGGAGCAATTTTCAGGGTCGAACTGCCGATCCGGCCAACATCATGATTGACGAAACGTTTCTCACCACCGAAGAAGTGCTGGAGTATCTCCAGGTCAACCTTCGAACCGTGTATCGCCTGATCAAGGCCGGCAAGATTCCCGCGGTCCGGGTCGGCCGGCAGTGGCGCTTCAGAAAGGGGGACATCGACGCATGGCTCGACAACCAGCGCCCGCGCGCCGGCGCTCGCAGCCCTCACCTCGCGCCCGCCCCTCGTCCGGTCCCGAAGACCCTCCGGCCGCACATCTTGATCGTCGACGATGAAGCGAGCATCAGGGACCTGCTGGCAAAGACGCTCGCCTTGGCGGAATACGACGTGGACGTCGCGCCGGACGGTCGATCGGCCCTCGATCTGATGCGGTCCTACCCATACGATCTGCTGATCGCCGATCTGAAAATGCCGGGCATGGACGGGCTGTCGGTCATCCGCGAAGCGAAGCGGTACAAGTCCGACCTGCCCGTCATCGTCATCACCGGCTTTTCCACCGAGTCGAGCGCGATTGAGGCCATCAACCTCGGGGTCACCGGGTACTTGACGAAGCCGTTCCGGGTGCCCCAGGTGCTCGCGGCGGCCGCCAAGGCCCTCGGCGAATGATCCAGCTCTCGGAGCTCACCAAGTCGTTCGGCGGGCGCGTGCTCTTCGACTCGGTGACCTGGCAGATTACCGATCGCGAGCGCGTCGGCCTCTGCGGTCCCAACGGCGCTGGAAAGACAACGCTCCTTCGGATGATGGCAGGGTTGGAGGACCTGGACTCGGGCGCCATTCTCAAGCCGGCGTCGCTGACGGTCGGGTACCTGCCCCAGGACGGGCTGACGCACGAGGGCAGGACGGTCTTCGAAGAAGCCAGCGCCGCGTTCGAGGATCTCCTGGCCATCAAGGCAGAGATGCACGCCTTGGAAGCGCGGCTCGGCGATCCCACCATTCCCAACGACGAGCACGAGGCGATGCTCGGCCGCTACAGCGATCTGCAGGACCGCTTCCGCTTGCGCGACGGCTACAGCATCGAGCTCAAGACGGCCACGGTCCTGCAGGGCCTCGGGTTCAGACCGGGCGACTTCGAACGGCGCACCGAGACCTTCTCTGGAGGCTGGCAGATGCGCCTGGCGCTGGCCAAGTTGTTGCTCCGCCAGCCGAACCTGCTGCTGCTCGACGAACCCACCAACCATCTCGATCTCGAGGCCCGCAACTGGCTGGAAGACTACCTGAACGGCTACCCGCACGCGGTCATCCTCGTCTCGCACGACCGTTTCTTTCTCGATACGGTCGTCACCCGCATCGCGGATCTGACGTTGCGCACGCTCACGGACTATGTGGGGAACTACAGCGACTACCTCGTGGCGCACCAGGCCCGGATCGATCAGCTGCGTAAGGCGAAGCGAGAACGGGACGAGGAGGTCGCACGCGTCAAGATGTTCATCGACCGGTTCCGCTATCAGGCCACAAAGGCATCACAGGTGCAGAGCCGGATCAAAATGCTCGAGAAGGTCGCCCCGATCGAAGTGCCGCCGGAGCGCAAGAAAATCCATTTCGACTTCCCGGCCTGCGGCAAGAGCGGCCGCACGGTGCTCGAAATGAAGCATGCGAGGAAAGCGTACGGCGACCTCGTCGTGTTCAGCGATCTGACCCTGCACATCGAGCGCGGCGACCGGATTGCCCTGGTCGGCCCGAACGGCTCGGGGAAGTCCACGCTGATGCGGATGCTCTCGGGAGAAGACAAGCCTGACGGCGGCGCGCGTCTCGAGGGCCATAACGTCGTGATGCAGTACTTCGCTCAGGACGAGGCGACTCGAATCGACCCCGCCCCGACCGTGTACGAGACGCTCGCCTCCGGGTCGCCATTGCACATGGTCCCGACGATCCGGAACATTCTCGGCGGCTTCCTCTTTTCTGGCGACGACGTCCACAAGCGCGTGCGGGTGCTGTCTGGCGGCGAGCGGACGCGGCTGGCCGTCGCGCGTATGCTGCTCCGGCCGTCGAACACGCTGTTGCTCGACGAGCCGACCAACCACCTGGATCTCGACTCGAAGGAAGTCCTGCTCGACGCGCTCGCGGACTACGGCGGGACGCTGGTCTTTGTGTCGCACGACCGCTACTTCGTCGAACGGCTCGCGACCAAGATCGTCGAAGTCGGCAACCTGACGGCCGTGGCGTATCCGGGAACGTATCAAGAGTTCCTCTGGCACAAGGAGCATCCCGACGGGCGCGTGGATCCTGTCAGCTCGATGCCGCAGGCTGGCCGCGCTCGGACCGGGGCAGCGGTGCCGCGCCGCGGACGATCCGCACCCGAAGCCTCGCAGGGCGGTGCGGGCTCCGCTCGCGCCGCTCGTCCAGGTCGGGGCCAAGAGCCGCCGCCGCCATCCCGCGAGGAAAAGAAACGAGTCGATGCCGAGACCCGGCGGAAGACGCGAGCCGAGCAGGCGCGGCGCGCGCAGATCGATGCGCTCGAAGCACGAATCTCGCAGACCGAGATCGAAATCCGCGAGCTCGAACAGCAGATGGCCGAACCCGGCTTCTACGGCGACCGCGGCGCGGCGCAGCCCGTCATCGATCGGCATCAGGCGCTGATGTGGCGGGTCGGGGACCTTATGCACCAGTGGGAAGCGCTCCAGAGCGCCTCCGATTTGGCCACCGCCACCAACGCCTAACAAAACTGTCAGTCGATTACAGCTTTGTTATACTAGTCTCCCGGCGATCACGGTAACTGCCTCAATTCTGGCGAGTTTTGGGCGCAGGAATCGGGCATGTGCTTTGCGCCCTACCGCCTAATTGCCCCCCATGTCTGGACATTCTGAGCGGCCTCGTCCCCATCGGTTGGCGGCCCGGCCCGCAGAGGATCACAATGTTGTCGTCCATACCGGTATCGCGCCGGAGGATCGGTTCTTCCGCCACCTTGTCGGGAGCCTCCGCAACGGCGTCATCGCGATCCACCGTGATGGTGCGATTGCGCTCCTGAATCAAGAGGCTTATCGGATCTTTGCCCTCGTCCCGCAGCCCGGCGACGTCGGCCGGCCGTTCACGGAAGTGTTCCGCGACCGACCCGACGTCATCCGGGTGTTGTCTGGCGCCTTCGAGCTGACGACGCTGCCGAACCGGGCCGAGCTGCGACTGAAGGACTTGGACCGCGTGATTGGGTACACGCTCTCGCAAGTGAAGGACGGGGGGCGCGCGATCGGCGCTGTGCTGTTCTTCAAGGACCTCACGCAGGTCGAGCAGCTCGAGGAACGGGAGCGTTTGCGCGACCGCCTGGCGTCGCTCGGTGAGATGGCGGCAGGCATCGCACACGAGCTGAAGAACCCACTGGCGGGTATCGAGGTGATGGCGGGACTCCTCCGTCGCCAGGTGCCCGATTCCCCCGATGCCCAGTCACTACTGAGGGACATCATCAGCGAAGCCAAGCTGGCGAACGCCATCGTCGTCCAGATGTTGGAGTTCGTGAGGCCGATCCGGCTGCAGGTGGAGCGCACGGACATGGGTGACGTACTCCGTCAAGCCGTTACGCTCGCCGAAAGCAAGGCCACGCGAGGCGACATCTCGCTGCACCTGGACGTGCAGCCCGATCTGCCGATGATAGACGGCGACCCACATCAGCTGTGCCAGGTGTTCACGAACCTTTTGGCGAACGCGTTCGAGGCGCTCGAGGGTCGAGGGCGGATCGATATCAAAGTGGTGGCGGCGACGATTGAGCAGGACCCCTTCTTCGCCAGCGATCCGCACAAGCCCACCCCCGTCCTCGTGTTCGACGTCGTGGACGACGGGCCGGGTGTTCCGGTCGAGCTGAGCGACCGCATTTTCGATCCATTCTTTACGACCAAGCCCCAGGGCTCGGGCCTTGGTCTGCCGATCGTGCGAAAAATCGTGGACGCACACGACGGACGGATCGACCTGAACAGCGATCCGGGGCGTGGCGCGCGGTTCCGGGTGACCCTCCCGGTTTCGGGCGCGCTCGGCTGGTTCAAATAAAAGAGCAACCGACTATGGGACGAATTCTCATCGCCGACGATCATGACGCATTGCGCCGGGGGCTCGTGCGCGGGCTCACCGAGGCCGGCCACGAGGTCGACGAAGCGTCGAACGGCAACGCGGCCATCGAGCGGCTGCACGACAGCTACTTCGACGTCGTGTTGAGCGACCTGAAGATGGGAGGCAGCGACGGCCTCGACGTGCTCCGGACGACCCGTGCGCTCCACCCGACCACGGCCGTCATCTTGATGACCGCGTTCGGCTCGGTGAATACGGCCGTCGAAGCGATGAAAATCGGCGCGTTTGACTATGTGCAGAAGCCGTTCGAGATCGAAGAGATGGAGGTCAAGATCGAGAAGGCGCTCGAGGTGAGGCGGCTCAAGCACGAGCTCGAGTACCTTCGCGGCACGCAGCAGGACATCTACGAGTTCGACCGCATTGTCGGCTCCAGCCCGCCGCTGCAAAAGGTGCTGGACATCGTCAAGAAGGTGGCCAAGAGCAACACGACGGTGCTGATCCGGGGCGAGACGGGGACCGGAAAGGAGCTGATTGCCGGCGCGATCCACCACAACTCGCTGCGGACCTCGCGCAACTTCGTCAAGGTGAACTGCGCGGCGCTTCAGGAAAACCTGCTCGAGTCCGAACTCTTCGGGCACGAGAAAGGCGCGTTCACGGGCGCCGACAAGCAACGCATCGGCCGGTTCGAGCAGGCCGACGGCGGCACGCTGTTCCTCGACGAGATCGGCGACATGAGCCCGAGCACGCAGGCCAAGATCCT
>JBGPJH010000150.1:0-7923 GCA_041485305.1 Vicinamibacteria bacterium | reverse complement strand
TGGCTGAACAACAGCGCAACCCCCTTCGAACGCCCGAAGGCCTTGGAAGGGAAGCCGCTGTTAACCGACGACGAAGTCGCTGAGCTGCAACAGCGAGCGGATCGGCTCTTCAAAGACGGGAATGCTGATCTTGCAATCGGAGACAATCTCTTCCTGGCCGCCCTGTCTAATCCGGAGCAGTACAGAACTCCAAACGGTCGGAACCGCAATGCCGTCTGGATGGTCCCGCGGGAGTTCGATAACCGAACGTCGCTGATTGTGGATCCGCCTGATGGAAAACTTCCCGCCCTGACGGCGGAGGCGCAGCAAAGACGGGCTGCGGCGGCAGCAAGGGGCCGCGCGCGAACAGGTCCGGAGGACCTTGACAACAACACGCGGTGCATCACGCCCTGTGTGCCGAGAATGGGGCCTGGTGGCAGCGGCGATCCACTCTATGGTTACTACCAGATTCTGCAATCTCCCGGACACGTCGTGCTCTTGATGGAGACGTTCCACGACGCCCGCATCATTCCCCTGGACGGGCGTCCGCATCTTCCTCAAAGCATCCCTCAGTGGAGCGGGGACTCGCGGGGCCGATGGGACGGAAACACGCTGATCGTCGATACCACGAACTTCTCCTCCAAAAGCGACTTTCTAGGATCCGCCGACAAGTTGCATCTCGTTGAGCGCTTCACACGTGTCGCTCCGGACACGATCAACTACGAAGCCACCCTCGACGACCCGACGACGTGGACCAAACCATGGACGGCCGCGATTCGTTTGAAGCAGATGCAGACCAGCATCTACGAGTATGCGTGTCACGAGGGGAACAGACCGATGATTGGCATTCTCGCGGGCGCTCGCGCGGAAGAGAAGGCCGCCGACGCGGCGAAGAAGGGTTCGAAGTAAGAGTCGACGTAAAAGGACTCCGTCGAAAAGGGAGCGCCGATCATGATCGCAAGAGTCAGTGTCGCGGTGTTGCTGGCCGCGCCGTTGTTGGCCGCGTCGATGCCGGTGTCGAAACCGGAGGACGCGGGCATGTCGTCCGATCGCCTCAAGCGGGTCGCGGCCATCGTCAAGGGGCACGTCGATGCGGGCGACATCGGCGGAGCCGTCACGCTGGTTGCGCGCAAGGGCAAGGTGGTGCACTTCGAGGCGCACGGGCTGATGGACATTGAAGCAAAGAAGCCGATGGGAACGGACACGCTGTTCCGGATGGCGTCGATGACCAAGCCGGTGACGGCGGTGGCCATCCTCATGCTGATGGAAGAGGGCAAACTGATTCTGGCCGACCCGGTGTCGAAATATGTTCCAGAGTTCAAGAGCCCGAAAGTGGCGGTGTGGAACCATCCGAACGATCCGCTCGGCGCGGGGCTGCGTCTCGTGCCCGCGAACCGCGAGATCTCCATTCAGGATCTGCTGACGCACACCTCGGGCCTGGCGAACGGGAACGAAGGGCCGGCGGGTGAGTATGTTCGGCGTGCCAACCTGCCGCAAACGGGGTCGCTGGCCGAGCGCGTGAAGCGGCTGGCGTCGCTGCCTTTGAATTTTCAACCCGGCGCGCAGTGGGAGTACAGCCCCAGCACGGGATTCGACACGCTGGGGCGCATCGTCGAAATCCAGAGCGGTATGAGCCTGGAGCAATTCTTTGCCAAGCGGATCTTTGAACCGTTGGGCATGAGGAGTACGTTTTTCGTCATCCCTCAGAACCGGACGGCCGACGTGGCCACGCTGTACAGCAAAACAGAGAAGGGGCTTTCGAAAACGACCGCCGCCGAGCGGGACTACTTCTCCGGCGCTGGCGGCCTGACCGGCAGCGCGCAGGACTATCTTGCGTTCTGCCAGATGCTGTTGAACGGCGGGCAAGCCAACGGCGTTCGGCTACTGAGCCGGAAGACGGTGGAGCTGATGGGCGACAACGCGATCGGCGATCTGGATCTGCGCAATTACATCAATCCAGATCACGACCTGAAAGGCTACGGCTTCGGCCTCGGCGTGCGCGTGCGCAAGAGCACGGGGCGAAGCGGATGGCTGGGTTCGAGCGGGGACTTCGGCTGGGCGGGCGCGAACGGAACGTACTTTTGGGTGGACCCGAAAGAGCAGCTCGTGGGCATCATCATGATGTCGACGCGGACGCTGCGGCTGCGGACCGAGTTCCCGAACCTCGTGTACGCGGCGATCAGCGACTAACCCCGAACCACGCTTGCCGTGCCCGCGCGAGTATCCCGCTTATGATGGCCAATCGACGGTCACGAAGTCTTCAAGGAGTGCTTCAGATGGACTACCGAGGTTTCTGCTTACCGCTAACGGCGATTGCGATCGTGTTGCTCGCGGCGGTCCCCACCGCGGGCCAGGCTCCGACGGCCGCAGCGAAGGCGACGAGTGCGGCAACTCCCTCCCATACATCGTGGGGCGAGCCCGACCTGCAGGGGATATGGACGTTCAAGACGATTACGCCCCTGGAACGGCCTGCGCAGTTTGCGGGGAAAGAATTTCTGACGGAGCGAGAAGCGGCCGAGCTGGAGCGGCAGGCAGCGAAGGCGAACACGGAAGAGGAGCGCCCCACGGATCGGGCCAGAGATGTCGCCGGCGCGTACAACAATTTCTGGTTCGACCGAGGAGACAATATTGTCAAGAGCAGGCGCTCGTCGCTGATTGTGGATCCGCCGGATGGCAGACTGCCCGCCTTGACGCCGGATGGCAAGAAGCGGGTTGATGCGCGCGCGGTCGCTCGAGACCGTCCTGCCCACGGTCCGGAGGATCGATCCCAGTTCGAGCGCTGCGTCACGAGAGGTCTGCCCAGGCTCCCCGGCGGCTACAACCAGAATCTCCAGATCTTACAGACGCCTGGGTACGTGGTGATTCTCTACGAGATGATGCGCGAAGCCCGCATCATCCCCGTCGATGGGCGTCCGCATGTCGGACAGAACATCCGGCAATGGATGGGGGATTCGCGAGGTCGCTGGGACGGCCAGACATTGGTCGTCGAGACGACGAATTTCAACCGCCAGCAGGAGTTCAGAGGAGCCACTGAGAACTTGCGTCTGGTCGAACGCTTCACGCGCCTCGACGCGCAGACAATCGACTATCAGTTCACCGCTGACGATTCAGCGACCTGGACCAAAGCCTGGACGGCGGTTGTTCCGCTGATGAAGACCGACGACCAAATGTACGAGTACGCATGTCACGAGGGGAACTACGGCATGCCGAACCTCCTCAGCAGCGCTCGCGCAGAAGACAAGGCCGCGGAAGAAGCCAACGGCAGGAAGTAGAGAGTCATATCGCGGACCAATCGATCGGCTGGCTGATGTCGATGCGAGGCAGCGCTTCGTGGATCGCTTCAGGATATTTCTGCGCAGCGCCGGTGTTGAAGATCAGGATTCGGTCGTCCGGGTTGATGGTCCCGCGCTTCAGCAGGGCGTCCAGGGCGCCAAGGCAGACCGCAGTTTCCGGGCAGAGCGCAATCCCTTCGCTGGACGACGCCAGGCGCATCCACTTCGGGATGTCGGCTTCCGGCGTCGCCAGCGCAACCCCACCGCTCTGGCGCACGGCGTCGAGAATCATGAAATCGCCCACGGCGGCCGGCACGCGGATGCCGCTGGCGATGGTCGAGGCGTGTTCAAACGTCTTGGCGAAACGCTCCCCGCGTTCGAAGGCCACGGCTATCGGGGCACAGCCGTCGCTCTGACACGCGATCATCTTTGGTTTCTTTGGTGAGTTGAGCCAGCCCAGGGCCTCCAGTTCTGCGAACGCCTTCCACATGCCGATCAGGCCGGTTCCGCCGCCGGTGGGGTAGAGAATCACGTCGGGTAGTTCCCAGTCGAACTGCTCGGCCACTTCCAGGCCCATGGTCTTCTTGCCCTCTATGCGATACGGCTCCTTCAACGTCGAGACATCGAACCAGCCTTTCGTTTTCACCCCTTCCCCGACAATGCGCCCGCAGTCGGTGATCAGGCCGTTCACCACGAATGTTTTCGCCCCCGCCAGCCAGCATTCTTTCTTGTTGATGGCCGGCGTGTCTTCCGGCATGAAAACGTACGCCTCCATGCCGGCGCGCGCGGCGTAGGCAGCCAGGGCGCCGCCGGCGTTGCCCGCTGTGGGCACGGCCACGCGTGCGATCCCGAGCTCTTTGGCCTTGGAAATAGCGAGCGCCATTCCGCGCGCTTTGAAGCTGCCGGTGGGGAGGCGGCTCTCGTCTTTCACGTACAGCCGATTCGCTCCGAGCGCGGCTCCCAGCCGTTTGGTTTCCAGAATCGGAGTGACCGTTTCCACCAGCGACACAATGGAGGCCGGGTCGCGGACTGGCAGCATCTCCAGATAGCGCCAGAGCGTGGGCGGCCGGCCGACGAGCGTGTTTTTCGTGAAGGCGTTCTTCAGCGCCGCGAGGTCGTAGCGCACCCACAGCGGCCGCTGGCAGGCCGTGCAGAGATTGTGAGCCTGTGCGGGATCGTAGCGCCTTCCGCAATTGGCGCACTCCAGGTGGGTGACGAAATTCATCGTCATCCGTCGAGATACTTGATGAAGACGACCTCGTTCCGCGCCTCGTTGTAGATCAGCTCGTCGACGAGCGACCGCGTGATCATGAGGCCGAGGCCGCCCGGACGCAGGCCCTTTTCTTCGCGCACGAGCGCGTGCTGGATCGGGTCGTCGCCCGGGTTGCAGATCGCCGCGTGTGTCAACCGCTCGATGTCAAAGCCCTCGCCGGGATCCGCGATGCGGTAGAGGAGCATCCGACGCGCGCGGATACACGAGATCCGCACCTTCCGCGAGACATCCAGCTTCCCACCCCACTCGACGGCATTGCAGAGCAGCTCTCGGAACGCCAGGCCGACCGACTCCCGCACGTCCTCGGGCAGCTGGGCGTCGAGCTGCATCAGAAACGCCTGGATGCGATTGGCCGCCGCCAGCGAGCAGGGGGCGACGATTTCCACCCACTCGGGCCGCGCCGAGACGACCTCGATCGGCAGCGCCGACGCCGGCGCCGCGTTCAGTACCTCGTCGACGACGTCGACGATAGCGCTCGGAGCAAACGGCTTTCTGACGTAGTGGTCGGCCTGCCCCCGGACGGCCTTGAGCAGGGTCTCTGGTGTGTCGTCTGCGGTGACGATCACCACCCGCGGAGGAGCGGCGACTGCGCGCAAGCCGGAGAGGACGTCGAGTCCGCTCATTCCGGGGAGACCGATGTCCAGCAGGATCAAATCGACCGTCTCGCGGGTCAGCAGAGCCAGCGCCTCGGGTCCGTCCGATGCCTGCAGAACCGTATGGCCCGCGTCGGAGAGCAGTGTGGCGATGGCATGACGGAACGCCCGGTCGTCGTCTACGAGCAGAATGCGGCTGTTCCGGGTGGAGGGCGATGGCATGATGAGTGTAGTACTGATGAGTGTAATAGTAACGAAGTCATGGACGCATTTCCTCTAAGCTCGCCGCAGGGGCGCACGTGGGCCAAGCAGCGGCAGGTCGTGTACGAGACGGCGTGCGCGCTAGCCGAGTCGGCGAGTCTGGCGGAGGCGGCGCCGCGCATGCTCGAGGCCGTCTGCCGGGCGCTCGATTGGGAATACGGCGCGCTGTGGAACGTCGACCGGGCCGCGAACCTTCTGCGGTGCCTCGCGACGTGGCACCCGCCGTCGCTGCAGTTCGACGAATTCACGGCCGCCACTCGCGAGGGCGTCTTCGCGCCGGATGTCGGCCTGCCGGGGCGGGTCTGGTCCAGCCGGCAGCCGGCCTGGATTCCCGACGTCGTCTGCGATTCGAACTTCCCGCGCGGGCCGTTCGCCAATCGGGTCGGGCTCCACGGCGCGTTCGGCTTCCCCCTGCTGCGGAACGGCGAGGTCCTCGGCGTGATGGAGTTCTTCAGTCGGGCGATCCGCCAGCCCGACCAGGACCTGCTGGCGGTGCTGTCGACCGTTGGCAGCCAGGTCGGGCTGTTCGTCGACGGCAAGCGCGCGCAGGAGGAGCTGGATCGGTTCTTCACCTTGTCGCTCGATCTGCTGTGCATCGCCAACGCTGACGGCTATTTCGTCCGCCTGAACCCGGCCTGGGAGCGGGTTCTGGGCATCGCGCGCGAGGAGTTGCTCTCGAGGCCGTGGCTCGATTTCGTGCATCCCGACGATCGGGCGGCGACTGACGGGGCGAAGACAACGGTGCTGGCCGATTCGACGCTGCGCGACTTCGAGAACCGTTACCGGTGCGCCGACGGCTCGTACAAGTGGCTTCAGTGGTCCTCGGCGTCCTATCCGAATCTCGGGCTGATCTACGCGAGCGCGCGGGACATCACCGACGCCCGGCACGCCGAAGACGAGTTGAAGCGCTACGCGCGAGACCTGGAAGAAGCCCGGCGGCAACAGGACGAGCACGCAGAACACCTCGTCCAGCTCGTGAGGGAGCTGGAGATCGCCAAGCGGCGCGCCGAAGAGGCGACGGTGGCGAAAGGCGAGTTTCTCGCCAACATGAGCCACGAGATCCGGACGCCGATGAACGCGATCATCGGCATGACCGACCTCGCGCTTGGGACGACGCTCACGAGCGATCAACGGAGCTTCCTCCGCACCGTGAAAGAGTCGAGCGAAGCGCTGCTCGCGCTCGTCAACGACCTCCTCGACTTCTCCAAGATCGAAGCACGTCACGTATCGCTCGAGCGAGTGCCTTTCAACGTTCGGGACTCGGTGGAAGACGCCGTCAGGCTGCTGGCGCCGCGGGCGTACGAGAAAGGGATCGAGCTCGCGTGCCACATTCTGTCGGAGGTGCCCGAGACGCTCGTCGGCGATCCTGCACGCCTGCGTCAGGTGATTATCAACCTCGTCGGCAACGCGGTGAAGTTCACCGACCGAGGCGAGGTGATCGTCCTCGTGGCACTCGACGAGCCCTCTGGCGACAACGCCGTCCTGCGCTTCACGATCTCGGACACGGGCATCGGCATCCCGCAGGAAAAGCAGTGGCAGATTTTCGGGCCCTTCGTCCAGGCCGACGCGTCGACGACGCGGCGCTATGGCGGGACCGGTCTCGGCCTGGCCATTTCGGCGCAGCTCGTGGAGCTGATGGGAGGGCGAATCTGGATCGAGAGCGAAGTTGGCCGCGGCAGCCGATTTCATTTCCTGGCCTGCTTCGGCGTGCCTCCCGGCGCGCCGGCGGAGCTCTCGCCCCAGTTCTCGTCAAAGGACCTGCACGACCTCCGCGTCCTCGTCGTCGACGACAACGCCACCAACCGGCGCATCCTCGAAGAGATGCTGGCGAGCTGGCGGATGAGGCCCGTGCCTGTTGATGGCGCTGAGGCCGCGCTGACCAGGCTGGGCGAGGCGTTCGACGAGGGCGATCCGTTTCGCCTCGTGCTGACCGATGCGCTGATGCCCGACGTCGATGGTTTCGGACTGGCGCGGAAGATCAAGACGGACGCGCGGTTTTCGACACTTCCCATCATCATGCTGACATCGGCCAGCCTGTCGGACGGCCGGTCGCGCGCCGAGAGGGAAGGTTTCGCCGCGTACCTGACGAAGCCCGCGAAGCACTCGGAATTGCTGGATGCCGTCGCTGGCGCGTGTGCGCCTGTGGCGCCGGCCCCTCCCGTGGGCCGAGACAGTGTTCCACCTGTCGGGAAACCCTCGCGGTCCCTGCGCGTTCTGGTGGCAGAGGACAATGCGGCCAACCAAAAACTGATCGTCGCCCTGCTCGAGCAACGGGGCCACGTCGTGCTCGTCGCGCCCAACGGTCGCGAAGCCGTCGTGCGGGCGGCAGAGCAGCCGTTCGATCTTGTGCTGATGGACGTGCTGATGCCGGAGATGGACGGTCTCGAGGCGACCGCCGCCATCCGCGAGCGCGAGCGCGCCACCGGGTCGCACGTACCCATCGTGGCGATGACCGCTCATGTCATGGCCGGCGATCGAGAGCGGTGCCTGCAGGCCGGAATGGACGCCTACGTGTCGAAACCGCTCAGACCCGACGAGCTGTTCG
>JBGPJH010000149.1:0-7965 GCA_041485305.1 Vicinamibacteria bacterium | reverse complement strand
GACGGGATTACCGAGGCGATGAATGACGACGACGAGTGCTTTGGCGAAATGCGCCTGAGCCGGATCATCGAAGAGCACGCGGATCTGCCATCGGACCAGTTGCGCGAGCGGGTGCTCGGAGCCATCAAGGCTTTCGTGGGCCAGGCGCCGCAGCATGACGACATGACCCTGATTCTGCTCCGCATCGGAGAGGCTGACGCCACGGGTCCCTCGACTCGTGCCCAGACCGCTGCGGTCCTACGAGCATGACGCGCAGACGGCTCGGCGGCCGCTGCCAGTAACGCCATGGATGACCTCGTCACCATCTTTCGCACCAATTCCGACGTCGAAGCCAGCATCGTCTGCGGCTTGCTCGAGGCCAATGGTGTGCCGTCGGTCACCTCGTCGCCCGTGACCCACTCCGTGTTTCCATTCACGGTCAACGAGCTGGCGGAGGTCCGTATCGCCGTTCGCCCGGAGGACGCCGACGAAGCGCGGCGGATCATCGAGAGCCATCGCACGACGCTGTCGACGAACCGCGTCGTCAGGATTCGCGATGAGTTCGAGACCCTCGAGCGGGCGATCGAGTACCGGTTCAGGGATCGCGGCCTGCTCGAACACGCGCTCACGCACACCTCGCGCGCCAACGAGGACGTGAGCGGCGGCGTGTTCGACAACGAATCGCTCGAGTTCCTCGGTGACGCAGTACTCGGCTTTGTCGTCGCCGACATGCTGTTTCACGAGTTTCCCAGTTTCAACGAGGGGCAGAAGTCGAAGATCAAGGCGGCACTCGTGTCGGGGGAGACGCTGGCGCGTCAGGCGGAAGGCCTGCGGCTGGGGGACCATCTGCTGCTCGGCCGCGGCGAAGAGAAAAGCGGCGGACGGCGCAAGCTGGCCCTGTTGGCCGACGGCTACGAAGCGCTCATCGCAGCGATCTACCTCGATGGTGGCGTCGAGCAGGCGCGGGCGTTCATCGCGCGCGAGTTCGCCCCGCTCGTGTCGGAGATCCGCGAGCGCGGTCTTGCCGGCCACGATCACAAATCGGCGCTGCAAGAGTACCTGCAGTCTCACGATCAGGGGTTGCCCGAGTACCGCCTGACCGGCACTGCCGGACCTGATCATCGCAAGGTGTTTCACGTGGAGGTCGTGGTGGGCGGCCGGTCGCTCGCATCCGGTTTGGGGCCGAGTAAGAAGGAGGCCGAGCAGGAGGCTGCCCGGGTGGCGCTCGGCATGCTGCAACCCGAGGAATGAGCGAGCGGCCGTCTGCGGCCGTCGGCTCAGTCGATCTCGATGATCCCCCACTCCTTCCGGTCGTCGTCGGCCGCGCTTCTGCTGCCGGCGGCCATGGCGAGCGCGGGTTCGGGCTGCTGCGGCAGGCGAGGCATAGCGTAGCGCTGGACCTCACCTGCCAGGTCGTCGTCGCTCGGCGCCGACGGACGGCAGTACAAGCGCACCCATAGACGCAGGAGCGGATCGGCAAAGCTGTACCGCTTTTGGCGCGCGGCGATGAGGTCGACATCTTCGAGCCACGACAGGTAGTCCTTGGTCGACCCTGGTGTCCGCTGCATGCGTTGGGAGATCTCGGTGAGCGTGAGGCCTTCTTCCTCGGCGAGAATCTCGAGGATGGCCTTGAGCGCGCCGTATCCGCGGGCGCGGTGCAGACGCAGCTCGTATCCGTAGCCGCACTGCTTGGACAACCGGCCCTCGGGCGACAACAGCGCCACCAGCGCGCTGATGGGATCGCGCGCACCCGATCCGCCACGGGAACCCAGCGCGGCCATTTCGTCGGTGAGCGCGCGCACGTACGCCGGACGCCCGTCGACCAGCGCCGCCACCGTCCGGGCGGTGTATTCTCCGTCGTGGGCGTCGCTCGACGACAGATGAGACGACGCCAGACCGAGCAGGTCGAGGGTGTCCTCCACGGTCAGCGGGGGCATGTGCACGACCTCGAACCGGGCCGACACGTCGCGCAACCGGCGCAGCGTCCTCGCCGTGTATCGGCTCGTCAGGACGAACCGGTTCTCGCTCGAAGCCAGGCCGTCCACGAACTCGTGCAGCACGCGACGCAGACCTGGAAAACTCTCGAACGTGCGGAGCTCGAGGAACTCGTCCAGCAGAAATGTGGCCGGTGCCCCGCCGCTCGCACGCACTTGACGAAGAAATGCCAGCGTGGCGTCGAATGCCGCGCGCGGACCGATCGGTGCGGTACTGGTGGTGGCGAACGGAGACGCCGCGCTCACGGCTCGGAAAAACCGCTCGGGCGTCGTTGCTGTTCGCTCAACGTCCACGTACTGCGTTGCTGATCGTCCGACGCGGTCTCGGATCAACTGCAGCAATGTGGTGCGGCCGCTCCCACAGCCTCCGAGGAGGACGGGGATGCGTGAAGGCGAAGCGTCGAGTGCCGCGGTGACGCGGCGCGTGAGAGCGGATCGTGGCGTTGGCATTGGGGCGGTTGCGAGAGAGTCAAAGTTAAGAAGCGGCGCGAAAGTTGTCAATCGAAAACGAGATCATTTTTTTCTTGACTGCGGCGCCGTACGCGTTTTCGATCGCGCTCGCGGCATTCACGCGCGCGACGATCGCGCGTCACGCCTCCGCGTGAACGCCCCGGCTTGGTCCGCGCTCGCCCGGAGTCGCTCGATCGCGGTCGACGACGGGTCGAGGAGTCTATGGGCTCCGATCGATCTGACCAGGCGGCGTATCCCGCCGGTGTCTGCGAGCGATTCGGGTAGAATCGTAGAGCGACTCGCCCACACACACCATCTGCACCTATGAATCTCGCTGTGCTTGGCGCCCAATGGGGCGACGAAGGCAAAGGCAAAATCGTTGATCTGCTGGCGCCCCGGTTCGACATCGTGGCTCGCTACCAGGGTGGACACAATGCCGGCCACACCGTTTACGTGAACGGTACCAAGTTTGTGCTCCGCCTCATTCCGTCCGGCATTCTGCACCCCCGCGTGGTCTGCGTCATCGGCAACGGCGTCGTCGTGGATCTGCAGGCGTTGTTCGCGGAACTGGCCGAGCTGACGAGGAACGGCATCGATGTGACCGACCGGCTCTTCATCAGCGACAAAGCTCACCTGATTCTGCCGTACCACCGCGACCTCGACCTGCTGTCCGAGGCGCGGCGCGGCGAACGCAAGATTGGCACCACGTCTCGGGGAATCGGACCGGCTTACGAGGACAAGATCGCACGGCGCGGCATACGGGTCGGCGATCTGGCCGATCCGCAATCGCTCGAGCAGAACGTCCGCGACAACGTGCTGGCCCGCAACCGCCTCGTGCACGATTCGACCATGGACTGGCAGGGTGTGCTCGACGAGCTGCGCGCGCACGGACCCCGGCTCCAGCCGCTGGTCCGCGACGTTTCGCTCATGCTGGCCACGGCCATGCAGGCGGGACAGTCGATTCTGTTCGAGGGCGCACAGGGCACGCTGCTCGACGTCGACCACGGCACTTACCCCTACGTGACGTCGTCGAACGCCACGATTGGCGGAGTGTGCACCGGCCTGGGCGTTGGACCAAGAACGATTCAGGGCGTTGTCGGCGTAGTCAAGGCGTACACGACGCGCGTCGGTGCAGGACCCTTGCCGACTGAATTGACCGGCGACATGGGCAGCCGGCTGCGTGAGAGTGGAAACGAATATGGCGCTGTGACGGGCCGGCCGCGCCGGTGCGGCTGGTACGACGCCGTCGCGGTCCGCTACGGCGTTCGTGTGAACGGACTCGATGCCCTGGCGCTGACCAAGCTCGACGTGCTCGACGGCCTGGACGAAATCCAGATTTGCACCGCCTATCGGTGCGGGACGCGGACGTTGACCGAATTTCCATCCGACGTCTCGCAGCTCGGCGCCTGCGAGCCCGTGTACGAGTCGATGCCGGGCTGGTCCGCGCCAACCAAGGGCGTCTGTCGGTTCGACCATCTGCCGAAGAACGCGCAGCGCTACGTGGCGCGGCTGGAAGAAGTCTCGGGTGTGCCGGCAGCCATCGTCTCGACCGGGTCGGAGCGAGACGACACGATTCTTCGTCGGGACGTGCTTGCATCCCGGTTGTCAGGCTTTATGACGTAGGCAGTAGGCCTCGACCGCCCTGGGGTCGGCGCCGATGAACTCGAGGCCCACGCGATAGCGCGGGCCGGTCTCTGGCGGCATCTCGAACGATGCCCACGCGACGAGGGCCCTCACGCGCACCGTGCCGTGGTCGTCGTAGAGCGACACCCGGACGCGTTGGTTCGGCTTCAATACGATCGCCGACACGACCTGCGCGCCGACCGTCGACAGATCGACGAGCGATGCCTGATTCCCATCCACCAGTACGTCGACCGCTCCGGCGATCCTGAATCGGGGCGCGCGGCGCGTGCCCCGCCCGTCGAGCGCGCCGGCCGACCAGGATCCGGGCGGTCGCTGCGGCGCGCGCGCGGGGTCTGCTGGCGGCTGGGAGGCGTTCCGCGCGTACCCCGTTTCCAGGGATACCACTCGGATCTCCAATGCGGCGAGCGACGGATCGGCCTTGATGCGATCGATCAACGCAGCACCGCGTGGGGTGTCCGCGAACAGCCGCTCGAGCGCCACGATCTCGGGGCGGCGTTTCATGATCAATTCGAGCGCTTTCAGCGCATCGGCGTCGGTGAACGCCAACAGCTCGCCGCCGAGTTGTTCCGCGCGTGCTTTGAGGGCCGGCAGCAGGTCTGGTGCTGCGATGAGCACGGTGCACGGCCGCAACACGTTGGAGGTCAGAAGATTTTGGCGCCCTGCAGCGGCCACCACCGCACCTTGACCTTGCCGACGATGTACTTTTTCGGCACGGGGCCCCAATGGCGGCTGTCGGAGCTGTTGTTGCGGTGATCGCCCATCACGAAGTAGTAACCCTGCTGAATCACGGACGGGCCCCAGTCGTCGTGGCTGCGGAATTCCTCGGGGACGTACTCGTCGTGCAGCGGCATCTCGTTGACGTACACATGCCCGTCGACGATTCGGACCGTGTCCCCTTCCTTGGCGATCACACGCTTGACGAACATCTTGTCCGGGTTGACCGGATAGTAGAGCATGACGATGTCGCCGGGTCGCGGCACGCCGATCTCGTACACGAGCTTGTTCACGATCAAGCGATCATGATCCTCGAGCGTGGGAGCCATGCTGAGACCGTCGACGCGCGCGACCTGAAACCCGAAGGTCACGATCAGCGTCGCGTACACTGCGGCCGAGAACAACGTCTGGGCGCCGGCCGCGATTTCGGTCGCGAACCGCCGCCATGCTGCCGGCTGCGGGGGCAACTCCGTTGCCGCCGATTGGGCTGCGACGATGGCGGGCTCGCGCGCGAGCGCTTCGTCCGACAACACGGAATCAGCGGGCTGGAGGGCGAATTCATCCATGGGAGCGATTAACTCAGGATACCACCAAGCGGCGTCTTGCGCTGCCGTATGCCGCGTCGCCTTCACACTGGTGCACGGCCGGGGGTTGCGGAGTGGCGGCCTTCAGTGCCAACGCCTCGCCGTCGTGGCTTGGCGATCCGCCGCTTGGCGATGTACGGCGAAGCGTCGTTAGTTTCCCCGGCGAAGGGCTTTCATGAACGGCTGCAAGGCCGATGGCGCCTGAATCGAATCTCCCTGCAGCACGTCTCGCGGCGCAATCCCGCGCCCGTACAAGTCGGCGTTGTCGTCCGCGTCGCTCCCCACCACGCCGCCCGACAGGTTGATGCCCCGCAGAACACGCATGGAGCCTCTCCTCCGCTCGAGGCCGCTCTCCTCGAGACCCCGAGCCCGCCCCAAAGACTACCACGTCCTCACGAGCGCTCTTCCCAGATCCGCGACAGCTGGACGATGACCTCGACGGCTTTCTCCATGTCTTGCACCGAGACCCATTCGAGTCGGGAGTGGAAGTTGTGCTCGCCGGCGAACAGATTGGGAGTCGGAAGACCCATGAACGAGAGTCGCGACCCGTCGGTTCCTCCGCGAATAGACTGGGTCCGCACCTCGATGCCGGCTGCCCTGACCGCATCGCAGGCGTACTCCACGACCCCGGCGTGGTGCGCGAGGGCCTCTCTCATGTTTCGATAGGACGCTTCGACGGTGGTCTCGAGGCGCGCGCCGGCGTGCCGGCCGCACACGGTTCGAGCGAGGTCCAACAACCACTGCTCCTTTTCGAGCAGGCCGCTCGTCGAGAAATCGCGAATCAACAGCTTGACCGACGTTTTCTCGACCGATGACTGCAGCACGTACGGGTGCACAAATCCATCCCTCCCGTCTGTGGTTTCGGGCGACAGGCGATCGGCGGGAAGGCTCTGGATGAAATCGGCGGCCACCTTGATCGCATTGATCATCTGGCCCTTGGCGTACCCTGGATGGGTGTTGAACCCGTGGAACGTCACGGTCATGGCGTCGGCGGAAAAACTCTCCGCCTCGACTTCGCCCCGGCCGCCGCCGTCCATTGTGTACGCGCACTGGGCGCCGAACCGGGCGACGTCGAAGTAGTCGGTGCCTCGGCCGATTTCTTCGTCGGGCGTGAAGGCGATCCGGATCGGTCCGTGCGAGATCTCCGGATGCTGGGCCAGAAAGGCCGCGGCGGTGACGATTTCTGCGACGCCCGCCTTGTTGTCTGCCCCGAGCAGCGTCGTGCCCGAGGCCGTCACGATGTCGCATCCCATCTGCTCGGCCAGCGCGGGGTTGTCGGAGAGCCGAAGCACGGCGCCAGTCTCATCGGGCAGAGGCAGGTCTCGTCCGTCGTAGTTGTGGTGAACGATCGGCTTCACGTCGACGCCGCTCATTTCCGGCGACGTGTCGACATGCGCGAGGAACCCGATCGTGGGAACGCCCGGCTTCGTCGTGGTGGCCGGTATGGTTGCCATCACGTAGCCGTGTTCGTCGATGGTGGCGTCGGACAGCCCAATGCCGCGAAGCTCTTCCACCAGGTCGCGAAGCAGCACGAGCTGTGTCTCGGTGCTTGGATAAGTGGAGGACCGTTCGTCGGACTGCGTGTTGTAGCGAACGTACCGCAGGAATCGTTCCAGGACTTGGGGCATGAGGCTACTCGGAAAGGTTAGAACGCCGAGACACCATTCGGCGCCGTCGCCCAGCGCGACCGGGCTGGTTCTACGAAAACGTCGCGACGACCGGCGCGTGATCGCTGGTGCCGACGTCCCTTTGCACGGGACACGACAACGCTCGAGACGCCAGCCCGGTCGTGGCGAGCACGTAATCGAGACGCCAGCCGATGTTTCGCTCGCGCATGTTCCGCCACGGAGGCCACCAGGTGAACAGCCCATCGTTGTCGGGATCGAGCGCCCGTCCGACGTCGACGAGATCGTTCGCGATGATGCGCTCGAGGAGCGCGCGCTCTTCCGGGAGCTGACCGATCGCGCGCGGCTTGCGCTCCTTGGGGTGCACGTCGCGTTCGGTTCGCGCGACGTTGAGGTCGCCGCAGAGAACCACGGCCTTTCCAGCGGCCTGGTGGCCGTGCGCGTATACCTCCATTGCCTCGAGAAATCGCATCTTCGCAGGGAAGTCTTTTCCACCGTTCGGCACGTAGACCGACAGAACGGTCAAGTTCGGCACCTCGACTGCGACGACACGATGTTCGAAGTCGAACGTGGGATGTGAGAAGAGCGGGCGCTCGGGCGCAAAATCCTTGCTGACGTGCAGGCCGACTCCCGAATAGCCTTTGCCGCCGTGCCAGCAACACCAGTATCCGTCCATCTCGCCGAGAAGGGCGGGCACAAGGTCTGACGCGGCCTTGATTTCCTGCAGGCAGGCGATGTCCGGGCGCTCGCGCGCGATCCATTCCTGAACCTGCGCCTGTCGAGCCCGAATGCCGTTGACGTTCCAGGTGGCGATTTTCAGTGCGAGTTGATCCCCGCCGCGTTCGTGTCCCCGTCCCCGGCAGCCGCCACATGGCTTCCGGGGCGGGGCATCCCGCCCCGCGGCGTTGCTCGTCGGTCACATACTCCCGGTATTTTCCCTCCTCGCGCCTTGCGGGACGGGCGCCTCGGCGCCCT
>JBGPJH010000148.1:0-7994 GCA_041485305.1 Vicinamibacteria bacterium | reverse complement strand
GCCGCAACGCGTTTAGACCAGGTGCGCTCGACGCGAGCGCGATGAAGAGAGCCGTTCTGACAACGTGCATGTTGGCCTCCGGTGACAAGTCAGCTCTCAGCCGGACCGATGACTTGGAGAGTGGTTATACCTCATGGGGCGACATCGGCGCCTTCGGCCTGCCGGCGGTGACTTTTTACAAGCTCATTACAATCCACCCGACTCCGTCGAGATAGTCTCAGGCGATGCGTGGCCTCGCTCACTGCAACAGGAAGGGTCTGGGGAGGTTGTCGTGACGGGTGTGGCGCCGGATCCGAGAGGAACCGCCCGCGTCGTGGCGGCATCGGCGTGGGCGCGCCCTGGTCAACTGCCTCCCGAAAATCGATTCGAAAGGAGCGGCGTGAGCGTCGATCGCGATCTGTACTCCGGGCTCATTCGGCTGCACATCCTGCATCACGCAGAGCGAAAGTCGATCTTTGGCCTCGCGATGATCGAGGAGCTGAGCCGGCACGGATACCGTCTGAGCGCCGGAACCTTGTATCCGATCCTTCACGGGTTGGAGGCCAAAGGGTATCTCCGCTCGGTTCGTCAGAAGAATGGCACGAGGATCCGGCGCGTCTATCAGGCGACGCCGGCGGGTCGCCGGGCATTGGCCGCCGCACGCGCAAAAGTCCGCGAGCTGTTTGGCGAGCTCTTCGAGGCACCTGAGTAGATCCCGCCGCCACGCCGCGTCACACCCCACGCCAGCGCAAGCCGCCCCTGGCCGCATGCCGGAGCGATCCGACAGGCCATACGTCGTCCCCGGCTTCTGACCCAGAACGCCACACAAACGCCACACTGACGCTTGACGGCGGGCGCACCGACGCGCTAGAGTCGTGACACGATATCGAAATACGATATCGGTAGACGATGATATGGGCGTGACACGTGTCACGAGCGCGGCGTGACTGCGGCGCTCCGCGATAACACCGACGAGACCTGATGTTTCGACTGCGTTCTGCTGCTCTTGTGCTCGGTTGCCTCGCCGGCGCGACTGGTGCGGCGGGGGCCCAGCCAGGTCCGGCCCAACCCCTGCCACAGGTGCTGACGCTCGACCAGGCACTTCAATATGCCGTCGATCACTATCCGACCGTTCGGGCCGCGCTGGAACAGGCCAACGCGGCGGCGGCGGGGGTCAGTCTCGCCCGGACCGCGTACTTGCCACGCCTGGATTCCCTGTGGCAGTCCAACTGGGCGACGGCGAACAACATCTTCGGCCAGCTCCTTCCACAGGCCGTGATCCCGGCCTTGTCGGGTCCGGTGCTGCCGTCGACCTCGGCCACCAGTGTCTGGGGCAGCGCGACGGGAGCGCTGTTCTCATGGGAGCCCTTCGACTTCGGGCTGCGCCGAGCGACGGTCGTCAGCGCGGAGGCCGTCCTCGCGCGGGCGCGCGCCGGCGAGGCGCTGACGCGCCTCGACGTCCAGAACGCGGTCGCGACCGCCTTCCTCGGCCTGGCCGCCGCACAGCGGACGGTCACCGCCGCACAGGCCGACGTCGATCGGCGCGATGTGCTGTCGCGCACTGTCCACACGCTTGTCGACAACCAACTGCGGCCTGGCGCCGACGCGTCGCGCGCCGACGCTGAACGAGCGGCTGCCCGAACGCGGATGATTCAGGCCCAGGCAATCCAGGCGCTCGCCCAGACCGCACTGACTCGGGCGCTTGGCGTCACGACGGGCGGGGTCGCGATTGACGCCGCCCGTTTGCTCGAACAGCTTCCCTCCGGCGAAGCCGCCGTGCAGACGCCCACGGCGCACCCGCTCGTCCAGGTTCACCAGGCGGCGGTCGATGCCGTTCGCACCCAACAGGAAGTGCTCGCGCGCACCGATCGGCCTCGCGTGTACGTTCAAACAAGCGTGTTCGCACGGGGCAGCGGCGCCGATCCAAGCGGGCGCCTCGACACCGGTCTCGACGGTTTGGGGCTCGAACGCGCGAATTGGGCGGCGGGTGTGCAGGTCCTGTTTCCGAACGTCTTCGACTTCACGAGTCTGCGTGCGCGTAAAGCAGTCGCAGCAGCCTCGGAGCGGGCCGAAGCCGCGTTGTACGACGAAGCACTGCTGGCCGTCACCAGCGAGCGTCAGGCGGCAGCGGCGATGGTGCAAGCTGCGCGCGCCGTGGCGGCGAACACCCCCGTACAACTGGCGGCGGCCCAGCAGAGCGAAGCGCAGGCTCGCGCACGGTATCAGGCCGGGCTCGCCGCGATCGTCGAAGTCGCCGACGGGCAAGGCCTGCTCGCGCAGGCGCAGGTCCAGGACGAGCTCGCACGCGTGGATCTATGGCGTGCGCTCCTGCTCGAGGCTGTCGCCCAGGGGAATCTCGCCCCGTTTCAGAATCTCGTTCGTCAAGCCTCTGGAGTTCGTTAGACCATGTGGCTGATTCGCGCCGCGCTACGCCGCCCGATTAGCATCGTCGTGGTCGTCATTGCCGTCGCGCTGACCGCGACTCTTGCGGTCAGCCGAATGCGCATCGACATCTTTCCCGACCTGAACCTCCCGGTTGTTTACGTCGCACAGCCCTACGGCGGCATGAGCCCGGCGCAGATGGAAGGGTATCTCGTGTACTACTACGAGTACCACTTCCTTTATATCGATGGGATCGAGAGCGTCGAGTCGAAATCGATTCAGAACACCGGCTTGCTCAAGCTGACGTTCCATCCTGGAACGGACATGGCGCAGGCGCTGGCGCAGACGATCGGCTACGTGAATCGCGCCCGGGCGTTCATGCCGGCCGGCACGGTCGGCCCGTTCATCATGCGCTTCGACGCCGGCACGGTGCCCGTCGGATATCTCGTCTTGTCGAGCCAGACGCGCAGTCTCGGCGAGATCCAGGACCTCGCGCTGAACCGCATCCGACCGCAATTTGCGACCCTGCCTGGTGTGTCGGCGCCACCGCCCTTTGGCGGCAGCCAGCGGACGATTGTGATTCACGTGGATCCCGATCGGCTCCGCTCACACGGGATGGCCGCTGAGGAAGTGATCCGCGCCGTGAGCTCGGGGAACACCATCACGCCGGCCGGCAGCATGAACATCGGCGATACGACGGCGATCACGCCGGTGAACTCGGTCGTCAGCAACATCAATGAGTTGCTCGAGCTTCCGATACGGCCAGGCGCCGGTCCGACGGTGTTTCTGCGCGATCTCGGTTCCGTGACCGACAGCGCCGATATCCCGACCGCGTATGCGCTCGTGAACGGCCGCCGTGCTGTCTACATTCCTGTCACCAAGCGTCCCGACGCCTCGACGTTGACGGTGGTCAACGAGGTGAAGACCAACCTCTCACGCTTTCAAGCGCTCGTGCCGGACGACATCAAGATCACGTACGAGCTCGATCAGTCTCGGAACGTCAGGGGCGCCCTGCAGTCGGTTCTGCGCGAGGCGATCCTCGGCGCGCTCCTGACCGGTTTGATGGTGTTGTTGTTCCTCCGCGACTGGCGCAGCTCGGCGATCGTCGTCGTGACGATTCCGTTTGCGCTGTTGACAGCGCTGGTGGCGCTGTGGGGAGCGAGCCAGACGATCAACATCATGACGCTGGGCGGGCTTGCACTCGCGGTCGGTATCCTCGTCGACGAGGCGACGGTGGCCATCGAGAACATCCACACCCACCTTGCGCGGAACGTGCCGGTGGCGCGTGCTGTTCTCGACGGCAGTGCCGAGGTCGCCATCCCCCAGCTCCTCGCCATGCTGTCGGTCGTCGCGGTATTCGTACCGTCTTTCTTCATGACCGGCATCTCACGGTCGCTGTTCGTTCCGCTCTCACTGGCGGTCGGCTTCGCGATGATCGCGTCGTATCTCCTCTCGAGCTCGCTCGTGCCCGTGCTGTCGGTCTGGCTGCTCGCGGAGCATCGGCCGGCCGGCTCGCACGTCGCGGATTGGATGGAGCGTCTCCGAGAGCGGCTCACGCGATTGCTGCGGCGGCTTGCGCCGATGCGGGGGCTGCTGGTGGCTGCCTACGCCGTCGTGACGATGGCGATCGTCGTCGGTGTAGGTCTGCGGCTGGGTCGCGAGATCTTTCCCACCGGAGGCGCGAGCCAGTTTCAGCTTCGCTTCCGCGCGCCCACGGGCACGAAATTCGAGGCCACCGAGCGCCTCGCCAACGACGTGCTCGACGAGATTCGACGTGCCGCCGGCCCCGCCAACGTGGACACCACGTTGGGCTACGTCGGCGTGCAGCCTTCGTCCTATCCCATCAACACGATCTTTCTCTGGACGGGCGGATCGCATGAAGGCGTCCTGCAGGTCGCCCTCAAGCCCGAAGCGGGCCTTCGGCTGACGGACTTCGAAGAGGAGCTACGCCGTCGATTCCGCGGCCGCTTTCCGAACGCGCAGTTCTCCTTCGAGCCCGGCGACATCGTCAGTCGAATCATGAACCTCGGCGCGCCGACGCCTGTCGAGGTCTCGATTGCGGGACCAGACTTCGCGGCAAGCCGTGCGGTTGCCGCGAAGGTGCGAGAGGAGCTGGCGAAAATCTCCACCCTGCGCGATCTCCAGGTCGAGCAGGCGCTCGAGTATCCGGCGATCCACGTGGACGTCGACCGCGAACGGGCGGGCCAGCTCGGAGTGACCGTCGACCAGGTGGGCCGTTCGTTCGCCGCGGCGACGTCGTCCAGCCGGTTCGTGGCGCCGAACTATTGGGCCGATCCCAGCACGGGCATCGCGTTTCAAGTCCAGGTGGAGATCCCGCAGCCGCGCATGACGAGTCTCGAGGACCTGCGCACGGTGCCGGTGGCAGCCGACCGCGGACTGCGCCCGCTCCTGGGCGATGTCGCGCGCATTCAGCGCGGCACGATCGTCGGCGAGTACGATCGCATCAACGGCCAGCGCATCGTCAGCCTGTCGGCGAACGTGGTCGGCGAGGATCTTGGGCGTGTCGCGACTCGCATCGAGCAGGCCGTCGCGCGTGCCGGAGCCCCGCGAGGGATCACGGTCAGCCTCCGGGGACAGATCGCGCCGATGCGGGAGACGCTCGGAAACATCGCGGTCGGCCTGCTCGTCGCGATCGTCGTCATTTTCCTGCTACTCGCGGCCACTTTTCAATCGCTCCGCCTGGCGTTCGTGGTCGTCTCGACCGTCCCCGCGGTGCTGACGGGCGTCGTCCTGCTGCTCGCGGCGACACGGACGACGCTGAACGTGCAGTCGTTTATGGGAGCGATCATGGCGATCGGGGTCGCTGTGGCGAACGCCATCCTGCTTGTGACCTCTGCGGAAGCCGCCCGGCAGCACGGTGGCTCGCCCATCCAAGCCGCGATTGACGCTGCGCGCGCCCGGATGCGGCCGGTGTTGATGACGAGCATCGCGATGATCGCCGGCATGATGCCGATGGCGCTCGCGTTTGGCGAAGGCGCCGAGGCCACGGCGCCGCTCGGTCGGGCCGTCATTGGGGGATTGGCGGCGGCCACCCTTGCCACGCTCATCGTGCTGCCGTCGGTGTTTTCCCTCGTGCAGCAGTCGGCCCGTGTGGCGTCGGCCTCGCTCGACCCCGATGATCCCGCCAGCGCGTATCGCGCGCCGCAGGGACACGTATGAGGCACGTGGAGCGAAACCGCTGGCTCTCTGCGACCGTGGCCGGTGTGCTCTTCCTCGCGACCGCTGCCTGCGGCGGCAACAAATCGACCGAAAGCGAGAAGCCCGCTCAGGCCGGGCCGCCCACCGTCGATGTCGTTCGCGTGGTCGAGCGACGAATCGAGGTCGTGTTGGACATGCCCGCCGAGTTGGACCCGTACGAGGCGGTGGCGATCCATCCCAAGGTGGCGGGATTCGTGAAAACGATTCGCGTCGATCGCGGTTCGCGCGTGCGCGCCGGCACGCTGATGGCCGAGCTCGACGCGCCAGAACTCATCGCACAGCGAGCCGAGGCGCAATCGAAGGTGCAGGGTGCGGACGCACAGCTCAACGCTGCGCGATCGAAGGCCGATGCTGACTCGAGCACGTTCGAGAAATTGAGAGCCGCGGCGGAAACGCCCGGCGTAGTGGCCGGCAACGATCTGGTGCTGGCACAAAAGGCTGTCGAGGTCGATCAGAGTCACGTGGCGGCGGCCCGTCAGAATGTCGAGGCTGCGCGGCAGGCGCTGCGATCGATCGCGGATCTCGAGGGGTATCTGAGAATTACGGCGCCCTTTGACGGCGTTGTGACCGAGCGCAACGTGCACCCCGGTGCACTCGTCGGCCCCAACAGCGGACCCGCGGCGGCGATGCCGATGGTCCGCCTGGTCAAAATCGATCGGTTGCGTCTCGTGGTGCCAGTCCCCGAAGCCTATGTTGCCGGGGTAACAGAGGGCACGACGATGCCGTTTTCGGTCGAGTCGTATCCGGGGGAGACATTCTCCGGCACGGTGGCACGCATCGCCCACGCAATCGACCTCAAGACGCGAACCATGGCGGTCGAGCTCGACGTCATGAACTCGAAGGGACGGCTCGCCCCCGGAATGTTCTGTCAAGTCCGGTGGCCGGTTCGAAGACCTGGCCCATCGCTCCTCGTGCCGAGCGGCAGCATCGCGAGCACGACGAACCGCGTGTTCGTCGTGCTCGTTCGCGACGGGCGGACGGAGTGGATCGACGTCAAGACCGGGCTCGCGTCCGGGCCGCTGGTCGAAGTCTTCGGCGATCTTCGGCCAGGAGATCTGATTGCGAGCCGCGGCACGGATGAACTTCGTCCGGGGACTGCGGTTCGCACGCAGGAAGCCACGTCGTCTGCGTCCTAACGAGTGGTCCCTTCGCGAAGTGCGGGTTCGTCGATTCGCGCGAGCCCGGCGTCGTAGCGACACTCCTCATTGACACGCCTCTTTCGGTAAAATGCAGCCTGTGGACGATCGTTTCGCGCCGCTCAGAAACGTCACGGCTTCAGCGCTGCTGCATGGACCCGGCGCGACGCCTGCCGAGCTGCGTCAGACGGTCGCCAGCGGGAACGCTCCACAGGAGCTGACAACCCTGGTGGAGAAGATCCGTTCGCGCGCCTGCACGGTGACCGACCAGGATCTCGATGCGCTCAGAGGCCGCTACACAGAGGATCAGCTGTTCGAGATCATCGTCTCGGCGGCGTTCGGAGCTGCGGAGGAGCGGCTCGCAGCGGCACGCCGAGCGCTGGAGAACGTATGAGACTTAGCAACGTCGCTCGCGGCGACCGGCTCTCGGCCAGGCTCCTCTATGGGATGATGCGCGTCGTCTCGGGCTTCCGTGCACCGGATGTCGTGCGGACCCTGCAGTACCGACGGCACTTCTTCGGACGGCCGCATTCCGCGCACACCCATGCCGTCATGCGCGGCCCCTCCGAATGGTCGGTCGGAGAGCGTGAGCTGTTCGCCGCATTCGTGTCGCGATTGAATCAGTGCCTGTTTTGAACGAACGCCCACGCCGCGGTCGCGGCGTCCGCCCTCAAGAGTGACGTCCTGACCCAACAGGTCCTGGACGACTACACCACGGCGCCGATTGACGAGAGGCTTCGCGCCACGCTCGGCTTCCTGAAGAAGATGACGCTCGACCACGCCAGTCTTGGACCCGAAGACGTGCGGACGGTGCTCGGTGCCGGGGTGTCCAAGCAGGCTGTCCAGGACGCTCTGGAAGTCGCGTTCTTATTCAATATCTACGATCGGCTGGCCGACGCGATGGGGTGGGACGTGCCGCCCCAGGGCGGCGGGTTCTACCAGGTGGCGGCGAAGAGGCTACTCAAACATGGATACCATTGACGGACATTGAAAAGGGGCCACGGTTGCCTCCCTGCCCGTAGCGGAGTGACGGCCCCGAGCAAGCAAAGGGGGAATATGTTGTTCCGGCTCCCCACGCGGGTCAGCTCACTCTGCATCGAGGTTCGAACCCACTCGAAGCCCCTGGTTCCGTGGGCATGACACCGTCCGTACAGATTCCACCCCCGCGCAGTGTGTTCTCCAGCGACGAGTGGGCCTCCTGTATGATGCCGCCGCATCGCTGGGAGAGTGGTGGTGATGGATTACGTGCGCACACGTTGGGTTGTGCTCTGCTCGATG
>JBGPJH010000147.1:0-8009 GCA_041485305.1 Vicinamibacteria bacterium | reverse complement strand
GGCTAACCCCTGCGTCGAATTCGCACCCATCGCACGTCCTCCATCTCCATAGAGAGAGCGATTGCTAACCGCGTGATGCGGGTCCCCGCGAACGCGACGACCCTCGACACACAGGGCCGCTCCCGGCGAACGAGCCGGGAAAGGATTCGTCCCGCAACACGCGCCCGACGGCTGCAAGAGGAGCGCCAGCCCGCGTCAGAGGGAGAGTCGTGCGGTACCGCTGAATTTGCTCGGCAAGTCGAATGGAGCCTCTTGAAGAACCGATTCATGGATGGGCGGTGGGCTAGACATTCAGGTAGCCTGGCTATGCCGATGCGACAATTTTGTTCCGATTGTCCTTCTGAGTCAGTTCCGAGCCCGAGCGGTTCGGCGAATGCTGACCCTAGTCCTGGCCGCGGTGTCCCGCAGAGGGTCAGGGCCTGTCGAGGGCCAACCGGGCATCGGCTCGTCGCGAGAACCGCTGGAAGCTCCATTTGAGCGTGGGCGGCGTCATCACGGTCGTGGCAATTACCATCACGACCACCGCAGAAAACACGCTTTGGTCGATCACGGGTTGGCCGGCAACGGTCAACGTCAAGCCCATATTGGCGAAGATGAGGCCCACCTCGCCCCGGGGAATCATCCCGATTCCGATCGACAGCCGGTCGAGCCCCGGACCGATCACTCCCCCGGCGCACAATTGCTTGCCGAGAATCGCCGCCACCGTCAGCGCGGCGGCCAGCACCAGCACTCCCGGGCTCGCGAACACGTGGAGGTCTGTGCGCATGCCCATGACGACGAAGAAGATCGGGACGAGAAATGCGGCGATCGGCTCTATGAGCTGATCGAGCGTGTGCTCCCCTCGGTCGACGAAGTCGCGATAGTGCAAATCCTCGAGCACCAACCCGGCCGCGAAGGCGCCCACGATTGGCGCCAGGCCGATCGAATCGGCCAGCCAGGCCAGCACGAAGCAGAACGCCAGTCCGGTGGCGAGCAACACGCCGCCCGCCTGGAGCTTCGACGCAAAAGAGAACAGCCGCGGCGACAGGTAGACGCCGAGCGCCAACGAGCCGAACAGAAAGACGCTGGCTTTCACCACCACGAGGCCGATGGCGGCGTAGGATACGAAGCCACCCTGGTTGGCGGCCGCGATGATGCCGGTGACGACCGCCAGAATCACCAGCCCCTGCACATCGTCGATGACGGCGGCTCCCAGAATGATGCGGGCCTCGTCGGTCTGCGACCGCCCGAGGTCCTTGAGCACGCGGGCCGTGATGCCAACGCTCGTGGCCGTCAGCGTCGCACCCAGAAACACGTGCGTGTAGACGCTGGCGTTGGGCACGAGCCATGCGCCCACGCCCCAGCCCAGGACGAAGGGTCCGATGACGCCAAGCGTGGCCACTAGAAATGCGGACAGCCCCACCTTCAGCATCTGCCCGATCGTGGATTCCAGACCAACTTGGAACAGCAGCAGGATGACCCCAAGCCGGGCGAGCATATCGATGGCCGCATCGGTCTTGAGAGCGTCCAGGCCCGGCAGGCCGGCAAGCGTGAGGTTTCCGAGCAGCACGCCGGCAAGCAGCTCGCCGAGAACCGGCGGTTGGCCAACGACCGTCGCGTAATGACCGCCAATTTTTGCGGCAACGAGAATCACGGCGAGCGACAGGATGAGGCTGGCGATCGGATCGCCGGGTGCGGACGCCGAGTCAGAGGCCGCCGCGAGCGGAGCGCCCCAGAGGAGCACGAGCGCGCCGAGAACCTTGACAACGGCCGGATACGTCATGAAGCTCTGGCAGCAGGCTTGAAGGAAGGTGATCAGTCACGCTCGAAAGACATGCCGGCCGGCACGCGGAAGCCGTCCGCACGCGCGGTCGCGCCGGCACTCGGATTTGCGGTCGTTCGAGCTGCTCGCCCATCCGAATGCGGGACGACCATCACGCCGGCGATCAGGAACAACTGCTCTGCGCGGCCCCACCGACAGCCGCGCATCGCCACCGCACGCACATCGCGAGGATACTCGATCTGGTGGACATCTTCGAGAGGCCTCGCTGCCGCCGGCGCGTTTTGCCGTCCGGATCGAGAAGGCCCCTCTGGTCGCCTTCGTTACGATGCCTTGGTGCTGAACGCGTATACAAACCCGACCGTCAGCGTGTTCTGTTTTTTGACCTGCTGAGCCGAGTTCTTGATGAAGTACGGCACGTCGGAAAAATCGCCGCGGTACTCGATCCGCATCATCACGCCGTCTTTGTGCTTCAGTTCGGCCGTGAGGGTGATCTCCTTTACCTTCTGCGCCACGAGGGTTGTGAACCCGTCACGATCGTCAAACCACTCCACGCGCGGCGAAAAAGCAAACCACGGGTTTGGCTGGTATTTGAGGTAGCCTGCGACGCCGTGCCACATCACCGTGCTGCCAGCGACCTTGTCCTGTCCGTGATCGTAGTTGGCTGCCAGAGACACCTGCTTGTTTGCGGTATACGTCACGACGGTATCAGACATCTGCCGCCAGCCGGTGTTGGTGTTGTTCTGCTCGGGTCCCCCCATGTAGTTTTCGACGATCGTCAGCGCCCCGGTGGGCTTAAGCGTGATAGATCCACCGATCGACTTGCCGGTGTTGTTATCGACGACATTGTTCCAACCGTTGACCAAGTGGCCCTGCAACGTGACTTTGTCGTTGGGCGAGTACGTCACCCGCGCGCCCATGTGGTAGTAGGGAATCGCTAGCGTGAACAGGAGCGCCCGCGAGTAGTTCCAGTTGTCCTTCGTCTCAATGACCTCGTTCCCCATCATCGTAACGAATTTTCCCAGGTCGAGCTGCAGCCCCTTGCCGGTCGGCGCGAGGTAGCTGATGTACGCCTGTTGGATGTTCTGGAAGATCGTCGTGCCGCCTGGCTCGGACCCGTGCACCATAGCCGCCGTCGGCCCGTAGTTCAGATCGATGCGGAAGCCTCCGCGGCTCGCGTCGGTCGGTTTCTTCTCGAACGCCAGCTCGGTAAGGTTGAGACTGAACGAGTTGTGCGCGACGTCGAAGTTTCTCAAGCACGAGAACACGGCAACCCCACCAACAGTGACGCAGGGCGTCTTGGGCGTATTGAAGTTGTAGCCGTAGTACATGTCGACGAAGCCGGACATTTCGGTGCTCTTGAAGAACGACAACACAGCCGAGTCGTCGCTCGCCGCCGCAGGAGCCTGCGCAGACGCCACCGCAGCGGTTGCGATGAAGACCGCTGCCGACACCAGCGCGACACGAACGCTTCGACTACACCCTTGAACACAGATCGTGATGAATCGCACTTCGCCACCTCCGAGGAGAAAAGCCATACCCGCGGCACGACGTGGGGAACGAACCACGTGCCCGATGACCGCTCGCAGGTTGTGCAAAACTAGCGCCACGTAACGCGAACCGACCGAGGGCTAAGGGATTTCGCTTTGTTCATCGGTTGAAAACGGCGTCGCACTCGGCCGCCGGCGGGGCCGAAGATGAGGCTCAACATCGTACATTTTGGTAGAGTCCATTCATCAGAGCGACAATTATGTTCCTGAAGCCCTTCGTTCCCTCTTGATGGGAGGTTGGGACCGCCGATCGCTAGCAAGCCTCAGCAGACGGCTTCGGTCGGGTGGCCGACGCGGCGGCCGGCCCTCCACTAAGAGGCGTGTCCCTGGGTCTCGATCCTGTCTGTTTCATCAAAATCGACAGAAATGTCAGCAGTGATCATTCAGACGACAAGCCTGTAGCTCTCGCTTACATAACTCACTTCGAATCAGCAGGTTGCGCGGTCTGATCAGATGCTCACCGCTCGAAGGATTCAACACGGGAGGCGTGCGAGAGCTTGATAAGGTACGCCTCGGGATGCGACCAGAACTTCTGGCGAAGCTCCGAGAGGCTGCTCGCTCCGCCGTAACTGACCGCCGAGCACAAGTGCTTCAGCATGTCGTGAACGACGGCTCGTGCCGTCCCACGGGCAGGAACGCTGACCTCGAGCCCTTCGGCACCCAGCGCCTCGACCTCGCGCGGATCGGCCTCTTCCAGGTCGAGCCGATCGCGTACCGCAGCAATCGACGCCATGCCTCGAAACACCTTGAACGGCACCTGCACGATTTTCTGGGACTCCGGCATCAGGACAGGCTTGAAGACGACCTCGCCCGGGGTCTCCTCGGTCCCGGCAAACGCGTTGCCTAGCATGACCGAGTCGCCGCCAAAGATGAGCGCTTCGGCAATGCTGCCGTCCCGCTTGACCCCGCCGTCGGCAATCAGTGGTACGCGGTCGCCGACGGCCATCCGGCATCGAACGAGCGCTTCCACTTGCGGCACGCCGAAATTCGTCGCGAGACGCGTCGTGCAGCCCCCTCCCGGGCCGATGCCGACCTTAATCGCGTTCACGCCCCGATCGAGGAGAAACCGGGCCCCTTCGGCCGTCGCCACGTTCCCCGCCACGAGCTCCACCGCCCCGAGGCGCTTGCGAATCTGCTGGATCGCCCGGTCCATGACCACTGAATGGCCGTGCGCGATGTCGATCACCAGGACGTCGGCGCCAATCCGGGTCACCTCGACGGCTCGTTCGAGATAGTCGCCGGTGCCACCAACCGCCGCCGCGACCCGAAGGCGCCCCTGTTCGTCTCTCGTCGCGAAGGGATGGCGCTGGTGCTTGATGAGGTCTTTCGCCGTGATGAGACCCAGTACTGTTTCATCAGGGTTCACGAGCGGGAGCTTCTTGACCTTCCGTTCCGCCATCATCCGCTCGGCGTCCGCCAACGAGAGCATGCCAGTATGAACGACGAGGTGGCTGCGGGCCGTCATGCGATCGGCAACTCGAAGATCGCCCGACACGAACCGCACGTCGCGTTCGGTGAGCAGCCCCTTGAGGCGTCCGCCCTCGTCGGTCACCACCAGTGTGCCCACGCGGGTCTGTTCCATCTTCCGGACCGCATCGGCGACCGACTGATCCTCGGAAATCGTGTGCGGGTCGCCGATGATCCCGTGCTGCGTGCGTTTGACCGCCGCAACCTCGGCCACCTGAGGGCCGATGTCGCCCGCGCGAAACCCACGATCGATCACGCCGATGCCGCCCTCTTCCGCAAGCAGGGTGGCCATCGCGGCTCGAGTGATCGTGTCCATGTTGGCCGACACGAGAGGTCGACTGAGCCTCACGTGCTCCGAAAAGGCGGTCGTCAGATCGATGACCCCCGGATCGCGCCGCGGCACGATCCCCACTTGCGGCGTCAGTAGAAAGTCGTCAAAGGTGCATCCGCGCACGAAGTCGAGGAGATCCATGGGCGTACGCTACAACCGACCGACCGGGCGACGCTACAGCTTTTGCCACCCCTCTCTTGCGAAGCCGTCGGGACAGGCCTCCTCGTCCTGGTGACGTATGATCAGCCTCGCACGACGCGCCGACACACGATGAGCCAGTCGGATCACCACCCAACCGCCCTCGACGCCCCTACACCTGGCCCCGGTCCCAGTGCGGTCCTGACGGCCTCGACGCGTTGGTTCAGCCCCATCCTGCTGACGGACCTCTACGAGCTCACCATGCTCCAGGCCTATTTCGAGGAGGAGATGCACGATGTCGCGGTCTTCAGCCTGTTTGTCAGGCGCCTGCCCGAACGCCGCAACTACCTCCTGGCCTGCGGTCTCGACGATGTTCTGTCATTTCTCGAGACGCTCGAGTTCGACGAGGCGGCGCTTGCCTACCTGCGATCGCTCGGACGGTTTTCCGGCCGGTTCTTGAAGTACCTGGAAACGTTTCGTTTCACCGGCGACGTCTACGCGGTTCCCGAAGGCACGCCGATCTTCGCCAACGAACCCATCATCGAAGTCGCCGCGCCGCTCGCCGAGGCGCAGCTCGTCGAAGCGTTCGTCATGAACCAGATCCACCTGCAGACGGTATTGGCGTCCAAGGCGGTGCGCGTCGTCCAGGCGGCGCAAGGTCGACAGGTCGTGGACTTCGGTTTCAGGCGTATGCACGGGATCGACGCCGGCCTGAAGGCCGCTCGCGCTTTTCACGTGGCCGGCGTTCATGCGACGTCGAATGTGGCCGCCGGACAGGTCTACGGCCTGCAAGTCTCCGGGACCATGGCGCACAGTTACGTCCAGGCACACGACAGCGAGTACGACGCGTTTCGCACGTTCGCGGGGTTGTATCCCGACACGGTGCTGCTCGTGGACACGTACGACACCCTCTCAGGCGTCCGGAAGGTGGTCGACCTGGCAACCGAGCTGGGCTCCGAGTTTCGCGTGAGCGCGATCCGGCTGGATTCGGGGGACCTTGGTCAGTTGGCCATCGCGGCGCGGCGCATCCTTGACGATGCCGGGCTCCAGCGAGTGGGCATCTTCGCCAGTGGGAACCTCAACGAAGACGAGATCGACCGGCTGCTCGCTGCTGGAGCTCCAATCGATGGCTTTGGCGTGGGAACAGAGATGGGTGTCTCGCGCGATGCCCCGAGTCTCGATATCGCCTACAAGCTCGTAGAGTACGCCGGCCGCGGCCGCCTGAAGCTGTCCCCGGGGAAAGCCGTGCTCCCAGGTCGCAAACAGGTGTTTCGGGTCGAGCGCGAAGGGCTCTCCGAACACGATATCCTCGGGCGAAGTGACGAAGCGGCCGAGGGACGACCACTGCTTCAACACGTGATGGCGCAAGGCGCGCGTCTGCCTGGGGGACGAGTGTCGCTGCACGAGGCGCGTGCCCACGCGAAGGCCGAGCTGGATCGACTGCCGCCGCGGCTGCGCGGCATCCAGCCCGCCGTGCCTCCGTATCGTGTGGAGATCAGTCGGGCCCTGGGGAGCGAGCGTGACGCACTGAGCCGATTGCATGAGCCCTGAGTCGGCGACGGTCGGCGGTCGCACGGCACTCCTGATCGTTGATGTCCAGAACGATTTTTGTCCTGGCGGGGCACTGGCCGTGCCGGGCGGCGACCTGGTCGTCGCCGCGCTGAATCGCCACATCGCGGTCGCGGTGGCGCGCGGCGTCCCCATCTACGCATCTCGCGACTGGCACCCGAGGGTCACCAGCCACTTCCAACCCTACGGCGGTCTGTGGCCAGTGCACTGCGTCCAGGGCACTGCTGGCGCCCAGTTCCATCCAGACCTGCGACTGCCCGCCTCCGTCATTGTGGTCACCAAGGGAGAAGATCCCGGCCGAGCTGGGTACTCCGTTTTCGAGGGACGGACCGGTGAAGGCAACTCCTTCGCGAAGGACCTGCTCGAGCGCAAGATCGATCGCCTTCGCGTCGGTGGTCTCGCCACCGATTACTGCGTCAAGGCCTCGGTGCTCGACGCGTTGTCGGCGGGCCTCGACGTCACGATACTCGGCGATGCCATCGCCGGAGTTGACGTGGAGGCCGGCGATTCTGATCGCGCCATCTCCGAAATGCGAGACGCCGGCGCGCGCGTAGAAAGCCAATGACATGCAACCTGTTCTTTCCGCCGCATCCAAATACCCGTAAACTGTGGGCATGGCAGGTGCGGCAGTGGGAGCCGGTACAAGGCGGCGGCGGTTCGCGGTCTTGATTGCCGTCTTACTGTTCGCCGCCTCGACCACCGCTGCTCAGCGGCGAGGATTGGGCGGCGTCGACGTCCGCCGGCCGCTCGCCTGGGCGAGCCCGGAGTCGATGGACACCGGCGCCTTTCAGTTCTGTCGGCTGGTCTTCCGTCAGGCGGCGAACGGAGACGGGCACGGATGGAGTGTCGATTTTCCGCGTGCGGACGAGAACCTTTCGATCCGCTTGTCCGAATTGACGCGGGCGCCCGTCAGCATGGACGAAAGCGGCCGCCCGAACCACGTGCTCATCCGGCTGACGCAACCGGAACTGTTCCGCTGCCCGTTTGTGATGATGACCGAACCCGGCGGCGCGTATTTCGACGACCAGGAAGCCGCCGCCCTTCGCGACTACGTGCTCAAGGGTGGGTTTTTTTGGGCGGACGATTTCTGGGGAGAATACGCCTGGCAGGTGTGGGAAAGCCAGCTTCGCAAAGCGTTGCCGTCTGGACCGTACCCAATCGCTGATCTGTCGCTCGATCACCCCCTTTTCCATAT
>JBGPJH010000146.1:0-8075 GCA_041485305.1 Vicinamibacteria bacterium | reverse complement strand
CGGCATCGACGGACCAGTCATCGGCATCGCGTACGACGGCACCGGCTACGGCACCGACGGCACGATGTGGGGCGGAGAAGTGATGGTGACGAGCGTCACCGGCTTCGAGCGCGCGGCGACGTTCCGGCCGATTGCGCTCGCCCTGGACGCGTACGGCGGCGACGTGCCGCGCGAGGTCTGGGGTCTCATGGAGGAGAGTGTCTCCGGTGGCCAAGTCGAGGCGTTGACGTCGCTGCGACAATCACGCCTGCCCGTGCCGCTCGCCCGCGGTGTCGGCCGCTACTTCGACGGGTTCGGCGCACTGTTCCTGGATCGGCCGCATGCGAGCTTCGAGGGCCAGGTGGCGCTCGAGTGGAACCAGGCCGCCGATCCGGACGTCACCGAGGCGTATCCCTTCGAGATTCACGCCGTGGGCGATCTGTGCGAACTGGACATGCGGCCCACGTTTCGAGCGGCGGCGGAGGCCAGGATCGGCGGCGCGGCGGTTGGAGTAGTGGCCGCGGCGTTCCACAACACGCTCGCCCAGGCCACTTCGGCCCTGGTCAGACGCGCGGCGCAGCAGGTGGGGCGGCTGACCGTCGTTGCGAGCGGCGGCTGCTTCCAGAACGCGCGCCTGGCCGAAGGCGTTTGCCGAGAGTTGTCGGATTTCGATGTCCGGTTGCACGAGCAGGTGCCCCCAGGTGATGGGGGTATCGCGCTCGGCCAGGCGCTCGTTGCCGACGCCGTAGCGCGAGAGCGGGTCTGAGGCAGGCCTGGAGGCCGTGGGGATCTTTGAGACGGCGGTCAGGTCCGCCGAAGGAGTTGGTCATGTGCCTGGGTGTTCCCGGCCTCGTCATCGAGGTGGAGGACTTGGTCGCGACGGTCGACTTCTGGGGTGTGCGGAAACGGATCAGCCTCGACCTCGTGGACGAGCCGGTGCGGGCGGGCGACTACGTGCTCAATCACGTCGGCTTCGCGATCCGCCGCATCCCGCCGGAAGACGCCAGGGCGACGTTGGAACTGTACGAGCAGCTACTGAAGGACAACGCCGGCAACGAGTCCGAAGACCTGATGGCTGCCGACGTGCGAAGCGAAATGCACGCGGCGAATGGGGCAGACCGCTGAGGCCGACCATGAATCTCGAGTTCCGGGATCCGGTTCGTGCCCGGGAACTGGCTGACACGCTAACCCGGATCGTGGCCGAGATCGGGCGCTCGCCCGTGTCGGTCATGCATGTGTGCGGCAGCCACGAGCAGGCGATCGCCCGTTTCGGCCTTCGGGCGTCCTTGCCACGCGGCCTGAACGTCATCATGGGCCCCGGGTGCCCCGTCTGCATCACGGACATGCCGGAGATCGACGAAGGCGTGGCCCTCGCGCTGCAAGGCGTCAGGATCGCGACCTACGGCGACATGCTGCGGGTGCCCGGCACGGCGGGCTCCCTGGCCGACGCGCGGGCCGCGGGCGCGACCATCGACATCGTCTACAGCGTGTCGCAGGCGGTCGAGTTGGCGCGTCAGACCGACCAGGAGGTTGTCTTCTTCGCGACCGGCTTCGAGACGACCGCCGTGGCGACGGCGGCTGTGATTTTGAAGGGCCTGCCGCCGAACTTATCCGTCCTGTCCGCGCACAAGTACATTCCGCCCGTGATGGAGATCGTCGCGGAAATGCCCCAGACGCGCGTCGAAGGGTTTTTGGCGGCGGGCCACGCCGCCACGATCACCGGCTGGGGCATCTTCGAGCCGTTCGTCGCCCGTCACCACCTCCCGGTCGTCGTCGCCGGATTCGAACCGCTCGACATCCTTGCGGCGCTCGTGCGTCTCGCCGAGATGCTTCGCGATCGCGAAGCGTCGGTGTCCAACATGTTTCCCCGCTGCGTCACGCGAGAAGGCAACCGAAATGCCCAGGCGCAGCTCTGGCGCGTGTTTCGACCGATTGGCGGCCGATGGCGTGGGATCGCGCACGTGCCTAACGGCAACCTCAGGCTGCGTGATGAGTTTGCCGGCGTCGACGCGCGCCGCCGCTTCACGATCGATCTGGCGTCGCTCTGGAATCGCGCGCCCTCGTCCCTCGTGCGGCAGTGCATCTGCGGGAACATCATGGCCGGCATCGCCTCGCCGAGCGACTGCCCGCTCTTTGGCCGAGAGTGCGTGCCGGATTCGCCCGTGGGAGCGTGCATGGTGAGCAGCGAAGGCACGTGCCGGATCTGGCATCAGTACGGTGGCATACCCGACCTCCGTCCCGAGGAGTCGACGTCGTGTGTTCGGTGTGTCACCGACGGAACGGCGACTAAGAAAGGATCCTCGCCATGACCGCGCTGACCCCAACCGACGACCGAATCATGCTGAAACATGGCGCCGGCGGCCGGGCTATGCGTCGTCTCATTGAGGAGGCGTTTCTCCGGGCGTTTGTTACCGAACCCGAGCGGCCCGCCGGCGTCATTGGCCTGTCGGCGATGGACGACGGCGCGGCAGTGCGAATCGGCGATCGGTGGCTGGTGTTGACGACCGATTCGCACGTGATCCAACCACCGTTCTTTCCCGGCGGCGACATAGGAAGGCTGTCGGTCTGCGGCACCGTGAACGACCTCGCGATGATGGGTGCCACCCACGTGCTTGGCCTGACTTGCAGTGTGATTGTCGAAGAAGGCTTCCCGCGGGTCGACCTGGAGCGGATTCTGGCCTCGATGCGTGTGGCCTGCGGGGAGGCCGAGGCCCACGTGCTGACCGGCGACACGAAGGTGATGGGGAAAGGCGAAATCGACGGGATCGTCATCAACACGGCCGGCGTGGCGCTGACCTCGCACGTTGTCACAGACCGCGGCCTGTGCGTGGGCGATTGCATCATCGTCACCGGCACGCTGGGGGATCACGGGATGGCGGTGATGGCCACCCGGCACGGCCTGTCACTCGACGCGCCGCTCGTGTCGGACGTGGCGCCGATCAACGGGCTCATAAGGGCCGCCCTATCTGCAGAGCCGGGCGCAATCACCGCGATGAAGGATCCGACTCGCGGCGGGCTCGCGAGTGCGCTGCACGAGATGGCGTCCAAGGCGCAGATCGGCATTCTGCTGGACGAGTCCGCGCTGCCCGTGCGGCCCGAGGTGCGCGGTATGTCGGAACTGGTGGGCATCGATCCGCTGGTTGTCGCGAACGAAGGCAAGGCAGTGATGGGCGTGCGCCCGGCGGCCGTCAAGAGCATTCTGGCCGGCCTGCGGGCGCATCCGCTCGGTCGTGACGCGGCGGTCATCGGCGTGTGCACGGGGGATCACCCCGGTTTGGTCGTGCTCGACACCGGCTTTGGCCGGCGAATCATCGCGGAGTCCGAAGGGGAGTTGTTGCCGAGGATATGTTGACCCAGCCTCGTCCCGTTCGTGTCGCCGTGATGTGCTCCCGCCGGGCACCGGGCTTGGTGCACCTGCTCGAGCGGGACCCCAATCGCGGGCGCGCGTACGATATTGTGTGCGTGCTGACGACGGAGCACACGTTTGTTGAGCGGCCGACGGTCGAGGGATTCGGCGTGCCGACCCTCGAGCATGGCATCCGCGACTTCTACGCGAGGCGACGGGAGGCGATTGGTCGCGATTTCGAGACGCGGCGGTTCTTCGATCGCGAAACCGTTGACCGGCTCACCCCGTATTCGCCAGACCTGGTCGTGCTCGACGGGTACCTGTATCTCGTCACGCGCCCGATGCTCGACGCGTTTGCTGGTCGCCTCATCAACCTGCACTTCAGCGATCTGACGATCAGGCGTCCTGACGGTCGACCGCGGTATCCCGGCATGCGCGCCGTGCGAGACGCACTGCTCGACGGCCAGTCGGAAACGACCGCAACGGTGCACCTCGTGAACGACGTTGCCGACGGCGGCGCACCGCTCGTGTGCTCGTGGCCCTATCCGGTGTCGGCGCTCGCCGGGGCCGCGCGGGCCTGGGACGCCGTGGACATGTTCAAGGCGTACGTGTTCGCGCACCAGGAATGGATGGTTCGCTCGGCCTCCGGGCCGCTGCTCGCGGCAGCCCTCGCGTTGATTGCCGAGGGTCGGATCGACCTCGAAGCCCTTGCCGCGGCGGATCCCGCAGCCGTCGCGCCGTGGGTGGTCGATGAACGAGGACGGTTGACGCCACCGGGCACCCTCGAGACATGCCGCCGTTTGTGGAGATATCAGCGAGCGGGTTGAAGGTGGGAGGGCGTCGATGACACACATCCAGGTGCAGCGGCAGGGTTTGGTCGGCCTCATCACTATCGACCGGCCCGCCCGGTTCAACGCCTTCGACGTGAAGACTGCCCAGGACTTTCGGCGCGCCGGACTGCAGTGTGCGCGCGACCCCGAGATTCGATCGGTCATCGTCAAGGGTCTACCCGGGATGTTCTGCAGCGGAGCCGACCTGAAGTTCATCCGGGACGGCGGCGATGCCGACGATCTCGACTACCTCACCCACGCCGACCGCTACCCTCAGACGCCCGAGGCGGGGAGTGCGACGGCTTACGGTCGGGTGTTCAAGCAGATCCTCGAATACATCCACAGCGCGATTTCCGAGATCCGACGGGCGCCCAAGCCGTTCATCGCGGCCGTCGACGGTGTGGCCGCCGCGGGCGGGCTTGGCATCGCCATGTCGTGCGACCTCGTGCTGGCCTCGACGCGTGCGTCGTTCGAATGGGCCTACTCGAAAACGGGCCTGACCGGTGCAGAGAGCGTCACGTTCCTGCTCCCTCGGCTCGTCGGGCTCCGGCGCTCAATGGGTCTGATGTTGCTCAATCCGCGCCTGTCGGCGGCTGAGGCCCTCGACTACGGGCTGGTGACCTCGGTGCACGACGTCGAACACTTCGATGAAGTCGTGCTCGACATCGCGGGCCGCATCGCGCAGGGACCGCCGCGCGCTTTCGCGATGGCAAAGGAGTTGTTGAATCAGTCGGCCGGGATGGACCGGCTCGACGAGCACCTCGACCGCGAGCTCGAAGAGCTGACGCGTGTGGCCGACGGGCCCGAGTTTGCCGAGGGGTTGCAGGCGTTCCTCGCCAAGCGGCCACCGAAGTTTGACGCGGCCTGAGAGCGAGCCGAACATGCACGAGTACAGCGTCGTCCAGGCGATGTTCGATCAGATCGAAGCCAAGGCGCTCGAGCGTCGAGCCATCGCGGTCCGCCGTGTGCGCGTGCGGATCGGGCGAGCCGCCGGCGTCGATGTCGCGCTCCTGCGGACGGCCTACGACACGTTTCGCGCGCACACGATATGCGAAAACGCTCCGCTCGATGTCGACGAGGTGGCCGAGCGTTGGACGTGTCCTGCGGGCCACGGCGACATCGTGCCCGGGCGGCGTCTGGTATGCGTCACCTGCAACCGTCCCGCCCGCCTGGTGGAGGGCGACGAAATCGTGCTGGAACAGCTCGAACTGGAGGTGCCGTGATGTGCGACTCATGCGGGTGCGGAGATCCGGACATTGTGCCGGTTACCGTACACGAGCGGATCCTGGCCAACAACGACCGCGCGGCTCGCCACAACCGTGAGCACTTTCACGATCATCACGTCACGGTCATCAACCTGATGGGATCGCCGGGTTCGGGCAAGACCGCCGTCCTCGAAGCGACGGCGCGGCTCCTCGGTCCGAGTGCACGGCTGGGCGTGCTGGTCGGAGACCTGGCAACGGACAACGATGCTCGGCGCGTCCGCGCGGCCGGCATCGATGCCGAAGCGATCACGACGGGATCGGCGTGCCACCTCGACGCCGAGATGGTGCATCGCGGCCTCCATCGGCTGTCGTGGCGCGATCTCGACTATCTCTTCATCGAGAACGTCGGCAATCTCGTGTGCCCAGCCGTCTACGACCTCGGCCAGGACGTCAACGTGGTCGCGCTGTCAGTGACCGAGGGCGAAGACAAGCCCTTGAAGTATCCGATCATCTTCCGGAAGGCCGATCTCGTGCTGCTGACCAAAATCGACCTGCTGCCCGCGTTGAAGGACGTGGACGTAGCCCGGATCGAGGAGAACCTTTCGCTCGTGATGCCGCGGCCGACGATGATCCCCGTGTCGGCGACTGCTGGGCAGGGGATCGAGTTGTGGGTTCGGTGGCTACGAGGGATCGGTCATCCGCACGGGTCGCCGTGTGCGACAGCGGCCGGACACCCGTAGGAGTCAGGCATGCGCGTGACCCTCGCCCTCTCTGCGGTCGCGGCCGGAATCGGCGCACTCCACACGTTGGCCCCGGACCACTGGCTCCCCTTCGCCGCGCTCGCGAGGGCTGAGCACTGGTCCAACCGGCGCGCCGCCCTGGTGACCGCCGCGTGCGGCGTCGGCCACGTCAGTATGTCCGTCCTGCTCGGTCTCGTCAGCTTGTTCTTCGGGCTCGAGCTGATCGAGGCCTTCGGCCGTCGACTCGAGAGCGTCGCGGGTGCGCTTCTCGTGGCCTTCGGCCTCGTGTACGGCCTGTGGGGGCTCCATCGTGCTATTCGCGCCCAGATTCACGAGCACGTCCATGACTACCTGCCCGAACACCAGCACCAGGAGCGCGACGCGGCCCATCTCCGTCACCACGACCATAGCCATCACCCCCGTCACCACAACCACGGCCCTGTGGAACCCGGGAAGCGGACCGCGTGGACTCTGTTTCTGCTGTTTTCGGCCGACCCGTGCGTCGCGGTCGTCCCGCTCATCTTTGGCGCGGCGCCGCTTGGCTGGGCGAGCATCCTGCTCGTCGTGGTTGCCTACGAGGTTGCGACGATTGGGACCATGGTCTGTCTGGCGCTGCCCGCCCGCGCCGCGGCGAACACACTTCGTGGCGCGTGGGCAGACCGTTACGGCGACGCGCTCGCCGGTGGCGCCATTGCGACCGTCGGGGTGATCGTCGCGGCGCTCGGCATCTAACTGCAGCTGTCCCCGGCAGCTTTCAGCTTCAGCCCTCAGCCGTCAGCGCCACCACACCCGTCCAACCTGGCCCGCCCGGCGCACCTGCCCCACCTACCCCACCTGCCATACCGGCCCCACCCGCCGCAGCTTTCCGCCGCTGGCCTATGGGTTGCTCGACTCGGGGCTTGAAGGACGATGGCATAATGAGGTTGCCGGGTCGAAACGGGGGTGTTTTCATGGAATTCCAGCCGATGTCTCCGGATGAGATGCAACGAACGGTGCAGTTCCTGCTAAGCCAGCAGGCTCAGTTCGCTGCCGATTTGGCCAGCGTTGCCGGTCACCGGGAACAGTTCGCTGCCGATTTGGCGAGCGTTGCGGGTCACCAGGAACGGTTCGCCGCCGCCTTGGCCACCGTTGAAGGTCACCAGGCGCGGTTCGCTGCCGATTTAGTAATTGTTGAAGGTCACCAGGCGCGGTTCGCTGCCGACTTGGAGAAGCTGTCGGCCAAGACCGATCGGATCGCCGATGGGCTCATCGGCCTGACGGGCATCGTCGGCCGGCTCGCCGATTTGATCGAGGATCACCGCCGTCCTCCGTCGTAATACGCGCCATCGGCGCGCGCGCTGCCAGCCCCTCGCCGCACCCGCGACCCCAGTAGCTCTCACCGGAAGGTTCTTGATTGTCGGCCGATTTCGGCGAACGCTGCGCGGTTAAGCACAGTAGACCTACAAACAATTCACAGCGGCTTTCGACAAATCGCCGACTGCCAATCCCAAGCTGCGCCGACTGTTGGCCTCACAGGCGCCCTGGGAACGATGAGCCAGGGCGAGACAGCGGACGTCGGGGCGCCCAAGCACCTCAGCGACCAGCACGACCTCTCGACGTTCGACTCCGGTGCTCCCGCATTGGACGATTGGCTGAAGCGGCGCGCTCTGGCCAATGAAAAGGCTGGCGCGTCACGTACCTACATGGTGTCAGCCAACGGTAAGGTGATTTGATTGAAATCGGCGTCCGCCTGAAAGCGGATCGGCATCAGCGGGCGAGTGGCGTCTGTTTCTTCGCGTCGGCCAATTTCTGGTAGAACATCGGGTCGGCGTTGCGAGCCGCCTCCCGCTTTGCGTCGAAGTCCCGCCGCCGCGCGTCAAAGTAGCCGTCCAGCTCATCGCGGTGAGCGAGGTAGAACGCGATCGCGCCGTAGACGTGCTCGAGCGCTAGAACGGGAAATGCCTGCGCGATACTCTCGGCCGATTCGCCAGAGAGG
>JBGPJH010000145.1:0-8165 GCA_041485305.1 Vicinamibacteria bacterium | reverse complement strand
GGTGCTCACCTTGATTCCGTCGGCCAGGCTCTCGGCGTCGCTCACCGCGACCGGCTCGCCGGCTTTGACGCCGCTGACGATCTCGATCCGGTCGCCGACGCGGTCTCCGATCTTGAGCTCGCGCACCGCCAGACGGTCGCCGTCGACGACGAAGACGCGGTTGACGCCGTACCGGTACTGCAGGGCCGCCGAGGGAAGTGTCAACACGTGATCGACTCTCGACGTCTCGATGTGGACGCGCGCAAACGTCCCTGGCTTGAGCAGTGCGCCCGGGTTCGGCACGCGGGCCTCGAATGGAAACGCCCGCGTCTGTGTATTCACCGCGGGACTGATGCGCGACACTGTGCCGGTGATCGGTTTGTCCGGAAATGCGTCGACGCGCAGATCCACGCTCTGGCCCACCTGGATCCAGGGGGCCATTCGCTCCGGCATTTCCGCCGTCACTTTCAGGGGATCGACTCGGACGACGCTCATGACTGGCGCCTGCGTTTTGACGAACTCGCCGAGCGACACCAACCGCTTCTGGACGTAGCCATCGAACGGGGCGCGGATGCTGGTGTCGCGCAGCTCGCGGTCCGCCAGCTTCATGGTCGCGTCCGAGGCGTCGATGTCGGCCCGAAGATTCTTGGCCGTTTGCAGCGACGACTCGTAGGTGGCTTTCTTGGAACGCAGGTTCGCGTCGGCATCGTCGAGCTGCTGTCGGGGCAGCAACTGGCGTCTGTTGAGCTCGTCCGCACGCTCGAACGACTGCTGCGCTTGAGCGAGCTCGGCCGCCGCTTTCTGAACATCCGGCGTCTGCTCGATCGGCGGGAGTTGGCCGGGCCGCGTGACGCCGTACTTGGCGAGGGCGCGCTCGAAGGCCGCCTTCTGCTGGGCAAGCTTGTAGCTCGCCTTTTCGCGATCGATCTCGATGAGTACCTGTCCGCCCTGGACGCGGTCGCCGAGGTCGGCGCGGATCTGACTGACCGTTCCCTCGGTCTGTGCCGAGATGGTCACTTCTTCCTGCGCGGCGAGCGTGCCGACGACTTCGATCGCGCGATGAACGATTTCCTCGCGCACCAGCTCGGTTTTCACCGGCCGCGCCGCTTCGTCACGTCCTCGCGCCTGCACCTGGGGCGATTTCGAACAGCCCAGGAACGCCACCGCGGCCAATGCCGTCGCTGCAGCACACCGGTAACCTCGGACCGACACGTTTCGACGCATATCAATCAACAAGAGCCTCACCAGAATTGCTATTCTACGCGATACATACGAGGGCCACGGCCACCGCGTTTCCCAGAGGATACGGTTTTCGCCGCTCCGATCTCCCGTGTCCGTGCCCTACGTCGGAGAACGCGCCCGCCAGTCCGCGGGAACCTCCACGTACGACCGGTCCAATTCTCCTACCGAGGCGCAACCGAGAAGTTTGAGCGTCCGAAAGAGGCCGGAGCGGAGGATTTCGATCGCTTGCGCGACGCCGGCGCCCCCAGCCGCTCCGAGGCCGTATGCGTAGGCGCGGCCAATCAGCACGGCCCGCGCGCCGAGGCACAACGCCTTGACGATGTCGCTGCCGTGACGGATGCCGCCATCCATCAGGACCTCGACCCGCCCCGCGACTGCCTCGAGGACCTCTGGCAGCACTCGCAGGGTTGGTGCCACGCCATCGAGCTGGCGGCCGCCGTGATTGGAGACGACCAGCGCGTCGGCTCCCGCATCGACGGCCGAGCGGGCATCGTCGCCTGTGTGAACACCCTTTACCACGATCGGACCCTGCCAGACTTCCCGGATCCAGGCGAGGTCGCGCCACGTCACCACCGACTGGGCGAGGGCCGCGCCCACATCGGCATAGAGCATCGGTCCCTGGCCCGGGAGCACGACATTGGGAAACTTCATCAGCCCGCCGTCGGCCAGGAAGCCCGCGAGCCATCGGGGCCGCGCGAGAAACTGCCCGAGGAACGGCAGCATCGACCAATAACTGTCGCCGACGAGTTGGGTGACGCCGTTCCGCACGTCGCGCTCGCGCAGCCCGGCCACGGCCGTATCGATCGTGACAACAAGCGCGGTGAAACCGGCGGTTCGCGCTCGTTCGATGGCCGCCGATGCGACGTCGCGGCCCCCCACCAGGTAGAGCTGGTACCAGACCGGCCCGCTCGAAGCCGCCTTGACGTCTTCCAGCCTGCAGCCTGAGAGCGTGGACAGGATGTAAGCCGTACCGGCGGTCCCGGCCGCGCGCGCGGCGGCGACCTCGCCGCGGGGGTAGAACAGGCGGCTGCTTCCAACTGGCGCGAGCAGCAGCGGAAGCGCCAAGGGGACGCCCAGCACGGTCGTGCGCAGGTCGCAGCGCGGCGTCGCCACGGCCGAGCGCGGACGAAAAGCGACGCGTTCGAACGCCTGGCCGTTCTCCCGCAGCGTGACCTCGCGATCGGCGCCGCCGTCGATGTAGTCGAACACGGCTCTCGGCAGGCGTCGCTCGGCCGCGAGCCGGAGGTCCTCGATGTTGACGACGCGCGTGGGTGTCAATCGGGACATGGGCGCGCATTATACCCACCCGCTCCACGCGGACCGCGCGGCTCGTCCCTCGTCACACCGGTGAGCGGCCGACCCGCCCGGCCGGCCCCTCGTTTCGTTTGGTTCGCACCACAGCCTGATGTACCATCCACAGACGCTGTCGCTCGGAGGCCTTATGACACACCGATTCCCGCGCTGCCTCCCGGTTTGGTCGCTCTGCTGTTTTCTCGCCTTGGCGGTCGGCACGCTTGCCGACGCGCCCGCTGCCTGGACAGACAACCTGTCGCCACTTGCGCCGAGCGACTGGAGCTATGACCGCGCGGCTCATCTCCTCGAACGCGCTGGTTTTGGCGGGACCCCGGAAGACATCGCACGCCTCGCCGCGATGACCCCCAAGCAGGCGGTCGACTGGTTGGTCGATTACGAGACCACCGACAACAGCGCGCTCAAGGCGTTCGACGAATCGGGCATCTGGGATCCCGGGATGGATCCCTTTCCTCCGAGCCGCGCCGAGGCCGTGCGCATCGCCCGCGAGCGTGGAGAGGCGCTTGGAGTCAAGGCCCTCCCGCAAGGCACCGCTCGACGGCTCCAGCCCGTCGTGGACAAGTTCTTCTACACCTTGCGCGCCAACAGCCTCGAGACGCAGCGACTCGGCGTGTGGTGGGCGAATCGCATGCTCGCGACCAAACGCCCGCTCGAGGAGAAGCTCACGTTTTTCTGGCACGGTCATTTCGCGACGGGCGACGTCAAGGTTCGCGACTACCGGATGATGCTCCGACAGAACCTGATGCTGCGCGCGCACGCTTCCGGCAACCTTCGCGAGCTGCTCGTGGGGATCCTGAAGGACCCGGCGATGCTCGTGTATCTCGACAACGGTGAAAACGTCAAGAAACACCCGAACGAGAACTTCGGCCGTGAGCTGCTCGAGCTCTTTACGATGGGTGTCGGTAACTACACGGAGCACGACGTGCGGGAGGCGGCCCGTTCGTTCACCGGGTGGACCAACGACGTGCTGGCGTTCAAGTTCGACGCCGAGCAGCACGATTTCGGCGACAAGACGTTTCTAGGACGGGCCGGGCCCTGGAACGGCGAGGACATCATCGACGCCATCCTCAAGCAGCCGGTGACCGCCGAGTTCGTGGCCGCCAAGGTCTACCGGTTCTTCGTGCGCGAAGATATTTCGGGCCCGGTCAAGGCCCGGCTGGGTCGGACGTTCAGAGACAGCGGCTACCAGATGAAGCCGCTGCTGAAACAGATCTTCCTGTCCAGGGATTTCTACAGCCCGCCGTCATTCGCCACGCAGATCAAGAGCCCCGTCAGCCTCGTGATCTCCACCTACAAGAAGATGGGCTTGCGCGAGCTGCCGACCATTCCCGACTTCGGCCGAATGACAGCTGCCCTGGGGCAAATGCTCTTCGACCCGCCCAACGTTGCCGGCTGGGCTGGTGGGCGGACCTGGATCACGCCGTCGACGTTGCTGCAGCGGGGCAACCTGTTCCGCGACGTCCTGTCCCCGGACGTGAAGGCGTTTCGGGCGCCGGACCGGGCGATGCCTGGCCTGTATGCCCGGGTCGGCGAGCAGCTCGCCAAGGGAAAAAACGTCACCGAAGCGACGAAGGAAGGCACGGGCGACGCGGAGTCGAACATGATGGCCGACCGCGACGAGGACTACAACACTCGCTACGCGAGCTACCGCGGCTACCTGATGGCGTACGAACGCACGAAGGCGATTCCACGCCACCCCGCCGAGACCAGTCTCACCCGGATGGTGTCGGCGGCGAACGCGAAAACCGCTCAGGCCGTCGTCGATCATTTCGTTCGCCGGTTCCTTCGCGTTCCGCTCGCCGAGAAGGATCGCGCCGTGCTCGTCGACTTCCTGCGCGACAAGCTGGGTTCGACGACCGTGCGGCCGGGCGACGACCTGGAACCGGCGCTTCGAGAGCTGTTGTATCTGGTGCTGAGCACGCCCGAATACCAACTCGGATAGGTGCGAAAGGTGCGATATGGCCGGTCATGACTCGCGACATCGTCGGGGCTGTTCGTGCTCGCGGCGCGACTTCCTCGCTCGGGGACTGTACGGTCTCGGTGTTGGGGCGACGCTCCCGGCCTTTCTCAGCCGCACTACGGCTGCCCTGACCGCCCAGGCGCTGCAAGGCACGAGCGTCGAGGCGCATCCCGAACGGATCCTGGTTGTCCTCGAGCTTTCGGGCGGCAACGATGGTTTGAACACCGTCGTGCCCTACGGGGACCCGGAGTACTACCGCGTGAGGCCAACGATCGGGATTCCGGATCACGAGGTCATCAAGGTTGCCGACGGCTTTGGCTTTCACCCTTCGATGGTCGGCTTCGAGCGGCTGTACAAGGACGGTCAGCTGGCGGTCGTGCACGGTTGTGGCTACGACCACCCGAGCCTGTCGCACTTTTCGTCGATGAGCTTCTGGCACACCGGGGTGCCCAACGGCGGCGAGCCACTGGGCTGGCTGGGGCGCTTGGCGGACCGACGCTACGACCCCGCGACGCGAAACATCATCGTCAATGTCGGCACGTCTCAGTCGCTGGCGGTGCGGAGCGGCAAACACTCCCCGCTCGTCTTCGACGACCCCGCGCGCTTCCGCCGCGAAGGGACAGACGCTGAGAAGCAGGCGCTTGGGGCATTGAGCGAGTTGCGCACGACGTCCAACCAGACGCTGGACTTTTTGGCTGGGACCGCGCGGAACGCCACCGACAGCTCCGACTTCGTGAGGCAGTCGTCGGCGGCGTACCGGACGCCGGTCGACTACGGCCTTGGCGGCGCGCTGGGCGCAGGCCTGCAGCGGGTGGCTGCGCTCATCGCCGCTGGAATGCCCACTCGCCTCTACTACGTCACCTACCCGGGAAATTCGTTCGATACCCACGTGCAGCAGGCCGACGTCCACGCCCGGCTGCTCATGTATACAGCCGATGCCGTGCGTGCGTTCATGGAAGATATCAAGCGCCTCGGCCGGGCCAGCGACGTGGCCATCATGATGTTCACCGAGTTCGGACGCCGTGTCGAGGAAAACGGGAGCCTCGGCACCGACCACGGCACCGCGACACCGATGTTCGTCCTCGGGAAGAACGTCAAGGGCGGCTTCTACGGCAAGCCCGCGAGCCTCACCGACCTCGACGACGGCAATCTGAAGATGACCACCGACTTCAGGAGCGTCTACGCCACGATGATCAAGGAGTGGATGGGATTGGACGCGACAGAAGCCGTGCTGAAGGGGCGGTTCGAGCCTCTGAGGATGTTCGCATAGGACCTCGTGCTGACGGTCGTGGGGAAGTCAAGTAAGATCCCCACGGTGTTTTCGCGCGACCAGACCGCCGAGGCTTGGGCCCGAGCAACCGGACGAAAGCCAGCCTCTCGGTGGCGGGTCGCGCTGCTGCTCCTCCTCGCCGCTCTGCATTTTTCTGCGCCTGGGTTCGCCCAGGAAGCCTCAGGCACGAGCCGGCAAAAATCCCAGCCCACCACCGACAAAGCCGAGGAGCGTGGTGGGACCCTGGCCGACGCTATTGTCGGAACGCTGGCTGGGCGCCCCGTGGTGACCGCCGTCCGTTCGAGCACGCCTCCGTCGATCGACGGCCGGCTCGACGACGCGCTGTGGCAGACCGCGGCGCGCATCACCGAGTTCGTCCAGCAGCGCCCGATCGAAGGCGCGCCAGCTACCGAGCAGACGGAAATCTCGATCGCGTACGACAGTAAAAATCTGTACTTCGGCATCTACGCCCATTATTCCGACCAGGGGCTTATTCGCGCCAACCGCGTCGATCGGGACCAGACGTTCCGCGACGACACCGTCTCGCTGGTTTTCGATCCCTTTCTCGATCAGCAGCGCGGCTACGTCTTTTCCGTCAACGCGTACGGCGTTCAGGGCGATGCGATCATGAGCAACGGCCCGGGCGGTGGCGGCCCGGGCGGCGGCGGCGGTGGCGGTGTCGGTGGCGGCTTTGGGGGGGGCGGTGGTGGCGGGGGAGGTTTTGGGGGCGGCGGCGGTGGTGGGCGTTTCCGTGGCTTCAACGAGCTCGGTGATTCCTCGTGGGACGCGCTCTTCTACGCCGCGGGGAGAATCGTCGCCGATGGATGGACCGCCGAGATTGCCATTCCATTCAAGAGCCTGCGCTATCCCGCCATGATGCAGGGCCAAGTGCGCCGCTGGGGATTCCAGATTCAGCGCAACATCGAAAGCAAGAACGAAAGCGTCGTGTGGGCGCCGGTGTCCTCCGACGTGATGGGGTTCTTGCGCCAGATGGGCGTCCTCGACGGGCTCCAGGACCTGTCCACGAGCAAGAACCTCGAGCTACAGCCGACGTTCACCACAATTGCTGCCATGGCGCTCGACGCCACGACCGGAGTCTCAGACGACCTCGGTGCCCGTCCGGAAGGCGGCGTCAACCTCAAGTACGGCCTCACGTCCAACCTCACGGCGGATTTCACCTTGAATCCGGATTTCTCGCAGATCGAGTCGGACCAGCCCCAGATTCAGGTGAACCAGCGGTTCCCGTTGTTCTACGCCGAGCTGCGCCCGTTCTTCCTGGAAGGCCAGGAGATCTTCCAAGTGCCGGGTCCGGTGAGTCTCATCTACACGCGGAGCATCGTGGATCCCACGTATGGCGCCAAACTGACCGGCAAGGTCGGCAAAATGACGCTCGGGATTCTCTATGCCAACGACGAGGCTCCGGGGAAGGTCGAGGACGGCGCCGATCCAGCCTTCAATCGCTCGGCGTCCGTCTTGGTGGCCCGCGTTCGCTACGACCTCTACTCTGAATCGCACATCGGCGTTGTCGCGACGGATCGCGAGTTCCTCGGCAGCTACAGTCGTGTGGGTGCGATCGACGGACAATTCCGGGTCGGTCGCAACCACCGGGTCTTCTTCCGCGCGATGGCCGCCGACCGCCGGGGTTTGGACGGGGCGCGCCTGTCGGGGCCAGCGTTGGACCTTGGGTTCCGCAAGGAGGATCGGCACCTCAGTTACGGGATGTTTCACAACCAGATCCACCCGGAGTTCGGGACCGACTTGGGATTCGTGCGGCGCGTTGACATGCGCCAGACGAACGCCAATCTCGCCTACCGCTGGTGGCCCGAAGGCTGGGTGGTGAACTGGGGGCCGCGCGTGAACTATCTGCGAAACTACAATTTCGCGAATGTGCTCCAGGACGAGGAAGTGAACCTGGGAACGAACATCCAGTTTGCGCGCAACATCAACTTCAATGGCGGGGTCTCTCACGCGTTCGAGCGATACCTGGGCGCCGGCTTTACCAAGACGCGTGCGATGCTCGGCGGCGGCGTCAACGCGAGCCGGCGACTGTCAATCGGAGGCTTCTTCAGCGACGGGGATCAGATTCTGTACATCGACAATCCCTTCCTCGGCCGGGGGACGGATTTCGGCATCTTCAGTACCTTGCGTCCGTTCTCCCGGCTCCAGTCGCAGATCAACATCAACTCGAGCCGGTTCGTGGATCGCCGAACCAACACCGAAGTGTTCACCATCAAGATCGTCCGTGCGCTGACCACCTATCAGTTCACCGACCGGCTCTTGATGCGCAACATCACGGAGTACAACTCGTTCGACAAAACGCTCGCGTTGAACGTGCTGGGCACCTACCGCGTCAATGCCGGAACGGTCTTCTACGTCGGCTACGACGATCACTACCGTCAGGGC
>JBGPJH010000144.1:0-8191 GCA_041485305.1 Vicinamibacteria bacterium | reverse complement strand
GTCCTTCTGCGCGATCGGATCGAACTTGTGGTTGTGGCAGCGCGCGCAGTTGACTGTCAGCCCCATCGTGCCTTTGGCGATGGTGCCGATGATCTCGTCCAGGTAGTCGAAGCGACGCTCGGGGTTGTCTTTCTCGCGGAACAACACGCGCGGCCCGGCGCGCAGGAAGCCGGTGGCGACGAGCGTGTCCTCGGTCTTGCCATCGATCTCGTCGCCGGCGATCTGCTCGGTCAGGAAGCGGTTGTACGGTTTGTCTTCGTTGAACGAGCGGACCACATAGTCGCGATAGCGCCACGCGTTCGCGCGATGCACGTCGTACTCGAAACCGGCCGAATCAGCATACCGTGCCACGTCCAGCCAGTGACGGCCGTAGCGTTCGCCGTAGTGCGGCGAAGCCAGGAGCTTGTCGACGAGATGCTCCCACGCTTGGGGTGAGCGATCCGCAACGAACTCGTCGACCTGCGCCGGAGTCGGCGGTAGTCCGAGAAGGTCCAGATACCCCCTGCGCACGAGCGTGAGGCGATCGGCCCGCGGAGCGGCGGTCAAGCCGTGTTCCACGCGCGTTTTTTCAAGGAAACGATCGATGGGACTCGTGAAGGTCTTCTGGCCGACCACAGGGAGAGGAGCTTGCGTGGGCAGCTTGAACGCCCAGTAGTTGCGCTCCTCTTCAGTGATAGATCGATTCTCCAACGCGGCCAATGCAGCAGCGGCCGAGGCGGTCGGGCGCGTCGATGGCACAGCGTCCCACTTGACGCCCTCATCAATCCACTGCTTCATCGCCGCGAGCTGTGCGGGGCTGAGCGGACCGCCTTGCATCGGCATGGCGGGCTTCTCCAGCCCCGCCACCATTCGGTAGAGCTTGCTCTGTTCGGCGTTTCCAGGCATCAGCACGGCGCCGTGAGCCCCGCCGCCGAGCGCGGTTTCACGGGTCCGCAGGTCGAGCTTGGACATCTGCATCGCTTCGCCATGACACGATAGGCACTTGCTCTCCAAGATCGGCTGGATATCCTTGGCGAACGTGACCGGAGACTGCGAGCTCGCCTGGGCCCGCGCCTGAGCGCCTGACATCGTCACCGCCGAGGTTGCGAGCACTCCACCCAGCACGACCGCCGTGACCACTTGTCGCATCGAGCCCCGCCTCGCTTTCTGGTGCCTGAACAGCAGGCCTTAATGATAGCCACGATACGGGAAATTACTCGATATCTTTGTCATGCCCGCGGCGAGCTTTCCGCTCTCGGCGGTGCCGGGCAGCCTTGACCAATTCGATCGGTCGGGCTAGTGTGGAATTTCGAATGGCGGCTACCAGACGCGACTTCATCAAGACCACTTCAGCCGCCGGGGCGTCGTTGGCTGCGGGCCGCGCGCTTGGGTTCGACCCAACGGCACAAACGGTCGCGCCTCCGAGCGCCGATCCGTTCGCGGTCGATCTGGCGAACGCCGCACTGAACATCGCGAGGCAGGCGGGCGCTTCCTACGCTGACGTCCGCATCGGCCGCTACCGCCGCCAGTTCATTACCACGCGCGAGCGCCAGGTCAGCGGCGTCAGCGACAACGAGTCGTACGGCCTCGGCGTCCGCACGCTCATCAACGGCTGCTGGGGCTTTGCGGCCACCAGCACGGTGACGCGCGCTGGAGCGCAGACTGCCGCGCGCGAGGCCGCCTTGTTGTCCCGAGCCGCCCGCGCGGTGCACAAGCGCCGGGTCGAGCTCGCACCGGTGACGCCCGTGCAAGGGACATGGATGACGCCGGTCCTCCGCGATCCCCTCGAGGTGGCGATCGAAGACAAGATCGCGCTCCTGCTCGCTGCCAACGAGGCTGCGCTCAAAGTGAAGAACGTCCGGTTCGTAAACTCGAGCCTCGCCCTGCTCCGCGAGGTCAAGACGCTCGTCACGTCCGAGGGCACGAGCGTCACGCAGACCCTGATCCGCGTTGGGCCGCAGTTCTCGGCAACCGCCATCAGCAACGGCGACTTTCAGACTTACGAGGAAGAGCTGGCTCCCCGCGGTCTTGGCTGGGAATACGTCGAGTCGCTCAATCTGCCAGGCAATGCCGAGCGCTGGGCATCGATCGCCGCCGAAAAGCTCGCCGCTAAGAGCGTCGAGCCCGGCCAGTACGACCTCATTCTCGAGCCTACGAACCTGTGGCTCACGATTCACGAGTCCATCGGACACTCCACCGAGCTGGATCGGGCCATCGGCGAGGAGGCGAACTACGCCGGCACGAGCTTCGTGGCCCCGCCCGAGAAAATGATCGGGCAGCTCAGATTCGGGCCGGCCATCATGAACGTGCAGGCCGACCGCACGCAGGACGGCTCGCTCTCTCGAGTGGCGTGGGATGACGAAGGCGTACCCGCCGACCAGTGGCTCGTGATCGAGAAGGGCGTGTTCAAGGACTATCAGACCACGCGCGAACAGGTCGCGCTCATCCAGAGCCTGACCGGCGTGAAGCGGTCCCACGGATGCTCGTTTGCCGAATCGTGGGACGGGGTGCAGTTCCAGCGCATGCCGAACATCTCGCTCCTCCCCGGCGAAAAAGACATCGGCCTCGACGACATCGTCTCGGCGACCGATCGCGGCATCGTGGTGAAGAACCGCGGCTCGTGGTCCATCGATCACCAGCGCTATAACTTCCAGTTCTCGGGACAAGCGTTCTATGAGGTTCGAAACGGGAAGATCGCCGGGATGCTCAGGGATGTCGCCTACCAGGCCAACACGCCGGTGTTCTGGAACTCGATGGACCAGATTGGCGGCAAGTCGTCCTACTGGATGGGCGGCGCCTTCAACGACGGGAAAGGCGAGCCGGCCCAGTCCAACTCGGTCAGCCATGGCTGTCCACCCGCCCGTTTCCGGAACGTGACGATTCTCAATACCGGAAGAAGCGTATGAGCGCGCAGGTTCCAGTTGCGCCAGCGCAGTCGGGGCTGCTCTCGCGTGCGCAGGCAAAGGCACTGGCCGACCGCGTGCTCTCGTTCAGCACGGCCGACGAGACGCGGGTCAACATCACGAGCGGGTGGAGCGGGAACACTCGCTTCGCGGACGCGAACATCACGACCTCGGGCGGGGTGACCGATACGTCGGTCACCGTAACCGTGACGATCGCCAGGCGCCGGGCATCGGCGTCGACCAATGTGCTCGACGACGCCGCCCTGAAGCGGACGGTCGAGCTGGCGGTGCGACTCGCCCACCTGTCGCCGGAAGATCCCGAGCTGATGCCGGAGCTCGGCTCCCAGACGTACTCGCAGGTGGGAGCGTTCATCGACCGCACGGCGGATCTGCTGCCCGAGGCGCGGGCCGCCGCCGTCAACCGTGCGGTGGCGGCCGCGACGGAAGCGGGCAAGGCGGCTGGCGTCATCTTCGTCGCGGGATTCCTCGACGTCAACGCGCGGGCAATTGCGATCGCCACCAGCCGCGGCCTGTTCGCCTATCATCGCACCACGGACGCCGACTTCTCGGTCACCGCCAGGACGCCGGACCGCACCGGCAGCGGTTGGGCACGCGGCGGCTCGCGCGATTGGGGCACGATCGACGCCGCCGCCATTGGCCGTATCGCCGCGCAGAAGGCCGTCGCGAGCCGTCATCCCCAGGCGATCGAGCCTGGCATGTACACGGCGGTGCTGGAGCCACAGGCCGTCAGCGACCTGGTGCCCTTGCTCGCCAGGGCGCTCAGCGCGCGCGCCGCCGACGAGGGCCGGAGCGCATTTTCGAAGCCCGGTGGCGGCACCAAGATCGGCGAGAAGGTCGCGGACGAGCGCGTCACGCTCTATTCCGATCCAGCAGATCCCGGTCTCCTCGGACAGCCATTCGACCTCGAGGGCCTGCCGGTGGGACGCACCGTCTGGATCGAGAACGGTATCCTCAAGAACCTGTTGTACACACGGTTCTGGGCAGAAAAGCAGGGTGTGCGCCCCACGGGCGCCAGCGTCCTCGCAGGTGGGCTCACGCTCGCTGGCGGCACCAAGAGCACCGAGGAGCTGATCGCTGGCTGCGAGCGCGGCGTGCTCGTCACCCACTTCTTCTACATCAGAGGGCTCGACCCGCGCACGGCACTCTTCACCGGCCTCACGCGGGACGGGGCCTTCCTGATCGAGAAGGGCACGATCGCGCGTCCGCTCAAGAACTTTCGGTGGAACGAGAGTCCGCTGCTGATGTTGAACCGCCTCGAAGACATCGGGCGCCCGGAGCCGACCGAGGCCGGACGACTGATGCCAGCCCTCAGGGTGAAGAACTTCAACTTCACATCGACGTCGGACGCGGTGTAGCGCCATGATGGAATTGAGGACGACGAGGCCTCTCGGGCACCCGCCCACGATGTATAGTCGTAAGGATCTCGAACCCGGAGCATGAGAATTCGGTTGAGCTCTCAAGGGAGGTCTGACGTGCGGAATCGATTTTTTATTTCAGCGTGTGCCGTGGCTGCCCTGATCGCGACCGCATCGTTGGTGAGTGTTTCCGTGGCCGGTCAGACCGGGTCCGCGGCCAAGACAACAGCCAAAGCGGCCGCTGCGCCGCGCACCTCGTGGGGCAAACCCGATCTGCAGGGAGTCTGGGACTTCAGAACCGTCACCCCCTTGGAACGACCGACCGATCTTGCCGGGAAACAGGTGCTGACGGACCGTGAAGCGGCCGACTTCGAATCGCAGGCCGCCGTGACGAACGACCGCGATCGCAACGTTCCAGCAGGTAATGTCGGCGACTACAACCAGTTCTGGTACGACAGGGGCACGCAGATTACCGCGAATAAGCGCACGTCCCTCATCGTCGACCCGCCTGAGGGCCGAATTCCACCCCTGACGACGGAGGCGCAGAAGAGATCTGAGGCAATAGCGACGGCTCGGCGCGGACTCGACATGGACGCCCCCACTGTGGGGGGGTGGGTCAACGACCTGGGCCCGGGAGGGCTGAGGGTGCGTTGCATCTTGGGATTCAACGCCGGACCACCGATGACCCCGAGCGCCTACAACAATAATTTCCAGTTGTTCCAGACGTCTGATTACGTGGTGATTTTGAACGAGATGATCCACGACTCCCGCATCGTCCCCCTGGACGGGCGTCCGCACGGCAGCCTCCGCCAGTGGGCGGGAGACTCGCGTGGCCGCTGGGACGGGAATACGTTGGTCGTCGATACCGTCAATTTCCGGGCCGCGACGCTCATGACCACCGGCGAGCTAAGCCCCAACACACATCTGGTCGAGCGCTTCACGCGTGTCGATGCGGACACGCTTCTGTACGAATTCACGGTCGAGGATCCGACGACGTGGACGAGATCCTGGACCGCGCAGGTTCCCATGAGCAAGAGCCGGGAACCGATGTACGAGTACGCGTGTCACGAAGGGAATTACAGCATCTACAACATCCTTGCCGGCGCTCGCCAGCGGGAGCAGGCCACGGAAGCAACCGCGAGGAAGAGCGCGCGGTAATCGCGCGCCCGTCACACGAGCTCGATGATTCGGTTTCGGAAGACGGCGGCATCAACATCGTTGGCGCTCGCCAGCAGCGTTTCGTCCAGGCAAGGGGGATGTATGCGGATCGCAGGGGGAATCGTCACCGCGGTTGCTCTGGCGGCTGCGGCTGGAGGGGTTGGCGTCCGCGCGGCCGGGACGCTGAGGACCGCGACCGTCACGGGCCCGGTCACGGCGATCGCCGTCGGTGACGCCTCGCATGACTATCCCTTCTACGCGAGCGCGGTCGATTTGAAGAGCCGCGACTACGTGGAGGAGGAGTTCTTCATCCAGGGGACGGCGAACCGCTACAACACGCCGCCGCAAGCCACGGGAACCATCCTCGACCGCGAGCATCCCTACAAGACTAGGTTCGTTGTCAGGCGGCCGGCAGCACAGACGCGATTCAACGGTACCGTGCTCGTGGAATGGAACAACGTGACCGCCGGACGGGATCTCGATATCGACTGGTTTCAGGTTCACGACCACCTGATTCGGAGCGGCTACGCATGGGTCGGCGTCACACCCCAGCGCGTTGGCGTAGAAGCGCTGAAGGTGTGGAATAGCAGGCGGTACGGGACCTTGGATGTCTCCGACGGCGGGAAGGTCATGAGCGACGAACTCTCGTACGACGCGTTCGCGGCGGTCGGCGAGGCGATCCGACATCCCGGGACCGTGGATGCCATGGGCGGGCTGCGGGTCGATCGCATCGTCGCGACCGGTCACTCGCAATCGGCCGGCCGGCTCGCCACGTACGTCAACGCCGTGCATCCGCTCGCGCGGGTGTTCGATGCGGTGATCGTCCACGGCGGCGGCGGTCTCATCCGCACCGATCTGGACATCAAGGTGTGGAAGCTGTTGTCGGAAACAGACGTGATCCTGAATCAGGCCGTCGTTCGGCAGCCCGACACGAACAACTTCCGCTCCTGGGAGGTCGCGGGCGACTCGCATGTGGACGTGCAGTTCACGAGCTATTCGCGGCAGATCTCGCAGCGCGACGGCAATCCCGTCGCGCCAGGTTTCACGCCGGGTGGCCGTGGTGCCGCTCCACCAAGCGGGACGCTCTCTCGCGGCGGGTCAGGAAACCCCGGAGGATGTGACCGGCCGTCGTACAGTCACATTCCGTTCCACTACGTGATGGACGCGGCCATCGATCATCTGGTCCGATGGGTGAAAGACGGCACCCTGCCGCCCTCGGCACCTCGAATTGACGTCACAGAGGTTGGGCCGCCAGCCATGATCACGCGTGACCAGCACGGTAACGCGCTCGGCGGGATCAGGTTGTCGCAGCACGAGGTTGCTGTCGCCACGAACACCGGCCAGAACTCTGGTCCGGGCTTCTGCCGGCTGAACGGCTCTTATGAGGCGTTCGACGCGGCGACGCTCGCCAGCCTGTACCCGACGCACGCCGGCTATGTCGCAAAGGTGAAGGAAGTCACCGAGCGGAATCTGAAGGCGGGCTACATTCTCAAGCCTGATGCGGACGCGACGATCGCCGAAGCCGAACGCGCCCAAATCGGTATCAAGTAGAGCTTCCTATTCGGGCTCGGCGGGTTCGATCCGCAGAACCGCGCCGTCAACATCGTCGTTGCCGGCCACCTGCGTTTCAGTCAGAACGTACAACAGCCCGTCGGGACCCTGCCGCACATGACGAAATCGTTGTCCGAGCTCCCCGAGCATGGACAGGGGATGCCCCATGATCGCCCCGGCCTGGCTGACGACGAGTCGCTGTAGCTGCTTGCTCCCCAGCCCGCTGACGATCAGGCTCCTTCGCCAGGTCGGGAAGCGGTTTCCGGTATAGAAAAGAATATTGGTCGGATTGAAGCTGGGGTTCCAGGCGTACACCGGCATTTCCATGCCCTCTCGCCACCAGGGCTGTTCGGACACGGGCACGCCGGTGTAGTTCCGCCCGACCGATACGAGCGGCCATCCGTAGTTGCGCCCAGGGCGGAGCACATTGATCTCGTCGCCACCCATCGGCCCGAACTCGCACTCCCAGAGCTCGCCCGTCTCCGGATGAAACGCCAGCCCGTACGCATTGCGGTGGCCGTAGGTGTAGATCTCAGGGCGGGCGCCGGACTTCCCCACGAAGGGGTTGTCGCTCGGAGGCGTTCCGTCGTCCCGCAGCCGGAGGACTTTTCCAACGTGGTCACCCAAGTTCTGGGCACGCCTTCGTACGGTCGGGTCGTCCCCCAGCACGCGGGTGTCTCTGTCGCCGACCGTCACGTAGAGCATGCCGTCCGGGCCGAACACCATGCGTCCGCCGTAAGTGCCGCCGCCCGCACTGGCCGAGGGTCCAGTGCTTTCCCACGCGTCGGCCACAAAGATGTCGCGGACCTCTGTGAGCGCCGCGTCGTGGAGTCGTCCGCGTGCGATCGCGAGCGTGGCGCCGCGGTCACCGCCCTTCGCATACGAGAGATAGACGTACTGATTTTTCTGAAACTCCGGATGCACCGCGACATCGTTCAAGCCGCCGAGAAAGACGTTGTTGACGGCCGGGACGCCGGAGACAGCTTTCGGGTCCAAAATACCGTCGCGAATAATCCGAAGCCGTCCTGGGCGCTCGGTGACCAGCATGGTGCGGCCATCGGGGAGAAACGCCAGACCCCAGGGATGCGACAGTCCCGCAGCAATCGGAACGACCCGGAGCCGCTGCCGGTCCTCCGTCACGACAACAAGGGGCTTGTCGGGGGGGCCGGTTGGGACGGGCGCTATTGCCTGGGATGGCGAATCGGGAGCCCGCTGCGCATCGCC
>JBGPJH010000143.1:0-8251 GCA_041485305.1 Vicinamibacteria bacterium | reverse complement strand
GGTGGCTGGTCGTTGGTGGCTAGTGCCTGGCGCTCGCTCGCCTCGCGCGCTTCACGCTGGACGGCATTCAACAGCGTGCTCGCGGGATCGAGGTTCATCGTGTCGCCGAACTCGTAGGGTTTCGGCGCGGCGGTGGTTTCGACGCCCGTCGCCTGCTCGCGCGTGTCGTGGCGGCCGTAGCTGCTCTTGCCGAGGGATCCCAGCAGATCGCGCAGCGCGCGATACCCGAGAAAATCGAGCGCTTTGTCGGTGACTTCGAACGTGACCGGCGCCTGATCGGGTCCGCTGCCTCCGCGTCCCTGGCGCCGCTCGCGTTCGGCATCCAGATCCGGCGGCGTCGTGATGTAGCCCTCCTGCGCCATCCGCTCGATGATCTGCTGAATGAGCTCTTCGAGGCGCGCGCGCGCTTCTTCCTGATCCCCATCGGCCGGGTCCCCGAGGAGCCGCTCGATGGCGTCCTCGGGCAACACGCCGCCGTTGAACAGGGCGTCGAGGATCGCATCGTGGAGGGCCTGCATGGTGCGATCGTCTTCGCCCGTCCCGTACGGATGGCCGAAGCCGCTCGCGAGCAGCAGATCCGACAGCTTGGCCACCAGATCCTCGAGATCCAGCTCGTCGAGCAGGTCGCCGGTGAACTTCGTGTAGCGATATTTCATCTCGTCAGTTGTAGTACTTCTTCTTCCCGCTCGGAATACGGACCTCCTCGTCCACCGGCTCGTCGCGGCGGGCCGCCCGGCGTGGCGTGGGTTCCGAGACCGCTGCATAGCCGCGCTCGTCGCTGCGGCTGATCTTCTTCTGCGCGCACAGCCCTTCCAGGACGAAATCGATGGCCGATGCCACCTCGGGCGCGGCCGCGCCAGGCGGCAGGCCTGCCTGTTCGGCCAGCTCCCGCAGGCGCTGCACGCCGCGGGTCTGCGCGATCACCTCGTCGGCCGCCGTGGTATCGCTGAGCGGCAGCGATCCGCCGAGATCGAACCACTCCACAACCGATCGCGTGTCGGCACCATCGAACATGCCGGAAAAGACCGAACCCACGGCGGAACGAATCAGATCGCGCGCCACCTGTTCCGCGCCGCGGAGCTCGCCCTCGTACTCGAGCTCGAATTTCCCTGTGATGGACGGCAGCGCGGCATACACGTCGGTGACGCGCGGGACCACGAGCGTTTCCCGGTTGGCCAGGGCCCGCCGCTCGGCGTTCGAGACCACCAGCTCGAGCGTCGTGATCGGCAGACGCTGGCTGACACCCGACCGCTTGTCGATTTTGCGGTCGGCGCGCGCTTGAAACGCGACTTCCTCAACGACCTCGCGGACGTACTGCGGGATCTGGATCTTCGGGCCGCCCGGGCGCACCGTCCACGCCTCCTGCGCGGTGATGGCGATCGCGCTGTGACGGGCAACCGGATAGTGCGTGCGGATCTCCGAGCCGATGCGGTCCTTGAGCGGCGTGATGATCTTGCCGCGTGCGGTGTAGTCCTCCGGATTCGCGGTGAAGACCAGCATGACGTCGAGGTTCAAACGAATCGGGTAACCCTTAATCTGTACGTCGCCTTCCTGCAGAATGTTGAAGAGCCCGACCTGGATCTTGGGCGCCAAATCCGGCAGCTCGTTGATGGCGAAAATGCCCCGGTTCGCCCGAGGCAGCAGGCCGTAGTGCATCGTGAGCTCGTCGGCGAGGTTCAGACCCGCGTGCGCGGCTTTGATCGGGTCGATGTCGCCGACCATGTCGGCGATCGTCACATCGGGCGTCGCCAGCTTCTCGACGAACCTGGCGTCGCGGGGCAGCCACGCGACGGGCATGTCATCGCCCTCGGCCGCCACGCGTGCCCGGCAGGCCCCGCAAATCGGATGGAGCGGGTCGTCGTGAATTTCGCACCCGGGCACGACCGGAATCTGCTCGTCCAGCAGATCGATCAGGCCCCGCAGGATGCGACTCTTGGCCTGGCCGCGAAGCCCGAGCAGAATGAAATTGTGGCGCGACAGGATGGCGTTGACGAGCTGTGGGATGACGGTGTCTTCGTAGCCGATGATGCCGGGGAACAGTGTCTCCCCGCTTTGCAGCTTCCGGACGAGGTTGTCGCGAACTTCCTGCTTCACCGACCGCGAGCGTGCGCCGGGCCGCTGGCGCAGGTCGCCGAGCGTTTGGATAGTGGCCACCATGAACCGATTCTATCCGAACTAGACTGAAGTCCGGCGTGGGCCACCTCTTCTTTCACACCGCCCGGTTCTTTCACACCTCCCGGCCGCTGGTGTTCGCGCATCGGGGTGGGGCGGCGCTGGCGCCCGAGAACACCCTGTCGGCCTTCGACGCCGGGCTCGCGCTGGGCGCCGACGGCCTCGAGCTCGACGTCCGCCTCTCCCGCGACGGCGTGGTCGTCGTCCACCACGATGGCACGCTCGACCGAACGACGACGCTGCGCGGCGAGGTCCAACGCCACACCGCAGCGGAACTGGCCGCGGGCGGCGTGCCGGTCCTCGCGCGGGTGCTCGAGCGCTATCCCGCCACGCCCATGATTATCGAGATGAAGGTGAACTCGGCCCCCTTCGCTCGTGCGGTCGTCGACGTCGTTCGGGCGGCGCGGGCCGCGGACCGCGTCTGTCTGGGCTCCTTCGGCCTGCGCGCGCTTCGCGCGGCGCGCGCGATCGCGCCCGCCATCGCGACGAGCGCGGCGCGAGAGGAGGTGCGGTGGGCGCTCTATCGATCCTGGTGCCGTTGGCCCGTGTCGGACGTCGCGTACCGTGGCTACCAAGTGCCGGAGTTCGCGGGCACAACGCGGGTGGTGTCCCCGCGGTTCATCGAAGACGCGCACCGCGCCGGCATCGCCGTGCAGGTCTGGACCGTCGACACGGAACCCGATGCCCGACGGCTGCTTTCGTGGGGGGTCGACGCGCTGATCACGGACCGGCCCGATGTCATCGTGCCCATTGTGGCCGCAAGGGATGGCTGAGGCGGGTAGGGCAGGTGGGGCCGGGTAGGGCAGGTAGGTAGGGCAAGTAGGTAGGGCTGGTAGGGTGGCGGGGCTGGTAGGGCTGGTAGGAGGTCGGTGTGTCCGTCCGTTCTAAGCGCAATCAGGGCCTTGCCCGCCCGACCAGCCCTACCCACCCCACCCGCCCTAACTTCGCGACAGCGAGCGGCGAGCGTGGAGGAACACTCGCGCCAACATCGGCGCCGTCAGCTTGCCCGTGTTGGTGTTCTGTCGGCTCGGGTGGTAGCAGCCCGTCAGGACCAGTCCGTTCGGCAGGCGGCAGATCGACCCGTGTCCAAACCGCGGGCGAGGGCGAGGCGCGAGTCCCTGCGCCTTCAGCAGCTGCAGATACGCGTCGAACGCGATTTTCCCGAGCGCGATCACCATGCGAATCGTCGGTAGCGCTCTGAGCTCCGCGTCCAGATGCGGCAGGCAGTTGGCAATTTCCTCCCGGGTCGGCTTGTTGCCGGGAGGCGCGCACCTGACGGCTGCCGTAATGAACGCTCCGCGCAAGGTCAGCCCATCGTCGGCATGCCGCGACGTCGGGATGTTGGCGAACCCGGCTCGGTGGAGCGCGGTCATGAGGAAATCGCCGGCGCCGCCCACGCCGTCCCCGGTGAAGAATCGCCCCGTTCGGTTGGCACCATGCGCTGCCGGCGCGAGCCCGACGATGAGCAGCCGCGCGCGGGGATCGCCGAAGCCGGGCACGGGCCTGGCCCAGTACGTGTCCTTCTGGTAGGCGCGGCGTTTCTCCCGGCCAATCTGTCGGCAGTAGTCCCGAAGACGCGGGCACCGCTCGCACGAGACGATCTGCTCGCGGACGGTCAGAAGCGTCACGCCAGGATTATCTGCGTCAAGGCCGTCAGGTGGTCAGAATTCAGCGATGGCTTCGAGAGTGACGACGGTCACAAAGCTGTGCCTGCGCCATGCGATGGGCGCGCGAGCCCTGGCGGTGAGGCTTCGTTCGGCTGGCCGATGGTCGGCGGCTGGTGGATTACCGATCGCTGCGCGCCACGAGCCCGGTGCGCGTCCAGCGGAGGTACGCAGATCCGATGAGTCGCTCGACCACGTTCAAACACAAATCAGGTTCGAGTCCAAACAGGCGGGACGCCTGTCGCACGGTGAGGGTCATGCCCGGCATTTCTTCAAACTCGGCGCGCACGCGCTCGGCGACCGTATCCAAGTTCATCAAACGTTCTCCTTTGTCGGGCTCCTCCCGAGCCGCAAGCGACCGTGCAATAATCGAACCGCGCGCCGGCAAGTCAGGCTGTTTGACGCGACAGAGTGAAATGGCACCGTTCTTCCCGGGAGTGCGTGAAATCGCCGTGTCGCCGGGCGTCCGTCGCCCCGACGCCGTTCGCACGCTTCGGTCGGTACGCTCGACAATCATGTCAGGCCTCCGTCACCTTTACTTTTCCGCCTCTGGTGAGGCATAACTCCTGCCCGTGCACCTGACCCCCCGTGAGCTCGACAAGCTACTGATCTTTTCGGCCGGTGAGCTCGCGCGCAGGAGACGTGCGCGTGGCTTGAAGCTGAATCATCCAGAGGCGGTGGCCCTCATCACGTCGGAGATCCTCGAGATGATTCGCGACGGACGGACCGTAGCCGAGGTCATGACGCTCGGGGCGACGATTCTCTCCGCCGACGCCGTCATGGAAGGCGTCCCCGAGATGGTCAGCGAGATCCAGGTTGAGGGCACGTTTCCCGATGGGACCAAGCTCGTCACCGTGCACCAACCGATTCGATAGCGGGGGCGCAGCGCCCCAAGCGAGCAACCGATGATTCCTGGTGAATACTTTCTGGCCCCGACCCCGATCGACATCAACGCTGGACGTTCGACGGTTCGAATCGAGGTGGCCAACCGCGGCGACCGCCCGATTCAGGTCGGCTCGCACTGCCACTTCTTCGAGGTCAACCGCTGGCTGTCCTTCGATCGGGCGAAGGCGTACGGCATGCGCCTCAACATTGCCGCCGGCACGGCCGTTCGGTTCGAGCCCGGGGACGTCCGGGAAGTCGAGCTGGTGGCGGTCGGGGGTGCGCGCCACATGCACGGCCTAAACGGCCTGGTCGATGGACCGCTCGACGACGAGGTCACGAGGCGCCGCGCACTCGAGCGCGTTAGCGCACTTGTCCCACCGAGAACATGAAGATCGATCGACTGACCTACGCCGCGCACTACGGTCCCACAACGGACGACCGCGTCCGTCTAGCGGACACGGAGCTCGTTGTTCGAATCGAGCGCGACCTGACCACCTACGGTGACGAAGCCAAGTTCGGCGGCGGCAAAGTGATTCGCGACGGCATGGGACAGTCTCCCGTCGCGACGCGCGCGGCCGGCGCACCGGATCTGGTGATCACATCGGTCGTGATTATCGATGCCACCGGAATCTACAAGGCCGATGTCGGGGTTCGCGACGGGCGTATCTCGGCGATCGGCAAGGCCGGCAATCCCGGCATCATGAGCGGCGTGACGCCTGGTCTCCAGATCGGTGCGTCGACCGAGATCCTGGCTGGAGAAGGGCGAATCCTGACGGCGGGCGGTATCGACTCGCACGTGCACTTCATTTCGCCGAACCAGATTCCCGATGCCTTTCATTCGGGCATCACGACGCTGATTGGTGGCGGAACGGGCCCCGCCACCGGGACCAACGCGACGACGTGCACGCCAGGCGCCTGGCACATCCGGCGGATGTACGAGGCGGCCCAGGGCTTTCCCCTCAACTTCGGGTTTCTAGGCAAAGGTAACGCGTCGAGCCCCGAGCCGCTCCGCGAGCAGATTCGGGCGGGCGCTCTCGGGTTGAAGCTGCACGAGGACTGGGGTTCGACCCCCGCGGCCATCGACTGCTGCCTGTCGGTTGCCGACGAGTTCGACGTGCAGGTCGCCATCCACACCGACACGCTGAACGAGACGGGGTTCGTCGAAGACACGATCGCCGCCATCGCCGGCCGCACGATTCACACGTATCACACCGAAGGCGCCGGCGGTGGCCACGCGCCAGACATCATCAGGCTGTGCGGCGAGGCCAACGTGCTGCCGTCGTCGACGAATCCGACCATGCCCTTCACGATGAACACGCTCGACGAGCACCTGGACATGTTGATGGTGTGCCATCACTTGTCGCCGAAGGTGCCCGAGGACGTGGCGTTTGCCGACTCCCGTATCCGTCCCGAGACCATCGCCGCAGAGGACGTCCTGCACGATCTCGGCGCCATCAGCATGATGTCGTCGGACTCGCAAGCAATGGGACGCATCGGCGAGGTGATTTGCCGGACGTGGCAGACCGCGGACAAGATGAAGCGGCAGCGCGGCGCGCTGCCGGGCGACTCGGCGTTACACGACAACCTTCGCGTGAGGCGCTACATCGCGAAGTACACGATCAACCCTGCCATCGCCCACGGCATCTCGGCGGAAGTCGGCTCGGTCGAAGTCGGGAAGCTCGCGGATCTCGTCCTGTGGAAGCCCGCGTTTTTCGGCGTCAAGCCGGAGCTCGTCATCAAGGGTGGATTGATTGCCGGTGCAGTGATGGGGGACGGCAACGCCTCGATTCCGACGCCGCAACCGGCCCTCGCCCGATGGATGTTCGGCGCCTTCGGCGGCGCGCTCGACACCTGCAGCGTGCACTTCGTCAGCCAGGCTGGTGTCGAAACGGATGCGCTCGACGGTCTGGCTCGCCGCCGCGTAGCCGTTCGCGGATGCCGGTCGATCGGCAAGCGCGATCTCGTGCTGAACGACGCGCTCCCGACGATCGAGGTCAATCCCGACACGTACGAAGTGCGTGCCGACGGGGAGCTTCTCCGGTCGGAGCCGGCGGCGGTATTGCCGCTGGCACAACGTTACTTCCTGTTCTGACCCTCTGCGAAGCGGTGTGCCATGCTCCACGTGTTCAAGTCGCTGCCGGTGGCCGACGAGGTGCACCACCAGGATCGACTGCCGCCCCGCGCCAGGGACTACACCCACGATACGGTAACGCTTGGCTGGGAAGAGAGGCTGAAGGCAAGGGCGCGCCGGCGATCGGAGGGCGGCCTGGAATTCGGTACAGCTCTACCCCTGGGCACGGTGCTGCGAGAAGGTGACTGCTTTGTCTTCGATACGCCCGCCGTCGTCATCATCGTCGTTGAGCGGGTGGAGCCGGTGCTCGTTATCTGCCCGAGGTCGAACACCGAGTGGGGCCTGTTCGCCTACCAGATCGGCAACAGTCATCAGCCGCTGATGTTGACCGACGACGCCATCGTCTGCCCGGAAGCGCCGTGGACCGAGCACGTGTTGACCTACCACGGCATCCCGTTCAGTCGGGCGATGCGCGCGTTCACGCCAGCCGGCCGCCTGGCTGACCACAGGCACCAGAGGTGACGCCTGCGACTGGCAACCTCGTCGCTCTGCTCCATCTCTGCGACAGCCTGTTTCCGATCGGGAGCTTTGCGCACTCGGACGGACTGGAAAGCGCCACGTCGGCAGGGTCAATTGCGACGGCAGCGGATCTCCGCCAGTGGGTGGATGTGACCCTCGACGAGACGCTGCGGTGCTGCGAGGGACCCGCGGTTCGATCCGCGTGGGACGCGTTCGCGGACGGCCGTCTGGCCGATCTGCTGGAGATCGACGCGGAGGTCGAGGCCATCCGCCCGTCGTCGACGCTCCGGCAAGCGAGCCGCGCCATGGGCACTCGCCTCCTGAGCACGTGGCAGCGGATCCGGCCCAGCGACGGTCTCGAACGGTTCGCCGCGGCGCTCGGGGATCGCGGCGTGACGCAGCCCGTTGGGTTTGCCGTCGTCTGCGCCGCGTCGCAGATTTCGCGTCGGGCCACCCTCGAGGCGTTCTTCTACACCCGGCTCGCAGCGGTCGTCTCCAGCGCGATGCGCCTGATGGCCATCGGGCAGGGCGAGGCGCACGCGCTGCTGGCCGCCACTCTGGGCCGCGTGCCGGACACCGTTGACCGGGTTCTCGCATCGCTCGACCCTCCGAGCGCGTTTGTGCCCGCGCTCGACATCGCCGCGATGAGCCAGCAGTACGTGCGCTCGCGGTTGTTTCGATCATGAGCGGTCGCCGCGCCGTACGCATCGGCATTGGCGGCCCGGTCGGGTCGGGGAAGACCGCGCTCGTCGATGCCCTCTGCAAGCGGTTGCGCGACCGTTACGAACTCGGCGTCGTGACCAACGATATCTTTACGCGAGAGGACATGGAGTTCCTCGTACGCAGCGAGGCGCTCCCGCCGGACCGGATTCTCGGGGTGCAGACCGGCGGCTGTCCCCATACCGCGATTCGCGAGGACGCGTCGATGAACCTCGATGCG
>JBGPJH010000142.1:0-8312 GCA_041485305.1 Vicinamibacteria bacterium | reverse complement strand
GTGACATTTGAAGTCGGCGACAAGGTCATTTACCCGAATCATGGTCTCGGCATCGTTGAACGGATCGAAGATAAAACGATTCTTGGCACGACGTGCGGCTTCTACCATCTCCGGATCGTAGCGAACGAGACGATCGTCCTCGTCCCCCTCAGTAACGTCGACGGTGTCGGTCTTCGTCGCGCGATCTGCGACGACGAAGTGGAGCGGCTCTTTGGGCTCCTTGGCGACGGCAAGATCGACAACCACCAGAACTGGAAGGGGCGCTTCAAGGACAACTCCGACAAGATGCGGAGCGGGTCGATCTACGAAGTAGCCGACGTGCTCAAAAGCCTGACCTTCCTCGCGAAGTCGAAGAGTTTGTCGTTTCGCGAGAAGCGCATGCTCGATCGCGCGAAGTTTCTCATTATTTCCGAAGTCTCGGAGGTCGTGCGCGAACCGGCCGCCTCGGTCGAAGGCCGCGTCGAGCAGGCGCTCGAGCGCTGTTTCTCCGTGAAGGCCCGCACGGTTGCCCGTGCGAAGGTCGCGAAGGCGGCGCCGCGTCCTCCTCAGGCGGCTCCTGCCCCTCGCCGGGCCGCCCGCGTGTCGTAGCGTCTTCGGTCTCACAAGGCCGAGGCGACAATTACCACAAGGCCCGCTGACGCGCACGCGTCAGGCGGGCCTTTTCATTTCTTTCGATTTATCATGCGGCTGGTGATCATTGCCGCCCTTCGCTCGGCCTCGACCTACGTGGCCGTTTCCCTCTACGTCCTGATTGTCGCCCCGCCCGGTATGGTGCTGGCCATCCTGTTCGGATGGAAGAACGTTCTCTACATCCTCGGGCACGCTGGGGTGCGGCTGGCGCTGGGACTGAGCGGAATCAGGTATCGGGTAACCGGCAAAGAGAACCTTCCGCTCGATCGTGCCGCGGTCTACTGCGCCAACCACCAGAGCAACGTCGACCCTCCGATCCTGTTCGACGCGCTCCATCCGCGCGTCCACATCCTGTACAAACAGGAGCTGGATAGGCTGCCGGTGCTTACGCGCGCGTTCCGTGTCGGCGGGTTCATTCCGATCGACCGCCGCAACAAGGAAGCCGCGATGCGCTCAATCGAAGCCGGCGCGGCCTCGATCCGTGCCGGCAACTCCTTTCTGATTTTTCCCGAAGGTACGCGGAGCAAGACCGAGAGTCTGTTGCCCTTCAAGAAGGGGGGCTTCGTCATGGCGATCAAGGCGCAGGCGCCGATCGTGCCCGTTGCCGTACAAGGCGGGCGGGCGGCCATGCGGAAGGGCAGTTGGCTTATCCGTCCCGTCGTTGTTGACATCCGCGTCGGGCGGCCCATCGAGACCACGGGCTTTCGGCTCGACGATCGCGATCGGCTGATCGCCATCGTGCGCCGGGAGATCGAGAGTCTGCTGGCCCCCTCGGAGCCTCAGCGTCCGATTACGATCCGCCGGTCTGAAAGGCCAGCGCCCAGGGCTTGAGCGCCTGACGGTCGGTCCCCAGGATGCCTTCGAGCAGGTCGATTTTGACTCCGCGGAAACTCTCGAGCGGGTTCGTGAGTTTGATCTCGAGCACGCGGTTGCCTGGCAGGTACTGTGTGGTGAACTGCACGGCCGGCGCCGCCGGTTCGGCTTGTCCCCTCGTTTCCCCGTCCACGTAGACGACGCGTACGCGACCCTTGAATGTCGAGGCGTCGATGTCGCGAGAGAACTGAATGCGCACTCTCGTCGAGATGGCGACCTCGGTCTCGTCCTGGGTCGGTGCGCTTAACACGATCTCGGGTGGGGGAGCTGCAGGGACCCGGATCGGCGCCTCTTCGGTCAGCTCTCTCGGTGGCTGCGCCAGGCGGATGCTGCCAGCCTGCCCATCGAGCCATTGCAGCCCGCGGCCCTGCTGCAGCGTTCCGGTCACTTCCAGCCACTTGCTCGTGTCGATGCGTGCGTCGACGGCCAGCTCGAAGTCCTTGCCGCGCGGCCGCATGTTGGTGACCCAGATTGCCGCGTCCGCCGACCGCAGCACGAAGTCGTAGCGGCTCTGTCCCGGCGCTTCGGGCAGGTCGCCGAGCAGGTTGCGTCCACCGAACTGGCCCGTCAGGGTCACCTTTTGATCGAGATACCGCGACGGGAAGAGGACAACGTTTCGGATCGAAGGAGCGGCCGGCTGAGACGCTTGAGCGATCGCGCTGGCCACGACGGCCGTCACCAGCCCGGCTTTCGGCCACGAGCTCTGCGGGTCGAATTTGAACGTGGCCTTGACGTCGTAGCCGCCGAGGCGGGGATCGTCAGGGTTGAAGCGGCCCAGATCCCACAGCTCTCCGCGGACTTCGGCGAGGCCTTCAGGCGTGGAGCCCTTGAACACCAGCCGGATCGAGCCCGAGTCGCCCAACAGGCGTAGCTCGCCGTTGCTCTGCAGCTCCACTTTTCCGACCAGGATGACCTGACGGAGGTGGAAGAATCCGGGATGGGCAACGAGGGCTGCCAGGTTCGTAGCCCGGCGCACGGTTGGTTGCGCCGAGACAGCGGCGGAGGTGGCCAGCACGAGCAGGAGCGCTCGCCTGATCACGCGACTCTCCGCGGCGTCGAGCCGGAAGGCGGTCGGGCGACGCGACACCCAAGTGGAAAGCCCGCTGGGTACGGCTGGAACGCCGATTCCGCATCGGGCTCGGAGGGAAGTGGGCGCGAAGGAGGCGCGGAAGCGGCCATCATTCGAATATTAGCACGGGGGTTTTGTTACAATCGGGCCCGGCTTGTGAAATCTCGGAACAAACCATTGGTCCGGTTGCCGAAGTCCAAACAGACCCTCGATCAGGTCTCCGAGCTGACCACCAATCGCCTGTCGGTCTACCTCCGATGTCTCAATCAGCTCGAGGGCGCCGAGGTCAAAACCATTTCGTCGCAGGCTCTTGCCGAGCAGTTCAATCTGAACGCTGCCCAGATTCGGAAAGACTTGGCGTACTTCGGCGAGTTCGGCGTCCGCGGCGTCGGCTACTACGTCCGCGACCTGAAGCGGCACCTCCGGCAGATCCTCGGCCTCGATCGGACGCTTCGCGTCGCGATTGTCGGCGCCGGCAATCTCGGGCTGGCGCTGGCCGACTATCCGGGGTTCCGCCAGGAGGGCTTCCAAATCGCCGCGCTCTTCGACAACCTCAGCGCCAAGGTCGGTCAGGAGTCGCGGGGTGGCGTGCCGATTCACGATATCCACGACCTGAAGAAGCTCGCGCGGCGCGACGGCATCAGCATCGCCGTGATTGCCGTTCCCGCGCCATCGGCTCAGCGCGTCGTCGACCTTGTTGTCGCGTCGGGAATCAAGGCGATCCTCAACTTTTCACCAGGTGCGCTGAACGTGCCGCCAGAGGTCAAGCTGAAAAACGTCGACCTCACGGTCTCGCTCGAGAGTCTTTCGTTCTACCTGGCGCGGGGCGATGACGATGGCGCGTAGGAAAGATCGGGGCGCCTCGCTTTCCCATGTCGACGCCCGCGGGCGCGTGAAGATGGTCGACGTCTCGGAGAAGCCCGTCACCTCGCGCGAGGCGATCGCCAAAGGTTCGATCAGTATGTCGCGCGAGGCACGCGCCAGGATCCGGCGCGGCGCCGTCAAGAAAGGCGACCCGCTGCAGGCCGCGCGACTGGCCGGCATCATGGCAGCCAAGCAGACCGCAGCGCTGATCCCGCTGTGTCATCCGCTGCCGCTTGCCAGCGTCACGGTAGAGCTAGCGCCTACCGCTCGCGGCTACGACATCGAAGCTCGTGTGCGGACGACGGCCCAGACGGGGGTGGAAATGGAAGCGCTCACCGCCGTCAGCGTCGCGGCCCTGACGATCTACGACATGGTGAAGGCCGTCGACAAGTCCATGGTCATCAGTAAGATCCGTTTGGAGTACAAGAGCGGCGGGCGATCCGGAACCTATCGACGCGGGGAGGGCAGGTAGGGCGGGTCGGGCAGGGAGGGCAGATAGGGCGGGTCGGGCAGGGAGGGCAGATAGGGCGGGTCAGGCAGGGAGGGCGGATTGGGCGGGTTGGGAATCCAGCGCTTCGCGTCTGCCGCAGCCTCATGAACATCGTCATCGGCGTCATCAGCCCGAATACGGCGTGGGTGCTGCCACGCGAACACGTCGAGCGGCTTCGGCGCGACTTTCCTCATCACCAGTTCGTCGACGTTTGGGATCGCGGCGCGCTGCGGGCGGCACTCCCGGAAGCCGATCTGGCATTTGCCGCTTACATCGACCACGATCTCGTGCCTTCGTTGGCGGCGCTCCGGTGGGTGCAGGCGCCCGCCGCCGGCGTCGGTCACCTGCTGTCGGAGGAGCTCGTGGCGAGCCCGACCGTTCTGACGAGCGCCCGCGGGATCCGGGCGCGCGCTATCGCCGAGCATGTCCTCGCCGTGACGCTCGCCCTGGCGAAGCAGCTCCACACCGCCTTTCGCCGCCAGGTGGCCCACGAATGGGCGTCCGACGGCTTGCAAGCCGAGGGCGCCATCAGAACGCTGAACGGGGCCCGCATGGGCATCGTCGGTCTCGGGTCGATTGGCGGCGAGGTTGCCCGCCTTGCGGCCCCGCTCGGGTTGCGGGTCTCCGCCATCCGCAAGCACATTGATCGGGCCCTGCCGCCCGGCGTCGAGGAGGTGTTGCCGCCCGAGCGCCTCCCGGAGCTCCTCGAGAAGAGCGATATCGTCGTCTTGTCGGCTGCGCTCACGCTCGAGACGCACCTGCTCATCGGGCGGGACGCCGCTCGCCACATGAAGCGCGGCGCGCTGCTGGTCAATATCGGGCGTGGACAGCTGATTGACGACGCGGCGGTCATCGACGCGCTCAAAGAGGGGCGCCTGGGCGGCGCGGCGCTCGACGTCTTCGCACGAGAGCCGCTCGATCCAGCGAGCCCGTACTGGGATCTGCCCAACGTGATCGTCACGCCACACGTCTCCGGGGCGATGCAAGATTACTGGACGCCACTCGTGGCGCTGTTTGCCGAGAATCTCCGGCGGTTCGAACGCGACGAGCCGCTGCTGAACGTCGTCGACAAGCACGCAGGTTACTGAGGCCGTTGGGCCGCTGGTGCATAATCCTGGGTACTGTGGGCGTCGGGTCCGTCGTGCGCGTCGTGGGGGGGCTCGCGGCCACGATCGCGATGCTGATGGCTAGTCGGGTTCCCGGATCTGCCGCGCGGCAAATGCCCGAGCTGGCGAACTTACCCGTCTTCGGCTACACCGTCGTGCACGCGTACCCGCACGACCGGGACGCGTTCACGCAGGGTCTCCATTACGTGGACGGCGCGCTCTACGAAGGGACCGGCCTCAACGGCCGTTCCTCGATCCGGAAGGTCAAGCTCGAGACCGGCGAAGTGCTGCAGAGACGTGACGTTGCCCAACAGTACTTTGGCGAGGGCATCGCGGTCTGGAAGTCGGAGCTGTTTCAGCTGACCTACGTCTCGGGCGTGGCGTTCGTCTACGATCGGCAGACATTCGAGCTGAAACGCTCGTTCCGCTACATGGGCGAGGGCTGGGGACTCACCGTCGGCGCGAACGGACTTGTCATGAGCGACGGCACCGAGTACCTCCGGTTTCTCGATCCCGTCACCTTCGCCGAACGGCGTCGGGTGAAAGTGACCGCAGGGGGCGCGCCCGTGAAGAATCTGAACGAGCTCGAATACGTCGACGGCGAAATCTTCGCGAACATCTGGCAGACCGACTACCTTGCGCGAATCGATCCAGCCGATGGCCGTGTCAAGGCCTACGTCAATCTGGGTGGACTGCTTACCCCGCGCGAGCTGGCGAGTGCCGACGTGCTGAACGGCATCGCGTACGATTCGGTGGGCCGGCGGTTGTTCGTGACGGGCAAGCTCTGGCCGAAGCTGTTCGAGATCAAGCTGGTCGCCCGGAGGTAGGCTCGAGACGAGGGGGCCCGGCGCATTGATCCTGACTCGTCTTAGAACACCCGCGCGGTGGCCACCGGCCACCACCTCAGCTGTACCTTGCCGATGATGTACTTCTTGGGCACCATCCCCCAGTGACGGCTGTCCGAGCTGTTGTTGCGGTGATCGCCCATGACGAAGTCGTAGCCCTCGGGGATCACCTGCGGCCCCCAGTCGTCGTGGCTGCGGTACTCGGGCGGGATGTAATCGTCGTGCAGCGGGATGTCGTTCACGTACACGCGGCCGTCCACGATGCGCACCGTGTCGCCTTCCTCCGCGATGACGCGCTTGACGAACGACTTGTCGGGATTGAGGGGGTAGTACAGCATGACGATATCGCCGCGTCGCGGCTCGCCGATGCGGTACACCAGCTTGTTGACGATGAGTCGATCCTGATCTTCGAGCGTCGGCGCCATGCTCTGGCCTTCGACGCGCGCGACCTGGAAGCCGAATGTGACGATCAGGATGGCGTACACGGCGGCAGACACCAGCGTCTTGAGCCACGCCACCAGCTCCTCCTGGGCCTGCCCGAGACGGACGCGCGCGCTCGCCATCCGCAGCTCGTCGGTGGCAGCGTCGGCGTCCAATGCCGCCTCGAAGCCAGCGCCCGACGCGACTATCGATTCCCGCCCCCGCGCCAGCTGCAGGGCAGACTCCACCACACGCGCTTGGTCGGCGCCGGCGTCCAGGACCGGTGGGCCGTCGACGCTGTTCTCGCTGGTGGCCTCGAGGGGCCGCGCTACAGCTTCAGGTAATCCCGAAGCCGGCGTGTCTGCGAGCGGCTGACCGGGATCTCGGTCGCCTTCTCGTCCTTCATCCTCAGGATGTAGTTCCGACTGAACCAAGGGACGATCTCCTTGATCTGATTGATGTTGACCAGATGCGATCGGTGTACCCGCCAGAACACGCTCGGATCGAGCCGCGCCTGCAGCTCGTCGAGCGTCCGGTAGCTCGATGTTCCCGTGTGCTGGCCCGTCACAACTGTGATGATATCGTCGATCAGCGACGCGAAGATGATCTCTTCGGCCAGCACCAGCAGAAAGCGTTCGCCCGACTTAATGGCCAGCCGCCCGCGGCGGCTCTGGCGCTCGGCGACCAACTGAACGATCTGCTCCAGCCGATCGTTCGTCAAACCGACATCCTGATCGGGCTTAACGGCACGTCCATTCAACGGCGGGGCGGGGGTTTGCTCGCCGTCCCACCGATCGGCCGAAATGCGTCGACGGGCGCGCTGGAGCGCGACGGCCAGGCGCTCCGGATCCACGGGCTTCAGCAGGTAGTCGACCGCGTTGACCTCGAATGCCTCAATTGCATGCTGATCGAAGGCGGTGACGAAGATAATGTGCGCGCGCGGTCCGCCATCGAGCAGCCGTCGCGCGACTTCGAACCCGGTCAGGCCCGGCATCTGGACGTCGAGCAGCACCAGGTCCGGCTGCAATCGGGCGATCGCGTCGAGCGCTTCCAGGCCGTTGCCCGCCTCGCCGATCACGTCGATCCCGCCGAGCTGCCCGAGCAGGTACCCGAGCTCGTCGCGCGCCAACTGCTCGTCGTCCACGAGTACAGCCCGGAGCCCCATCTCAGGCGGTGACGCGCTCTGGGAGCGTCAGCTCCGGGATTTCCACGCTGACCGACGTACCGCGGCCGGGCACGCTCGTCAACGTGAGGCCGCATCCAGCTCCGTAGATCGTCCGAAGCCGCTCGTTCACGTTGCTCAGCCCGATGCCGCCGTCGAATGCCTTTTCCAGCCGCTCTTCGGTCATGCCCAGCCCGTCGTCGAGCACTTCGATGAGGGCGCGGCCGTCGCGGAGAGCGGTTCGAATCGTGATCCGCCCACCGCCGACTTTTCGCGACAGGCCGTGCTTGATCGAATTCTCGACGAGCGGCTGCAGAAGCATGCTGGGCACCACCACGTCCAGCGTCTCCGGGCTGATCTGCTTCTCGACGCGCAGCTGCGGACCGAACCGCACGACCTCGATGTCGAGATATTCGTCGACCGATTGGAGCTCCTCGCGCAGCGTGACGAAGTGGTCCGTGCTCCGCATCAAGCGGCGCAGGAGTCCCGACAGCTTCGTGATCAACATTCGCGCGGTGTCGGGCTCCGTGCGGACGAGCGAGGAGATCGACGTGAGGGTGTTGAACAGGAAATGTGGGCTGATCTGGTTTGCCAGCGCGTCCACCTTGGCTGCCAGCAGGAGCTTCTCCTGTTCTTCGAGCCGGTGCTCGATGCGGGCGTTGTTCCAGATTTTGATCGGCGTTGCCACGCCGAGCACGGTGGCCAGCAGGATGGCCGTGAGCGTCCAGACCGACTCCGGTGCCAGGTAGAACAGGCGAGCCTGGACGCTCCACCGCGCGCCCAGCCCTTGGCGGAGCAGTTCGAGGCCGACCGGCGCGAACAACAGTACCACCTGCCAGTCGATCTGATAGAG
>JBGPJH010000141.1:0-8363 GCA_041485305.1 Vicinamibacteria bacterium | reverse complement strand
CGATCATCGTGAGCGGGAGCGTCGTGGCCGCGAGTATCGTCGCGCGCCAGTCGCGGAGGAAGGCGAGCAGCACGAGGATCGTCAGCAGCCCGCCGATGACAATCGCGTCGCCAACGCTCGAAACCGCCTCGCGAACGAAGCCGGCCAGGTCGTACACTTTCTGGATGCGGATGGCCGGCGGCAGCGATTTCGCCTGCTCGACGAGCGTCCGCTCGACTCCATCCGCGATCGCCACGATGTCGCCGCGAATCTGCCGCGCAATCGTGACGATCGCTGCCGGCTCGCCGTTTCCGCTGACGAGCGTTCGTGGATCGACCACGCCTTCCCGCACTTCTGCGATGTCGCCCAGGTACACGGGCGTCTGTCCGCGAAAGGCGACGATCACGCGCCTGACGTCGTCCGGGCTGGCGAGCTCCGATATCGAAAGGACCTGGAACTGCCGGTGATCCTTCGGCATCCGCCCGACCGTCGTGACTTGATTGGTTTTGCGCAACGCCTCTGCGACCTGTTCGAGGCTCAGCCTGGCCGCGCCGAGGCGCTCGGGGTCGACGATCACCGACACCTCCCGCTGTTCGCTCGCGATGACGTCGACTCGCGCGACGCCCGGAATGCGGCTGAGCAGCGGTCGGAGCTGGAAGGTGGCGATGTCGTTCAGATCGACGGCGGGCAGCTGACCCGTCACGTTGAAGCTGAGGATCGGAAAGACCGACGGGGTCATGCGCTCGACGACGATGGTGGTCGACGCGGGCAACGATTGGCGAGTCTCGTCGACCTTCCCCTGCATCAGTTGCAGGGCCTGCTGCATGTCGGTGTCGGGGTTGAACAGAACGGAGATCTCGGCGGCGCCCCGAATCGTCTTGGATCGCACGCGGCGTGCGCCGAGGACGCCCCGCGCAGCCTCTTCGAGCGGCCGCGTGACAGCAATCGTCATCATCCGTGGCGACAGGTCGCCCGAGTGCACGATGATCGCGATGCGGGGAAACTCGACCTCCGGATAGATGCCGCTCGGCAGCGTCGTCAGCGCGTACAGGCCGGCGAAGGTGACGAAGGCGACGCCGAAGATGATCGCGCGAGCGTTCCGGATGGCGAAGCGGGCGACGTTCATGAGGACTTTGCGATCCTGGCTTTCTCGCCCAACCCGTACACCGACGAGGTGAGAATCGTCTGACCTTCGGCGACCCCCGACAGGATTTCCACGGCGTCTGGCTTTTCCAGACCCACGGTCACCGCCGTGCGCTCGGCGGTGTCGCCGCTGACGACGTAAACGGCCGCGCCCGACTCAGTTCGCACGAGAGCCGCCGGCGGAACGACCAATGCGTTGGGATGTTGTTCAAGCTGCACACGCCCCGCCGCAAAGGTGCCCACTTTCAGGAGACGCTGGGAGTTGGCGATCCGCACGCGGACGAGCGCTGCGTTGGTGGCCGGGTCGATCGCGGCTGCAATGGCCAGCACGGTGCCCTCGAACGTCCGATCGGGGAAGGCTTCGACCGCGACGAGAACCACGTGGCCGAGCCGGACCCTGGACAGCTGTGATGCTGGCACGTTGGCGGCCAGCTCGACGCGATCGATGTTGGCGATTTCGGCGATCGGCTGGTTCGCCGTTCCGTCGACCTGTTCCCCGACGTTGACGAGGCGCTTGACGACGGAGCCGCTGATGGGGGAGCGGATGCTGGTCAGCTCGAGTTGGCGCATGACCGTGCTGAGCGCCGCCGTCGTTTGCTCGAGCGACGCTTCGGCGGCGGCCAGCTGCGCCCGCGCGTCCTCGACCTCCTTGCCCGCTGCGATACCGCGGGCAAACAGCCGCTGGTTCCGGTCCAGATTCGCACGGGCGTTTTCTATCTGGGCCTTCGCCTGGCTCACGGTCGCCTCGACCTGACGCCGCTGGTCCTCGAGCGGGCGCCGGTCGATTTCCGCAATCACCTGTTCCGCTCGCACCGTATCGCCCTCGGCCGCGAGCACGGCCGTCAGCCGCCCCGCGACCAGCGAGCTCACCTTGACGTCGTCGTTGGGGAACGCGGTAATGATTCCGTGGACGGTGAGCTCGTCGACGATCGTCCGCCGTGCGACCGGGCCCGTCGAGGCGACAATCGTCGGCACCTCCCCTTGGCGCGACCCCTCCTGGTCGTGTTTTTCGGCGCATGCCACCGCGAGCGCGATCGCCGTGGCGACTCCGAGGGAGCGTCCAAAGCGACAAGCCAGTCGGTCAGGGCAACGATGTACCAAGAAGCTCCTCCATGTCGGCAAGCGACGACTGCAGGTCCAGCGCGGTCTGGAGCGCTTCGAGGCGAAGATCGCGCAGGCTTCGCTGGGCGTCCAACACGCCGAGAACGGACGTGCGACCGGCGGCGTAGCTTTCCTCCGCGAGAGATTCCAGTTCGGAGGCGGTCGGGATGAGGCGCTGTCGATAGGTGTCGGCGTGCTGGCGGGCGGCCTGCGCTTTGGCGACCGCTGCGTAGACGTCGTTTTCGACCCGCCGCCTGGTCGCTTCTCGGGCCGCGCGGAGCTGGGCGGTCGTCGCCACCGACGCGGCGATCTCGCCCTGATTCCGGCTGAAGAGAGGCAGTTCGATGTTGATGCCGGCGCGTGGTCCCGCCCTGAAGTCTCCCGGCGCATCGAAAACTCCCCCCACCGAAAAGACCGGCGTCGGGACACGTTCCGCCTTGAGCAGCTCGATCCGACGCGCTTCGATCGCGATCTGGCGATCCAGGCTGACGAGGTCGGTGTTGGCCGCGGTGGCAAGCGCTACGGCGCTTTCCAGGCCGGGGATGGAGCCGCTTACTGCCGCATCGCCCGAGACCGCGAGCCGCTGATCGGGCGGCAGGCTGAACACGCCGTTCAGCGTCGCCTGAGCGGCTGTCCGGAGTTGCCGTGCGCGCTCGGCGTCCGCCTCGGCGCGCGCCACTCCGAGGTCGGCCTGAAGTACCTCGAGGCGTGGAATCGCGCCGGCTTCGAATCGCGACTGCGCAGCATCGCGGAGCTTCTGGGCAATCTCCAGCACGTCACTCGACAGCTGCACGCGGTCTTCCGCCGCCACGAGCGAAAAAAACGCCAGGCGCACGTCCCGGCGAAGCGATCGAAGCTCGAATTGCACGTCGACGTCGGCCAGCGAGAGTTCTTCCTTCGCCAAGTCAATCCGCCGGCCCCGCCTGCCATTCAGCTCGACGGGCACCCCCAGGCTGACGGTCTGATGTGGCGCGTCGCGAGTGAGTTCGACGCTCAGGTCAGGATTGGGAATCTGACCGGCCGTGCGAATGTTCGCTTCGCGGACGGCGCGGCGGCGGCGAGCGGCCGCAACCGCCAGGTTTCGTGAAGTGGCGAAGTCGAGCGCAGCCTGGTACGTCAGCGGGGAGGGGATCTGGACAGGCTGTGCGTCGGTCGTTGCCTGGCCAATGGACGCCAGCAGCGCGCACGTCGCGAAGGCTCGCGTGACAACTTCAAAAGCGCGTTGCCGCACAGTGCCATCAAGTGTAACGAAGCTCCGCCTCAAAACAATAAGGTGCTGGGGTGCTGGGCGCTGAAAGCCATCAGTTCACCTTCACGTGCAATTCCGCCCCGAAGAGCATCGTCCGGTCGCTGTCGATGGCGGCCCACTTCAGCAGCGTCGCGACGCTCTTCGTCACGCGACCTTCGAAGACCACTTTACCGTTGGTGATGACGGTGACGGGGCGGGCGAAGTCGAACGCATCCGGCGACAGCAGCAGCGTAAACTCGGCCACGCCGTTGGTTGTGGCGCGGACGGCGTTGCCGGTCTTGACGAGATCGACGCGACCGTTTGGACGTCGCCGAGGAAACAGCGTCACCGTACTGCCGAACGTGTTCTTCGGCTCGTAGGTGCCGTTCAATTCGACCGGTACGCCGCCGCGAGACACGCGCAGGTGGATGCGCGCGCCTGGCGTGCAGCATCGGTCCAGCGCCAGCTCGACGTCGCCGCTCTGCCCAAGCGTTTCGTCGTTGACCTTCGCGACCGTGTCGCCGGCCCTGAGGCCAACGGCGGCCGCGTTCGAACCGGGCATGATGTAGGTAACGTGCGCGCCGGCTGACCGGACGCCGAACTGCAGCGACGACGGGGTGGCGATGACGTTCACATCTGGCAGCTTCGGAGGGCCATCTTGTGGGCCGAGGCGGTCGATGACGAGCCAATGCGCGCGAGGGAACGGATCATTTTCGCTTATCTGCCACGTGAGCGCGTCTGGCAGAGGGTTGCGGGGGTGCTCTCGCACGAATTGTTCGAACGAGGGCCTGACATCTGGCCACCACGTCGTGTTGTGGCCGGCGTCTGGCTGTGGCCGGTACACGAGGACCGTGCCATGGGGATGATCCGCGGCTGACGAGGCGTGCTTCAGGCGCCGCCGCAGAATGGCTGGATGATACCACCGCTCAGATTCTGCGGGCCGCGACACGGCGCGAATGAGGCTACCTGAAAATACCCCCGTCGAGATTGTGCAGGCTCAGCACGCTCTTTCTCGCTTCCTCAAGATTCTGAAGCGAGAATCTCCAGATCCCGAAGAGCGTCGTTGTTGTGACGAAGTTGGCGCCGAGCCCCTGAATCAACCTCAGTGCGTCGGCTGCCACCGGGTCCTGCTTGCGGGCGGCCAGCGGCGTGTCGCAATCGACGTTCGCGACAACGACCACTCTGTCGTGCTGGGTGACGTCCTCCTGGATGGCCCGGAAAACCTGGGTGATCTGCGGCGATTTCTTGGTTACAGGACCAGACGAGCCGACAATCTCGGCGAGGAGCCGCCCGCCGTCATCAAGCTTCACCACCAGATCGTAGTTTGCGCCCCCATCGGTCAGCTCCGCTTCGAACTGCAAGGCGGAAAACAGATCGCGCACCGCATGGGCGAGCGGCTGGCCGGTCTGCCAGAGCACCTCACCGATCCTCTCGAATTCGCGCGCCTCCTGTCTGAGCACCGCCAGCCGCCCGGCGATCTCGATATACCGAGGCGGCATCTCGGCAGAGACCCATTCGGGCTGCGAATCGCTCAGCGGCGCTACCACCTCCGGCACCAGGTCGAAAGCCTCTTCCATTTTCGGGGTCATGCTTCGCTCCGTCTAGTTTTGCGCATTCCTGCGAAAGGGGCACTCGGGGACATCGCCGTACATATCGACCGGTTCGCGTCACATATTAAGTGAAACACGACGCTGCCGCCTCAGCCGTGCCTTATGCAAAAGAGATCCGCAGAAAACAGTAGTCAGGACGTAAAGATTTGTGTCGGTTCTGCGGCTTCCGGGTTCGAAGCGGAAGACGCGCAGCGCAAGTGCGCTGTTGACCGCTGAAGGCTGACCGCTGAAAGCTGAATGCTGACCGCCGGAGTGCTGTGATGTAGACTCGCTCATCGGAGGCGCATCATGACGATCGAGCAACGCGCCGTCGGCGACGTGGTCATCGTGGCCGTCAATGGCGACATCAGACAGATCACCGGCGGGGACGTCATTCTGCGAGACAAGATTCGCAGCCTGATTCAGCAGGGCACGCGCAAACTGTTGATCGACCTCGGTCACGTGTCGTCTGTCGACAGCGCCGGCCTCGGCGAGCTCGTGCAGGCGTACGCGACGACGAAGAACGCCGGGGGATCCCTGAAGTTGTTGAAGGTCACCGACCGTCTCCGGGATCTGCTGGCCATCACGAAGCTCGTCGCCGTGTTCGACACCTACGACACTGAGGCGGCTGCGGTCGCGAGCTTCGAGTCCGCCTAGTGTGCCAGCGGATCCGGCCTGATCTGGAACTTCACCAACGCGCTTCGCGCCTGCCGGCCGCCTTCGAGATGCCAGACGAGGTTCGATCCGAAGTCGGCCCAGACACCGCGTCCCTTCCACCCGCCATCCGGGTTGTCGATCCGGCCGTCGAGGCCGCGCGAGTAGAAGCCCAGCGGATAGGGAACGCGCAGCACGACGAACTTGGCCGTGCCGGGGAGGAGCGCGAGCAGCGAGTCGGATCCGGACCCGTTCAGGATTGGCGTGTTGGGACCCAGGCCAAGCGTGTCGAACTGATCGACCCAGTTGTAGTACGAGAAGTCTGCGCTGCCGGGCAGCGTGGTGCCCTTCATCTGTGGGCCAGGCGCCGGATACAGCGTCCAGCCCTCGGGGCACTGTTGTCCCGTGGCCTTCGGCCCGTTGAGAACGCGGCACTTCTTCCGGTCGAATGAGGCCATGTGCGGTCCACCGGACAAACCGGTCCAAATGATCCCGTTGCGATCGACGTCGACGCCGCGAGGCGCGTGGCCGACGATGCCGTTGGGCGCTTTGGGATCGAAGGGAGGCTCGTACACCTCGGTACGGCAGCTGGTGGGAGGATTGCTGCCGAGCTCCATGCGGAGGATGCGGCCGGGGACGCTGGAGTTCGCCCACCAGATCGCTCCGTCGATCGGGTTCACGATGATGCCGTACGGGAAGCCAGCGACGCGCATGTCCTTGTTCGCATCGGTCGGCTGCCCGGGCTGTGTGTACTCGCCGACCTTTCCGTCGCCGCTCGTGTCCACAATCATCGGGCACCAGCCCTGCGTGGTCACGGTCTCGTGCGTTCTGTCGAATGCGCTGGTCTTGATCCAGCCGATGACATTGACGTCGCCCGAAAAGTAGAGCGTCTGCTCCTTGTCTTCCGCAAACTGCAAATGGTGCGTGCTGAAACAGGTGTCGACGGGCGTGATCTGCCCGGTTTTCGGGTCGTAGACCGCAGCCTGGCGCGAGCTCCGCTCGAGCGGGAAGTACTTGGCGTACGGGTTGTCCGCGCTCTTGCAGTTTGCGGGGTTGGCCATGCCTCGTACCGCCGCGGTCATCCAGACGCGCTCGCGCTGATCCATCATCGGATTGTGCGGGTTCACCGGGTTGTTCCAGATGAGGTCCTCACCAAAGTACGGCGAGGGCGTCGCGACCGTTTGCGGCATGTATGGTGCCGCGCCGGTTGCCAGTACCGGAATCTTCATCCCGCCCGCCGTGTGCTCGATCGGATCGACCCATACGAGCTGATCGGCGGTGAAATCAACGCCGTAGACCTTCTGGTTCGCGTTCAGCCTGGGGTTCCGCTTGTCGGTGGCGACCTGGTCGTGGATATACGACGTCGGCCCTCCCCATTCCCACTGCGACAGCACCAGGTTGCGTTCGACGCCCTCGGGACGCGGTGGCTGCTGCGGGACCTCTCCTTTGGCAATGCGATCGGACCAGTCCGCGAACATGGCGAGGGCGCGGTCTTTGCCGAAGCGGTTGAGGGCGGCGGTCATTTGCGGCCCGCGCTGTCCCACAAAAAGACGCCGTTCCCACGCAGCAGTGGTCGGCTGAATGGAAGCGAGCGACGGGGGGAGCTGCCGTGTCGGCCTGTTGCCAAGCTGATGGCACAACTGGCAGCCGTCCTTCATCGCCGTGATCCAGTCGGCTTGCGTGCGCATGCCCGGAGCGATGCCGTTTCCTTGAGGCCCAGTGCCCGGAAACTCGCTGGCGTCAGGCACCTTGATCAGCGAGTACCAGTAGTTGGCCGGATAGATGGCCGCTGCGGCCTGGGGCGTCGGCGCAAGGGGAGCCTGAAGGTTGATCGTGGCGCCCGGCGAGGCGTCAACGGGTTTGGAGTCGACCAGCCCATAGCCACGGACCCAGACCGAGTAGCTCGCGCGCGGCAGGTCGGGAATGACGTAACGTCCCCGGTCGTCGGTCACGACAATCTTCCGGAACTTGGTCGGAAGCGTCGTGCTCTCTGCGATGACCCACACGCCGGCTTCGGGACCCTTTGTGCTCGTCACCACTCCGCCGATGTCGTCCGCATCGATGGCGACGGCGCCGCCGCCGCGCTGCCCGGCGCCCCGAGCGGCCAGTCCGCCGCCGATCAGGCAGGCGATTCCAAACGCCAACAACAGACGAGGGTGCTTGGTTTTGAGGCTCATCGTTTCGGCTCCCATCATAGTTATGGCCACAGGCGGCCTGAGTATAACGCGAGGATGCCCTGGGGGACTGACCCGATTCCGCGGCCGGTCGGGAATGAGTTGCCGCCCTCTTGGAACATCCCCAGCCTCGCCGCTCGTCGCCGAAAACGACGCCGGCAAGGCCACGGTCGCCTCCTGGCCAAGAACGCGCCTCTTCGCTTACCCTTGCATGCACTTGTCGCCCTGACCGAGATTTGGTGGCGCTGGCGGCGCGATCACGGCGCCAGTCGATGCGCTCCTGCGCGCGGGTCGAGCCGCGGTGCAATGAGCAAGCAGCGACGGTCGAAGGACTCCCGGCGCGGGTGAATCGGAGGAAGAAACGGTCATGCTCGGCCAGATGATGAATGAGCCGCTCCTGATCTCGAGGCAGCTCGAGTTTGCGGAGAAGTTCCATCCGAGCACCGAGGTTGTCACCAGGACCGTCGAAGGCCCCCTCCGCCGCTCATCGTACGG
>JBGPJH010000140.1:0-8400 GCA_041485305.1 Vicinamibacteria bacterium | reverse complement strand
GATCAAGGGATCGCACTTCCGGCTGATCAAGGGCGCTTCGCATTTTGTCATGACGGACGACTATCAGCTCTTGCGGAAGACCCTGCTCCCCATACTCGACGAGATCCACACGAGATACTCCACGCCTGGTCATCCGCGATCCTCCCACTGATGCGATGAGGCCGCCGTCTCCGGCAAAGTCATCACTGCGCGGTCTGACGGAGACGTCACGATCGGCCAGCTCATTCCAGCCGGCAGCACGGCGTGATCCGATGGTCGAACCGGGGGCAGGTAAATTCGCGGCCATACCTGACATGGCCGTCCGCGATCGAGTCGGCGTCGGCTACATATCGGGGGTTAAGCGCTCAAACGAATGGAGGAAAGTGTGGCACAGCGTCTTTCCATCGCCGTCGTCACCATCATCGGAATCTTGGGGTTGGCCACGGTCGGCGACCGAGCGGCCGCCCAGCAGGCTGCGCAGCAGCCAACAGCAGCGCAGACACGGCTAACACCGCCACCTCCGCCGCCACCACCGCCGCCGCCGCCGCCGCATCCGTCGACACAGAGCCCCGAGCACAAAGTCACCGGCGATCAGATGAAGAAGTGGGAAAAGGAACTGTCGAACTGGGGCCGCTGGGGCAAAGACGATGAGCGCGGGACGCTAAATCTCATTACGCCCGAGAAGACGAAAGCCGCGCTCAAGCTGGTGAAAGAAGGCATTTCGGTCTCCCTGCATCGGTTTCCCGATTTGACCCAGCAGATCGACAGCTGGTCGTTCGGAGAAACCAAGCACTGGATGAGCAACATCGACCCTGCCACGAACAAGCCGCGCGGCGCGCTGGATAACGTGTCGTTCGGCACGCACGACGGCACCAGCGGCCACATGGACGCCCTCTGTCACTACGCGGTGCAGAGCAATGGGCCGAACCTGCCGGCGGTTGTGTACAACGGACACCCGCAGAATCTCGATTTGCAGGGGTGCAAGGCTGATGGGATCGATCGCATGGGGCCCGGGTACATCACTCGCGGGATCCTGGTAGACATGCCGTTGCTCAAGGGCGTCGAGTGGCTGGGACAGAGCACACCTCTTTACGTCTCAGACCTCGAAGCGTGGGAGAAGTTCGCCGGCATCAAGATCGGGAGCGGCGACGCTGTGTTCATTCGAACGGGTCGTTATGCGCGCCGCGCGAAAACCGGTCCCTGGAATGCGGCCAGGTTGACCGCGGGCTTGCACGCGTCGGTTATTCCCTGGCTCCATCAGCGCGACATCGCCGTCCTGGGCGGCGATTCCGTTCCCGACGTCCAGCCCTCGGGCGTCGAAGGGTGGCCGCGACCCATCCACGACATTCTCCTTCCGATCATGGGCACGCCGCTCGTCGACAACGGGTATTACGAGGACCTCGCGCAGCAGGCAGCGAAGCTGAAGCGATGGGAGTTCATGGTGTCCTGGTCGGTGTTACGGATTCCGGGTGGAACCGCGACGCCGTTCACGGCCCTTGCGACGTTCTGACGCGCATCAGCAATCTCTTAGAATGTAGACATGATTCCGCTTCGGGACGTGATCCCGTCCCGGACCACGCCGTACCTCACCGTCACCATCATCGTTCTCAACGGGCTGGTCTGGTTCTTCGAGCTGGCGCTCCCGCGCGACGTGCTACCGGTGTTCCTGCAGGTCTACGGCGTCGTGCCTGCCGACTTCAGCCCATTGACCCTCGTCAGCTCGATGTTCCTGCACGGAAGCTGGTCGCACGTCATCGGCAACATGTGGTACCTGTGGATTTTTGGCGACAACGTCGAGGACCGGATGGGCCACGGCCGCTTTCTCGTCTTCTATCTGCTGTGTGGCATCGCGGCGGCCGTCGGACAGATCGTCATCGACCCCGAGTCGACGCTGCCGACCATCGGCGCGAGCGGTGCGATCGCAGGCGTCATGGGCGCGTATTTTGTGTTATACCCGCACTCGCGGGTCCTCACCCTCATCCCGATCTTCTTCGTCTTCATGCGAGTCATCGAACTGCCGGCAATCGTGTTGCTCGGGTTCTGGTTCCTGATGCAGCTGTTCAGTGCGGGCACGGTCGCGGTCACGGCGAGCACCCACGGCGGGGGGGTGGCGTTCATGGCGCATGTCGCCGGTTTCGTCACGGGCGTGATCGGCGTCTTCGTGTTCAGGAAGCGCGAGCTCGACGCCTGGTGGGTGTGAAAAGGAAAGCCCGCCTGTCTTTGGCTATGGTTTGGCGCGAATCTCGCGGTCCACTCGAGCCAACTCGAGCAGCAGGCGCTCGAGCTCGGTCTGATAGTCACTCGGCCCCAGGGTGAGCTTGCGGGCTCTGAGCTGCTCGATTTGCGACTGCAGCTCGGCTCGCCGGCGGAGGAGTCCGTCGAGCTCGCGGTCGCCCGACTCCGCGATCGCCGCGTCGGGCTGCAAGTAGGTGACCTGCGCGAGGGACCCATCGGCCCCGGGCACGTTGGCCTCGCGCCCGACGCCATTGCCGCTGTCATCGAGCAGCGGATGCTCCGTTGAGAGCTGGCCACGTTCTTCGAACCACTTCTTCACGCCCCGGCTCGCGTAGCTGAAGGCCTCCCAGATGGACACCTTCCCGTTCTTGTCGAGGTCAGCCTCATCGTCTTCGAACGCCTTGACGAAGAACTCTGGGAACACCGTCTCGAACTGCTGCGCCGCCGAATCGGTCGACGTGAGGACGATGCGGTCGCGCCCGGCGACTTTCTGCAGGAACGGAAAGCTCGCGCTGCTCGTATCGACGAACACGACTCGTGCCGCGATCGGCCGCAAGAGATCGGCCCACTCGGCAGCGCTCAAATCCGGGCCCACCAGGTTGAACTTCGCCTCATCTCCCTCTCCGCCGCTCCCGTGACCGATGAGCAGCACCAGGACGATGTCGTCTTTGCTCGCGCGCCGGCGCAGGACCGTGAGCGCACGGCGAACGTTGTCGCTGGTCGCTTTCCGTACCGCCTCGCCTTCGTCTTCGGCAAGAACGAGGAGGTGGTCCTCGGGATAGCGAAACGTGTCGCGAAGCGTGTGGACGAACGCCGTCCGCCACTTCAGGTACTTTTGGGCGTACGGCAATCCACCCGAGGCGCCGGTCACAACGAGCGCGTACCGCTCGCCGGCGGATGCAGAGCGGGCCACCATCAGGACCACGCACACGCAGATGACCGTGTGGGCCCACCTGATGGCGCGTTTCGCTTGCGTGTCGCGTCGACTGGCCGGCCTGACTGAAGGTTCGCATTGCTCTTCAGCTTTCAGCTTTCGGCTTTCAGCGACCGGTAGATTGCTGATCGCTGACGGCTGATTGCTGACGGCTGACCGACGCATTTGCGTCGTCACCTGAGCCCCCAGCGGCGGCGGACAATCCATTCGGCCGACAAGAGCGCGATCATCATCATGAAGGCCCATGGCTCGTGCCACAGGTCCCGCCGTTCGGGCTCGACGTTCTGGGGCACGGCCGATGCGAGGGACGCGATCATCCGAGCGGCGCCGGAAACCCTGGCGTACTGACCGCCCGAGTCGCGCGCCAGGCGGCGCAGAAACCCTTCGTTGAGGCGCGGGTCCACGAACTCTCGATCTACGCCGCCCACGTAGAACCAGCGGTCCGCCGAGCCGAGCGGGACGGCACCCCGCTCGGCGCTGGCAGTCAGGCGATACATGCCGGGCTGCTCCGGCGTGAACGATCCGGCAAACCGTCCGGGGACGCTGGCCGGCCGAATGGCAAGGGGCTTGGTCTCCCCTCCAGGCAGGACGAGCGTCAGAGCCACGGTCGCATCGGCCACCGGAGTGAATGCACGGTCGCGGGCCTCCACTTCAACCGAGACGACGTCGCCAGGCTCTGGATTCTCCGGCACCGCGACCGTAATGGGATCGGGCGCCTGGGTCGACAGCCACCGAGCGGCCTGGCGCCAAAAGAACTCGTAGCTCCTGTCGGTTGCTGGCAGCATCATCTTCCACCGCCACGACGCTTCCCCGGCAAACAGCATCGACCGGCCCCGGCCGTAGCGTTGAACCGCCACGACCGGCAGCACTCCGCCATCCGGACCCGCCGTGACCGCGAGCACGAGGGCTCCGGGACGTGGACCGCCGAGCGCAGCGCTCGACGCCAGAGCCGGCAGCGCCGCCCACAGCTTCCGAGACTCCTCCGGGGAGGCGCCGATGCGCGTCACCGGATGACCTTCCCCTTCCGCGGTCAGCCTGACCGTATTGTGCGTGGGCTCGGTTTCCTCGCCAAGCTCCGCCCGGAGCAGGCTTCCGCGGCGATCGTTCAGCTCCAGCGGCAGCACTTCTTCCAAAGGCGTTCCAATCAAGCCGCGCTGCGCGAACGATCGCCCGCCGAGCACGAGCAAACCTCCGCCCCGTTCCGAAACGAAGTCGGCGGTCGTTGACAGCTGCGCCCGCGTAAAGAAATCGCCTTCCACATTGGCAATCACGAGCGCGTCGTACGCGTAGAGCGCCTCGCGCGTGGCGGGGAAGCCGGACGTCAAGGCGGCCGACCGTCCCCCGCTCGCCAGCACGACGAAGGTGCTCTCGCCCGCTTCGTTGCGGCCTTTCCGCACGACGGAATCGAGCTCGAGGCTTGGATCGCGAGAGAGGGCACGTGTCAAGAAGCTGTGCTCGAATCCTGGTGCGCCCTCGATCACGAGAATCCGGCGCTTGCGCCCCGATGGGCTGACGAAAACCGAGCGCCTGTTGTTTTCGGGAATCTGTTCGTTCGGTTCCGGGGCGATTTCGGCCGTGTACACGGTGGCCGTCTGCGGATCAGGAGACACCGTGAACACCTCGTCGGCGGGCGACCCGTCGGCGCGCGGCACGACCCGACGGCTGTCCAGCAGGCGCCCGTTTGCCAGCACACGCAGCTGGAACGGCTCACGGCCAAAGCCATGGCTCACCGCCGACACGTGCAAATCGACCGACGCCTGGTCGAGTCGCGGGTCGCCGGCCGCAAGGCCGAGCACCTCTCGATCGGGGAGCCCATCCGCTGAGCCGATACCGACCGCGAAGACCGGACCGACGCGTCCGCCTGCGAGGGCGCCCTGAATCGCTTCGCCGGTATTGCCGCCATCGGAAAGCACCACGATGCCCGCGATAGGGCGTCCACGATACCGGTCGCGCACGGCAGCGACGGCGCCCGTGAGGTTGCTCCCCCTCGCATCGGCTGTGAGCCGGTCGGCGAATGCCGGCTCGAGAGTATCGCCCACGCCGTACAGCACGGGCTTGCCCTGCCGCGCGAGCGCCGGTAGGAGCTGCTTCTGCAGCAGCTCTGCCGCGCGCGCGATTCTCGGCTGCCCGTCGGCGTCAGCGACCCGCATGCTGCGGGAGACGTCGACAAGCACGGGAATGACAACGTCGCCGTCAACGGCTGGGGGACCGACGATGACGGGGCGGCAGAGGAAGACGACCAGTGCGCCCAGGGCGATTGCGCGAAGCGACATCAGCGCCGCGCGCTGTACGCCGGACAAGGGGACGAGGGGGCGATGATACGAGAACCTAGCGATCCCGGCGACGCCCGCCGCAACAACCGCGGCGAGCCACCAGGGAAGCGGGTTGGCAAAATACATCGAGCTATTTCTTCTTCGCTGCCAACGCCTTGAAATAGCTGTCGACCTGCTGCTGGTATTCGGGGGGCGCTTTGTCGTCCACCCCGGCGGCGAGTCGATCCTTCGACTGCTTCTCCTGCAACTTCTTCGCGAGCGCCGTTTCTGCGAGCTCGAGGGCCCCTGTCGCCTGTTTCTTCAGCTCCTGCCACTTCGCGAAATCCTGCTTGAATGCCTCAGTGCCGGGAGCGGACAGCACCATGTTGCCAGGTGCCTCGAAGGTAAATCCGCGCCCGCCGCCGAGGTTACGTTCTTTGTCTTCTCGCTGGAGTTGATCGAGAAGCTCCCGCACCTGCTGGATCTCCCGGTTCAGCTGGTCGCTGAGACGCGCCCTCGCGGCGTCCGACCCGCTGGATTCCCTCGCACCTCGGCCCACTGCCGGCGAGGATGCCTGAGCGCTCTCTCCCCGTTGGGACGAACGCCGAGGGTCATCCCCCGGACGTCCGTTCGGCTGGCCGAGGGTGTCCAGCTCGCGCGTCAAAGAGTCGAGCCGCTCGCGCAGCTCGCGCGTCCGCGCCAGCTGCCCGGAGAGCCTGCGCGATTCCCCGTCGGAGGTGGGATCTGCGGACGCGAGCTTGTCCGCGAGCTTGTCGAACCCCCGCGCGACCTCGCGCTGCGACTCGGCGGCCGCCTTCGTGCGACCGGGATCCCGGCCGTTCGCGTCACGCTCCCCACGATCCGCTTCGGCGCGCATGGCGGCGGCGGACTGTTGCATGCGCTCGACGAGACGCTGGCGCTCCAGGTCTCGCAAGGCCTCTCCCGCTGCCCCCTGCAGGTTCGAGGTCGAGGTCTTGTCACCGCTGCCCGTCGGAGCCGGTTCCGTCGCTTGCTGCTTCAACCCGTCCTGGATTCGGCGCGCGCGGTCCGTGAGGCGATCCTGTTCACCGGCCAGGCGCCGCAACGCGTCGCGGCCCGCCTCGCCTTGGGCCGATCGAGTGGTCTCAGAGGCGATCTGGCGCTCGGTGTCGGCCAGTTGCCGCGCCTCGAGCTGCAAATCTCCAAGCGCCCGGCGGCGAGCATCCGGAGCGCCGGACTGCAGCCGCTGCTCGAGCTCGCGCAGCTTGTCCAGGGCGCGCGCCGACCGTTCGCTGGCACGCGAGGCGTCTTGGCGCCGAAGATCGCTGGCCGCACCGCGCATCTCTTCCGAGATCTCACGCATCTGGCTGCCGGCGCGAGTCCCCTGCTGGCCACTCTGCCCTACCTGCCCTGTCTGCCCTTCCCGCCCTGCCTGCCCTTCCTGCCCCGCCTGCCCCGCCTGCCCCGGTCGAGTCGCCATCCGCTGCGCGAGGTCTTCCGCACGCTGCCGGAGCTCGTTTTGATCGCGTGTGAGCTTCTCGAGCTCCCGTTTGAGCTCGTCCGCGCTCATGGTGTTGCGGTCGCGCGCGAGATCGCGCTGCCGCTGCAGCAACTCGTCCTGCCGTCGAGCCAAATTCTTGATATCGTCGAGCGCGCTCGCATTCTGCTGGCCGCCCTGCTCGGGGTTGGTCGGCGTCTCGTAGTTGGTCTGCTGCTGCCGGGCGAGCTCCCTGTCGAACAGGCTGGACAGATCGACGTTCGATCGGTTGCCGCCGGCGCCCCTGCCCGCCTGCTGGCGCTGCACCTGCCGCTTCTTCACTTCCGCCTGCGCCTTGAGCAGTTGATTGAGCGCGTCCATCTCGAAGGGCAGCGCCTCGGCGGTCCGCAGCCCGTTCAGCGAGGTCGTCGCCTTGCCCATCGCCATCGCGGCGGCGGTCATCGCGTCCTCTTCGGTGGAGGTCTGGCCAGCCGGTGGCGCCGGGGGCTGTGCTCCTCCACCGCGGCCCCCCGTGGTCCTCCGCCTCGGGTCTCTCATCGTCGACTCTCGAAACGCGCTCGAGATTTCCTGGACGTGGGTTTTCAACTCGCTTTCGGCGGCAGCCACCAACTTGATGTCCTGCTCCGATCTGGCGCCTCCCGCCGCCTGGGCGCGGCGATCGAGCTTCCAGGTGGCCACGATGATTTCCTTCTGGGCAGAGACCAGTTCGTCGATCTGCCGGTTGCGACCGCCGCCGCCCGCGAGCGCCTGACTCTCGGCGAGCGTGAATTCCTCCTCGAAGGGCTTGACCTCGAGGAAGAAGATGTCGCTTCGGGTCTCGCTCGAGCGCTTCCCGCGAGGAAGGTCGCGGGCACGTGCGTAGTAGGTGACGAAGTCTCCAGGCTGGACCTTCAGATCTTCGAGGTAAAGCGTGTGTTTTCCGGAGACCGATAGGGACCGGCGCGGGACGTCGAGCGGCACCACGTGCTCGGCCCCGCCGCGGACGGCATACACGAGATCGAGGCGCTCGACGCCAAAGTCGTCGTGCGCCTCGGCCTCGATCTCCACTTCTTCGAGGCGGGTGACACGCCGGTCTCTCGCCGGCTTGGTGACGTGAACCTGTGGGGGCCGGTCCTCGAGGGTGCGAACAAAATACTCCGTGTCGCCGCGGCTGCTCAGCCCTTCTGCGTCGGCGAGCGATACTCGATACGAATTGTCTTCAACGACCTGGAGCGAGCCGACCAGACCTCCGTCAGACTCGGCGACCAGATCGACCGCAGGGCCGGCGCCGAACACCAGGCGGCCGGACGCGGCGGGTCGATCGGGGTGAACGCGGACGCGGACGCTCGTTCCGTCCGGCGCGTAGATGTCTCCGCCGTCTTCCTCAATTCGGGGCGCCAGCCCGAGCGCTTTGGGATACGTGTACTCGACGTCGATCTTCGCGACGCGCGGGGGCCTGACCACTGTGATCGTAAACGTCGGCGAAGAGACCGAACCGGCGGTGACACGATAGCGGAAGGTGACACCGACCGACTCGAGCGCCG
>JBGPJH010000139.1:0-8456 GCA_041485305.1 Vicinamibacteria bacterium | reverse complement strand
GTGCGGTTGACGAACGTCGGCACGCCAATGGTTTTGATGTACTCGGGCAAAAACGAGCCGCGGCCGGCGAGCGAATACCCGCACCCGGGGGTAGTCGCGACCGCCATGCACAAGATGGCGCCACCACAGCAGCGGAGCAGTCGCCGACCGCCACCAGACACCCGCCGTCTCCAAACCGCCACCCCATCACAGACGAACATCTTGTTACCTCACGAAACGACGACGCTCACCAAGGGACCCTTGGCCACGACGACCTTGCGTATCGTCTTCCCCTCAATGTGGTGCTTCACCGCCGCCTCGGCCAACGTGCGCTCGCGCAGCTCGTCGTCGGACAGGCCGGCCGGCACGGTCAACCGGGCGCGGACTTTGCCATTGATCTGCACCGGCACGACGACTTCTTCGGCCCTCGCGACGTCCGGGTCGAATATCGGCCACGCCGCCTTGGTCAGCCCCGTCTGGTGGCCGAGCATCTGCCACAGCTCTTCGGCTGTGTGTGGCGCGAAGGGCGAGAGCATCAGGACCAGCCCCTCGATCGCCTCTCGGGCGACCGCGATCGTCGCGGGCCGCACTCCCCGGCCGTCTGACGCGTCGCCGCGAGACGGGAGGCCGAGGGGTGTGACCTCGCCAAACGCGTACATCTCGTTGACCAGCTCCATCAGCGACGACACAGCGGTGTTCAGGTGCATGCGCTCTTCGATGTCCGTCGTCACACGACGAATCGTGTCGTGCGTCTTGCGGCGTAGCGCCCGCTCGACATCGCTGTACTCGGCGGCAACGACGGGCAGGCGTTCGCCCCGAAGCGCGCCGGACCAGTAATCGACCAGACGCCAGACACGAACCAGGAATCGGAAGCTGCCATCCAGTCCCGCGTCGCTCCACTCGACCTCTTTTTCCGGCGGCGCCACGAACATCACGTACAGCCGAAGCGCATCGGCGCCGTACCGGGCCAACATGTCGTCCGGGTCGACGACATTGCCCCTGGATTTCGACATGACGGCGCCGTTTTTGAGCACCATACCCTGCGTGAGCAGCCGTTTGAAGGGCTCGCCGAAGCCGACGAGCCCGACATCTCGCAGCACGCGGGTGAAAAAGCGCGAGTACAGCAGGTGGAGAATCGCGTGCTCCACGCCGCCGCTGTAGAAATCCACCGGCATCCAGTACGCGGCGCGCTCCGGATCGAAGGGCAGCGCCGCATTCGCCGGATCGCAGAAGCGCAGGTAGTACCACGACGAGTCGACAAACGTGTCCATCGTGTCGGTCTCGCGCCGGGCTGGACCGCCGCAGGTCGGGCAGACCGTGTTCACGAAGTCCGACACCTGCGCGAGAGGCGAATCCCCTCGCCCGGTGAACGTCGCCACCATCGGTAGCTCGACCGGAAGGTGACCGTACGGGACTGCCACCGCTCCGTGTTTCTCGCAGTAGATGATCGGGATGGGAGTGCCCCAATACCGCTGGCGCGAGATGCCCCAGTCCTTGAGCCGATACTGGACCTCGCGCTTGCCGATCCTGGCCGCTTCGGCGTCCGCGGTCATGGCGGTCAAAACCCCAGGCGCCTGCTGTCCGGTATAGGGACCAGACGCGACGAGACGCCCGTAGTTGGTCGTCGCCTCTTGCATCTCGTCGACCGTCGCTTCATCGTCGCCGGCGCGAACGACGATGCGGATCGGGAGGTTGTATTTCCTGGCAAATTCGAAGTCGCGTTGATCGTGCGCGGGAACGGCCATGATGGCGCCCGTTCCGTATTCGGCGAGCACGAAGTTCGCGATCCAGATGGGCACTTCCTCGTGGGTGAAGGGATTGACGGCCTTCCGCCCCGTGTCGAACCCTTCCTTCTCGATGGCACCGGTCAGGCGCGCCTCGCGGCCGAGCGCACGGAACGCGGCCACTTGCGCCCGGAACGCTTCAGGATCGGGGCTGAGCGCAGCAAATGTCCCAACGATCGGGTGGTCGGGGGCCAGCAGAACGAACGTCGCACCGAAGATCGTGTCGATGCGCGTGGTAAAAATCTCAACCGATTGGCGGGAGCCGGCGACGGGAAACGTGATTCGCGCGCCCACGGAGCGTCCGATCCAGTTTCGCTGCATCACGGCGACCTTCTCGGGCCACTCAGTCAACCCGTCGAGATCGTTCAGGAGCTCGTCTGCGTAGGCCGTAATGCGAAAAAACCACTGCTCGAGGTCGCGCGTAGTGACCACCGTGCCGCAGCGCCAACAGGCTCCATCGACGACTTGCTCGTTTGCGAGGACCGTATTGCAGCTCGCACACCAGTTAACGGTCGAGCGCTTCCGGTACGCCAACCCTCGCTCGAACATCTTCAGGAAGATCCACTGGTTGAACTTGTAGTACTCGGGCAGGCACGTGGCGATTTCCCGGTCCCACGCGTAGCTGATGCCGAGCCGCTGCAGCTGCCCCTTCATGTGCGCGATGTTGTCGAGCGTCGATCGTTCGGGATGCGTGCCGCTCTTGATGGCGGCGTTCTCGGCAGGCAGACCGAAGGCGTCCCATCCGAACGGATGCAGCACATTGAATCCGCGCATCCGCTTCGTCCGCGCCATGATGTCGCCGATGATGTAGTTCCGCACATGACCCACGTGAGCGTGACCCGATGGGTAGGCGAACATTTCCAGACAATAGAACTTCGGCCGCGACGGATCGGGTTCGACCTCGAACGCCCTGTCGGCCGTCCACCGCTGCTGCCATTTCTTGTCGAGTTGCTGCGGTTTGTACTCGGTCATAGTTGGGCGACTACCGACGGGGAATTTGGTCATCTGGTCATTGGGTCATCTCGTCATCCAGTCATGCATCCCAGAATGGCGACAAGCGACCATTCTAACCGGTCCGACCGGTCCGCCCCTGACGCCACCCGACGGATACGGCTCTTCCTTAGAACTTCCAGAACCGCCCGAGCGAAGCCCTGGCGGCGACAACCGCGGCCCGGCCGCGCACTGCCGACACCGCCGATGGCGCAGGCCACACACCCGGCGCGACACGGTCGTCGGCCAGCGCCTCGGTGACCGCCTGGATCGATTCGCCGAGCGCGTGCAGGTCGTAGCCGCCTTCGGTCACCGCAACCAAGCGGCCACCGCAGCACTCTTCAGCGACTTCCCGGAGATCCATCGTCATCGCGGCAAAGGAGGCCGTCGTCAGGCGCATGCCACCGAGCGGATCCCGTTCGTGTGCATCGAAGCCCGCCGACACGAGCACCAGATCCGGTTTGAACTGCCTGAGAATGGGCACGACCACCTCGGCAAAGATCAGGCGGTAGTCCTCGTCGACGGCCCCGACCTCGAGCGGAAGATTCACTGTGAGGCCGGTTCCCTCTAGGTTGCCAACTTCGTCAGCAGCTCCCGTACCGGGATAGTAAGGGTACTGATGGGCGGAAACGTAGAGCACGTCCGGATCGCACAGAAATGCGTCCTGCGTGCCATTGCCATGATGGACGTCGTAGTCGATGATCGCGACGCGCCGGGCGCCTGAGGTTCTGGCGTGTGCGGCGGCAACCGCGACGTTGTTGAAAATACAGAACCCCATTGCCCGATGCCGCTCGGCGTGATGGCCTGGAGGCCGCGCCAGCGCGAGCGCCCGCTTGTGCGTCCCACCCATGACGCGCTCGACGGCGTCGACGGCCGCTCCTGCCGCAAGCAGCGCAATCTCGTACGTCTCGGGCGAAGTGTAGGTGTCGACATCCAGCGCCACCGCCGATCCCATCGTTTCCGCGATGCGGCGCACGTAGTCCGGATCGTGCACGCGCACCAGTTGCTCGCGGGTCGCCTCGCGCGGTGCCACGACCTCCCCGCCCCCACGCCGCCAACGGTTGGCGACCGCGTCCATGACTTCGGCGCGCTCGGGACACTCGGGGTGGCCAGGAGGCGTCGTGTGCTCCGCGAACCGTTCAGACGAGATCACAATCAGAGACATCGAAACCTTAGATCTACCGCATCAACACAGTAAACGCCCCGCGCGAGAGTCGCGGCAGCGCAATCTAGCGCGCTTCTCACTTGGGTGTCGCGTCGCCCGGCGCGGGCGTCTGGGGGACCCGGCGATCGGTTTTCAGCGGTCGTCATCATTCTCGCGGGTACCAAGCAGCGCCCTCGCGCGCGGCTCGAGGGACGAGAGACGCGCCTCGAGGGACCGCCGGAACTCCTCGACGGCCGCGTCGTCGGCGTTTCGGTGCACCTCGAGCGGCTCGCCGACGACGATCGCCATCTTCGCAAACGGCTTGGGAATCTGCGTGCGGTCCCAGCTGTTCAACGTCCAGTGCCGGTCGGCCTCGAGGTGAAATGGCAGCACCGGGTTGCCGGTGGCTTTCGCGAGCCACACGGCGCCCGGCTGCGCAACCCGCGCGGGTCCTCTCGGGCCGTCGACCGTGAAGCCGGTCGGCCTTCCCGCCGCCATCTCGCGCATCAAATGAAGCAGCGCCTTCCGAGCGCCGCGCGAAGTCGAGCCGCGTGCCGTCCCGTATCCGAAGCGCTCGATGATGCCGGCGATCCATTCGCCATCGAAGTTTTCACTGGTGATGACGACGATACCGCGACGACGGAAGTAGTAGGTGGCCGGCAGAATGCGGCCGTGCCAGAACGCCATGATCGGCTGGCGCCCGCTGGCGGCAATCGCCTCGAAATGTTCGAACCCCTCGGTTCGCCATCTCAGCGTGGCGCCGAGCGCGGCAACCAGTCGATAGCCGGCCGTGGAAATTGCCACCGCCTCGAAGCGTTTCCACCGAGATTCCCGCCAGCCTGCAGCTTCGCTCACGCTTTCGCCAATTGGCCGTTCACGTACGTCATCAGATCGACAATCTGAAGGTCGTCCGCGTCGCTGCTCCGCGCGCCCGGGCCTGCCTGCGCGCTTGCCCGGGCCCCCTTCAGCATAATGGAGCAGAACGGGCAAGCGGTCACGACGGTGGCCGACCCCGTCTCGCGCAGCTGCCCGAACCGGACGTCGCTGATTCGGGACCCTGGCTCTTCTTCCTTGTCCGCAAACAAGAGACCCCCGCCGGCGCCGCAACAGTACGGGTTCTCGCGGTTTCGCACCGGCTCGTTGATCGTGGCCCCGAAGCGCCGCAGCAGCTCGCGCGGTTCGTCGACCTGCCCGGCGTACCGTCCGAGGTAACAGGGGTCGTGATAGGTGACCGACCCGGCCGCCGTGGGGCTCGGGCGCATGTCGCGGGTCAGCTCCTCGATGAACGCTGCCGAGTGCACGACCTTGGCGTGGTACCCGAACTTTCGGTAGTCGCTGCCAAGGGTTTTGAGGCAGTGCGGGCAGGAGGTGAGGATCGTCTTGGGCCGCGCGGCTTGCAGCTCGTCGATATTGACCTTCGCCAGCTCCTGATACAGGTACTCGTTGCCGGTTCGCTTCGCCGGATCGCCGGTGCAGCGCTCCTTCGCCAGGACGCCGTAACGCACGTGCCGCACACGAAGAATCTCGAACAGGGAACGCAGCGACTTCTGGAAGTCGGCCTCGAACCCACCCGCACACCCCAGCCACACGAGCACGTCGTGCTTCTGCGGGTCGAAGATCTCCAGACCGGCCGATTCGACGAATTTCTGCCGCTGGTCTGCGGTGAGGCCCCAGATGTTGGCGCGGCGCTCCAGATGGTTGTACATACCGCCGAGGTAGCTTGGAGCTTCCCCATTCGACACGAGGCCCCGCCTCGAACCCACGATGAGGGGTAGGTGCTCGATGCCGACCGGGCACTGGTTCTCGCACGCGCCACACGTCGTGCACTGCCAAAGGACCTTGTCGGAGTAGATCTCGACCAGCTTCCGGTCTCGGGTACCGGACAACAGCGCGTCCCGCGTCTGCAGGATAATCGTCTTTGGGTTCAACTCTTTCCCGGCGCCCCACGCCGGACAGTTCACCTGGCAGCGCCCGCACTCCACGCACGTCAATGCGTCGAGGACAGTCTTGCTCCCGAGGTCGCTCACGATTTCAAGGCCGACCTGCTCTTTCTCGAAGTCGAGGTTGGGCACGTTGCCAAGCTCCGTCGACTTGAGCAGCACCGTGAACGGCGAAAGGACGAGGTGGAAGTGTTTGGACGCCGGAATCAGGACGACAAACGCCAGAATCACCAGCGAGTGGACCCACCAGTTGGCGCGGCCCGCCAGGGACGCCTCGTCGAGACGCCACGCGAGCAGAAATGTCACCATCAGCGTGGCGATGAACAACGCGATCACAACCGACTCGAAGGACAGGGTCTCCCCGAGAGCGATAGGGCGGACGAACACCCGCCGGATTAGCAGAGCGACAATCCCGGACAGGACGGCGACGGCAAACGGGGTGAGAACGGCCCGGTAGGTGGAGAACCCACTGGCGTGCACGAGGTCGACCATGCCGAGGCCATGGAGGAATTCCGCGGTCGTGTAACCGCTGAACGCCAGAAAGCCCCAGAACACCGCCGCATGCGCCACCCCCACCAGGGGGCGCTCGACGATCGTGCTGCGCTGCGCCACGACGTCGACCAGAAAGCGGCCCAGTCGAGAGCCAAAATTGTCGAGGGAAAACGTGTTCTGAGCCGCGGCAATCAGACGGACCCGCGCCGCGACCTGCGCTGCGAACGCTCCAACACACCCAAGGACCAGCAACCACAGGATGAGCGTTTCCACATTCCTATTCTTTCAACGCCGTCGTCAACGCGGGGACGATGTCGAAGAGGTCTCCGACAACACCGTAGTCGGCCACCTCGAAGATGGGCGCGTCGGGATCCTTGTTGATCGCGACGATCGTTTTCGAGCCCTTCATCCCGACGAGGTGCTGGATGGCGCCAGAGATGCCGAGCGCCAAGTAGAGTTTCGGTGCAACGGTCTGCCCGGAGCTGCCGACCTGTCTCTCCATCGGCAACCAGCCCGCGTCGCAGATCGGCCGGGAGGCCGCCAGCTCGGCGCCCAGTGCCTCGGCCAGCCGTTGTGCCACCGCAATGTTCGCCGCGTCCTTGATGCCCCGGCCGACGGACACGATGCGCTGAGCCTGGGACAGGTCGACGGCTTGCCTGGCTTCCTGAAATGGCGCTTCCGGTGTCTGTCGAATCGCCGTGCTGTCGATCGAGACGCTGAGCGAGCGCACGGGTGCCGGCACGGCGCCCCGCGACGCCTGGTCGGCACGGAAGGCGCCCACTTGGACGGTAATGAAGTGGGGCGCGGGGCCCAACGGCACGACGTCGGCGGTGAGCTTGCCCTGAAACATGGGCCGAGCGTACGCGATGTTCTCGCCGGAAATCCGAAGCCTGATCACATCGGTGACAAGCGCGCGCTCCATGCGGGCGGCGATTGTGGGTGCGAAATCGCGCGTCTGGTAGGTGTGCGGCAGTACCACGACCGTCGGTGAAAGCTGTACGATCGCCTGCTCGAGCGCGGCGGTATACCCATCCGGCGTGTAAGGTTCGAGCGCCGCGTGCTGTATCGCAACGACTTCCGTCACTTGGGCGGCGGCGAGCTCCAGCGCGACGGCGCGGATATCAGCGCCGAGGACGGCCACGACGAGTGGCCGTCCGGCGGCCAGTTGCTGGGCGGCCGCGATGGCTTCCCACGACGCCCGATTGAGCCTGCCACGGCGCTCTTCTCCGACAACCAGGATCATCGTTTCCCCTGAGTCCTGCCGTGGTGGGCTGAAGCCCGCCTGGTCACGCACACACTAGATCACTCGGGCTTCTTCCCTGAGCTTTTTCACCAGCTCCCGGGCTGCCTCGATTGGCGAGCCGGAAATGAGCTCGGTCTTCTTGGTCTTCTCCGGCACATAGAGGCTGACGATCTTCTGTCGGGGCTCGAGCACGAGAGGCGCGGCGACCGTGCGAATCTCTTTCTTCCTCGCCGCCATGATGCCCTTGAGCGTCGCGTACCGCAGCTGATTGATGCCGCTCTGGATCGTCAAGACCGCCGGCAGTGGCATGTTGATCCACTGGAACCACCCGCCCTCGAGCTCGCGTTTCACGCGGAGCGTGGCACCCTGCGCGTGAACTTCCATGATGATCGTCGCGTGCGGCACCCCCAACAGCGCGGCAAGCACGACGCCGGTCTGTGCAGACCCGTTGTCGTCGGACTGCAGGCCGGTCAGAATCAGATCGAATGGCTCGTCCTTTAGCGCAGACGCGAGGGCATGGGCCACGACAAACGCGTCCGCACCGGCCAGCCGATCGTCTTCGACATGGATGGCGCGGTCGGCGCCTCTGGCCAAGGCTTCACGCAGTACCTGCACTACCCGTGCCGGGCCGGCCGAGCACACCACCACCTGGCCACCGTGCTTCTCTTTGAGGCGAAGGGCCTCCTCGAGCGCGTACGCATCGGGCTCGTTCGTTTCATAGGTGGCGTCTTGCTCCCGAATCCAGGTTCTGGCATCGTTCAGACGCGGCTGCCAGTCGCGCGCGGGAACCTGTCTGATGCAAACGATGATGAGCATTATTTCCCTGCGCCGGTGCCCCACCCCCGGCGCGACCTGACGCCGATGCCTCACCTCGGCGGCGCAGG
>JBGPJH010000138.1:0-8527 GCA_041485305.1 Vicinamibacteria bacterium | reverse complement strand
TAGACCCCACCCGGTTCGTTCCGCTGGACAAGCTCCGGGACGACGTGCTGAAAGTAGACTTCGTTGGACAGCAGGTTGTCCGATCGGAAGTAGCCGTTGGGCTCGGAGAACTCCTCAGTGAGGCGCCGGAACTCCGCGTCGGTCAGCCGCGGCGCCAACCGCTCGTCTGCGGCCCGACCGCGCAGCCTCGACGACGCCGCAGCGAAGCTGACGAAAAGAATCAGGGCGGCAACGAGGAGGCGACGATATCTCGTCATGGTCCAATCGGCCGAGAGCTACTGTTCCTCGACCTGGCGGCCGTTGATCTCCGTATAGCGGTAGGTCATCGAAAAGGTCGACGAACCGACCACCAGCACATCCGCCGTCGAGCCCATCGAGACGGGCACGTGAACGCCGTTGATGCGCCCGTAGTCCCGCTGGATGCGAACCTTTCGAGTCCAAAACGATGGACGTTGCGATAAGTGACCCTCGACCCGCACCAGGTCGGCCGAGCCCGGCTCGAGCAGCAGCGAGCCCTCCACCCGCATGTGGTGCTTGCGCCGTGGCCTGACGTCGACCCGCAGGAGGTCGTCATCAGCGGCCGAGATGCCCAGAAACTCATAGTTCGCTCTCGTCAGCGCCGCCTGCGACCGGTCGGAACCCGTCACGGCTTTCTGCTCCGCCTCCAAGGCCGCGATGAGTACCTTCCGGCGAATCAGCGCCGATCCCTCTTCGGACACGATCTCGAACGTGAAACCGTGAACGGGGTCGAGCGTCGTCCACGCCTCGACGGTGGCGCGCATCCGACCACCACGAGTCGAGGCCGTCAGCCGCCTCAAGGCCCGATAGCTGGTCAGCGGCTCGTCATCGGGCGCAAGGAACCGATCGACTAACTCCGAAACAGCCACGGCGGGCTTCTGGGACCATAAGGTTGTTGACACCGCCCCGGTGGTTTCGCTCGACAGCAGCAAGATCGCGGAGAGCGCCACGACGGTCTGTGTCCCCATGGTCTCTAGGATACATCCGGTGGGAGGGTGTGTACCACTAGCAGCGCGAGGATGGCTTGCTCGTAGATGGCCGAGAGCGGCGCGAGGTCGGCCAGCCTCACCCGCTCGTCCACCCCGTGCATGGCTTCACTTGGGGGACCAAACTCCACGACCTCTCGAGCGACAGCCGCCATGAAGCGGCCGTCCGACGTGCCGCCGCTCGTGGACAGCTCCGGCGTGAGCCCCGTGACCGCGGTGATGGCTGTGCTGAGCACCTCGACCAGCCGACCCCGCGGTGTGATGAATGGCGGACTGGAGAGACTCCACGCCAGCTGGTACTGCAGCCGGCACCGATCGAGCACCTCGTGCACGTGCGCCTTCAGCCGCTCGACCGGAGACTCGGGTGAGAAGCGGAAATTGAACAGCAGCTCCAGCGTGCCCGGGATCACGTTATTGGCGCCGATCCCGGCGTGGACGTTCGAGATCTGAAAGCTGGTGGGCGGGAAATATTCGCTCCCTCTGTCCCACTCGATTGCGACGAGTTCGGCCAGCGCGGGCAGCGCCGTATGAATGGGATTGCGACCCCGCTCCGGGTACGCGATGTGGCACTGGACCCCTTTGACGGTCAGCACGCCATTCAGCGATCCACGCCGGCCGTTTTTCATCACGTCGCCGAGCCGATCGCTCGAGGTCGGCTCGCCAAGAATGCACGCGTCGATCGATTCGCCTCGCGTCTGGAGGACCTCGACCACAGCTGCCGTGCCGTCCACGGCAGCACCCTCTTCGTCGGACGTGAGCAGCAGCGCGATCGAGCCTCGGTGATTCGGACGGGCCGTCACGACGCGCTCGGCGGCCGTCACCATCGCGGCGAGCGACGTCTTCATGTCGGCTGCGCCCCGGCCGTACAGATAGCCGTCCCGTTCCGCCGGGACGAACGGATCACTGCTCCACTGATCGAGCGGCCCAGGGGTCACGACGTCCACGTGCCCCGCCAGGCAAACGAGCGGAGCCGCCTGGCCACGCCGCGCCCAAAGATTGCTCACGCCGCCCCGGTCGAGGCGCTCGCACTGGAAGCCGGCCGCCGCCAGTCGGGTCGCGATGAGATCCAGGCAACCTCCATCGGCCGGCGTGACCGATCGGCACCCGATCAGCCGCTTGGCGAGCTGGAGCGTCTCGCCGTGAATGTCGGCTGAGGACATGAGGTCGGCCATGTGAGTTCGATCAGGTTCGGAGCAGCTCGTTGATCGACGTCTTCGCACGCGTCCGCGCATCCACTCGCTTGACGATTACTGCGCACGACAACGCATGGGTACCGTCCGCTGACGGGAGGCCGCCGGGCACCACGACGGATCCCGACGGCACGCGCCCATAGTGCACCTGGCCGGTGGTACGATCGAAGATCTTCGTGCTCTGCCCGATGAACACACCCATCGCAATGACCGAGTGCTCCTCGACGACGACGCCTTCGACGATTTCGGAACGGGCTCCGATGAAGCAATGGTCTTCGATGATGGTGGGGTTGGCCTGGATCGGCTCGAGTACCCCGCCGATGCCCACGCCCCCCGATAGGTGAACGTTCTTCCCAATCTGCGCGCACGATCCGACCGTCGCCCAAGTGTCGACCATGGTGCCTTCGTCGACATAGGCGCCGATGTTTACATAGGACGGCATCAGGACCACGTTGCGGCCGATGAACGTGCCGGTACGGACGACCGCTGGGGGCACGACGCGAAAACCGCCCTCGCGGAACTGCGCGTCGGTGTACCCCTCAAATCGCATCGGCACCTTGTCGAACCACGACGTGCCTTCACCTCGCATCACCTGGTTGTCGTGCACGCGGAAGTACAACAGCACGGCCTTCTTGATCCACTGGTGCGTCACCCACGCGCCGTCGATCTTCTCGGCCACACGCAGGTGTCCGCTGTTCAGGTCCCGAAGGATCTGATTCAGCGCGTCGGCCAGATTCGGCTGGACCTGGCGGGGATTGATTTCGGCGCGGCGCTCGAAGGCCGCGTCGATCATGGGTTCGAGTGGGTGTGTGTGCATAGGTCCCTGGGGAACGCAGGATTGAGATACCCTATAGATACGTCGGCTACTCAAATGGAGGAGAGAAACGACCATATGAGCTTCTGCGACCACTGTGAAGGTCAACGATTTGATCGGGCGCAAGTTCTCCGGGCTCTGCGGGCTACACGAAAGCGCTTACGAAATCCGGATGCGGCATGTAGCGCCGATCAAACCCTCGCTTTGGCCATTGAGATGGTGCGCGCCCTGGAGATTCCTCACCTCGACTCTATCGACGATCTGGTGGACGGCCAGGTGATTCACTGACCTATTTCTCCTGCCGCTTCACGAGCCGCGGCAACCGACCGGCATCACTTGACGCCAGCGCCAGCCCGGGCGACGGATCTGCCATCTCCCGCGCAAGGCCTGCGGCCACATCCTTCGATTGACGTGCCTTGCGCCGGCCTTCAATCAATGCGTGTTTGTGATCATCGCTCAGAACCCGCTGCGGCTTGACCCTTGTCGGAACGACTGGGCTCCCCGTTTCTTCTCTCGCCTTCCGAGGATTCCGTGCCGGCGTTTCAGCAACCGTGATCTTTGCACCGTTCTGCGCCGCGAGCGCCTTGTCAACGGCATCCAGCTGATCCAACAACTCCTCGCGCTTCGCTTGCAGCATCCTCACCGTGCGATTCAGCTTCACCATTGTCACCCCGATACGACTCCGGGTCATACGATGCGATCGGCTGAGTCCTGCTCGTCGTCGACGCCGCGAGGGGCGACTCGTTCCGGCAGGGCTCACCACTTCACTGTACTCTGTTGTCCTGCGCAGACAGCCACCCCGAGCATAGTGGCTGGGGTCTTAGGTATCCAGTCCGGATGAGTCGACGTCTGATCATGCCAGTTGCCCCACGCAGGGGGACCGGAAAGTGGCGGCGGATTGCGGCGCTGCTGACTCTGGCGATCTTTGTGTTGTTCCTGGTGCTTCGCCGTGGCCGGTTGTGGTGAATGAGAGCTGTGACCACGTCTCCACCGCCGATGTCGCGCTCGTCGGTGCGGGTGCCGCGGGCCTCGCGGCCGCGATCTTTATCCGCCGCGGCAATTCCACACGATCGGTGCTCCTGCTCGACGGCGCCAAGAGACCCGGCGCAAAGATCCTCGTCAGCGGCGGCACGCGCTGTAACGTGACCAACCGTGTGGTATCCGAGCGCGACTTCTGGGGCGGACGCCGCTCCATCATCAGGCGCATCCTGCGGGCGTTCACCGCCAACGACACCGTCGAGTTCTTCCGCGGGCTCGATGTGCCGCTCCGCGAAGAAGCCGACGGCAAGCTATTTCCTGAGAGTGGGCGCGCACGCGACGTCCTGAACGCGCTCCTTCGAGGCGCCGACGCGGCGGGCGTCGACCTGCTCTCCGACCACCGCGTGCTCGGCGTCGAGCGAGCGGACGGGGGCTTTCGCATCGTGACCGCACGCGGCGCGATCCACAGTGAATACGTCGTGCTCGCGACCGGTGGTCGATCGTTGCCGAAAACGGGCAGCGACGGAGCCGGGTTCGAGTTCGCGCGCAGCCTCGGCCACACGATCGTGCCGACGACAGCGGCGCTCGTGCCGCTCGTTCTCGACGAGGCCCACGATGCCGCCATCCACCGCGAGCTGTCGGGTGTCTCTCACGAAGTGGAGCTCAGCGTGTGGGTCGACGGGCGGATCGCGACGCGGCTGCGGGGATCGTTGCTCTGGACGCACTTCGGGGTCAGCGGCCCCGTCTCGTTGAACGCGTCGCGCCACTGGTTGCGGGCCGAGCTCGAAGGGCGCCCGGTTCGACTGACGGCCAGCTTCTGTCCAGGGGACACCTTTGAAACCCAGGAAACACTTTGGACAACGATGGCGGCGGCGCGGCCGAAGGCATCGGTCCTGACCGGGCTCTCCGGACGCCTGCCCGCGGCGGTCTCGGCTGCCATTGTTGGACGGCTGAAAATCGATCCGGCGCGTCAGCTCGCCCACCTTACACGCGCTGAACGACGAGCCCTCGCCCGTGCCCTCGTCGAATGGCCGTTGCCGGTCACCGGCTGCCGTGGCTACAACTACGCCGAGGCGACTGCCGGCGGCGTCCCTCTAGACGAGATCGATTCGGCGACGATGGAGTCGCGCGTCTGCCCCGGGCTCTACCTCGTCGGCGAGATGCTCGATGTCGACGGACGGATCGGAGGGTTCAATTTTCAATGGGCTTGGTCGACCGCGTACGTGGCCAGCAGGGCCCTAACCGTACGACCACGAAGCCCCAGGTGACACACCCAAGAGATAATGCTGCGTACCCTCATGCCAGACGCCCCGTCCACGGCGCGTGATTCGCGCTGGCTGTTGCTCGTCTGCTTCGTCTCAGGAGCGGCCGGCCTGATCTTCGAGATGGTCTGGTTTCACCGCAGCGGCTTGGTGTTCGGCAACAGCGTTTGGGCGACCAGCCTCGTGCTGTCCAGCTTCATGGGCGGCCTCACGATCGGGAGCGCAATCGTCGGGCGCAGCGGCCATCGCGTCCGCAGGTTCCTGCGCACGTACGCGGCAGTGGAGGTCCTCGTCGCCGTGTCCGGCGTTGCCCTTACCTATGCACTCCCTGGACTGACCCGCTCCGTGGTCGCCATCACAAGGCCGGCAGCCGAGAACCTGTGGCTGATCAATGTTGTCCGCTTTGTGACGGCCTTCACAATCCTCCTCGTGCCATCCACGGTGATGGGTGCGACGCTCCCCCTCCTCGTCGCCGCGCTTGCGCGATGGCGGGCTGGCTTCGGGTCGGCACTTGGACATGCCTACGGTTGGAACACGCTTGGTGCGGTCGCAGGCGTCGTGGGTGCCGAGGTCTGGCTCATCGGCAGGTTCGGCGTGGCAGGCAGTGCATGGATCGCGGCGCTGCTCAGTTTGGGGGCGGCCACCTTTGCCCTGTGGCTGTCGCGCCGAGTGGGTGAGACGGAGGCGACCCACACGGCGGCAACGACGGTAGGCCGAGCCTCGCCGACCGCAAGGTCCGACGGACCGCTTCAGCACGTCCGCAGCTGGCCCTTGCTCGCCTGCTCGTTCCTGTCGGGCGGTACCCTCCTGGCCCTCGAAGTGGTCTGGTTTCGGTTTCTAACCATGTACGTCCTCTCGACGACGCTCGCAGCCAGCTTGATGCTGGCGGTGGTGCTTGCGGCGATCGGCCTGGGTGGGCTCTCGGCGTCGGCCTGGCTGAAGCGGCATCCGCACGCAGCGAGGTACCTGTCCGTCGTCGCCTTCACCGCCGGCTGCGCCGTGGCCGCATCGTATGCAGCCTTTCAAGTGCTCACTCAGGGCACTCAGATCGCAACCTGGTATCGGACGCTGTGGCTCGCCTGCGCCTTGACGTTGCCGACTTCCCTGCTGTCCGGAGTCTTTTTCACTCTCCTGGGCGACGCGCTCCAGCGCGACATCGTCGTCGAGACGCAAGCGGCGGGATGGTTGACACTGGCCAACACGGCTGGCGGAATGTGCGGTCCGCTCCTCGCGGCGTTTGTGATGTTGCCCGCGCTCGGCATGGAGCGCGCGTTTTTCGCCCTGGCTGCCGCGTACCTCGGGATCGGCATTCTGGCGGTCGTCGGCGTCGGGTCGTGGAGCACGCAGTGGCGATCTCCCGTCTTCGCGATTGGCGGCATCGCCCTTGCGGTTGCGCTCGTGTGGTTTCCGTTCGGTCTGATGAGCAACGTCTACTTCGGGCGGGTCGCTCAGCCCTACGCCGTCGACGGTTCGAAAATCGTCGCGACCCGTGAAGGACCATCAGAGACCATCTTCCTGATGCAGCAGAAGTGGATGGAGGAGCCGGTCTACACCCGGCTGGTGACCAACGGCTTCTCCATGTCCGGAACTGCGGTATCCGCGATGCGCTACATGCGCTACTTCGTCTACTGGCCCATGGTGCTCCACCGCGGTCCGGTCAAGCATGTGCTGGTCGTCTGCTACGGCGTTGGCGTGACGGCCGGAGCTGCGCTCGACCTGCCCTCAGTCGAGTCGATCGATGTGGCGGAAATCTCCCCGGACGTGGTCGCGATGAGCGACGTCATCTATCCGTCGAAACACCCTCTTCATGACCCTCGCGTTCACCTTCACCTCGAGGACGGGCGCCAGTTCCTCCAAACGACGTCCAAGCGGTTCGACCTGATCACGGGCGAGCCTCCGCCCCCGCGAACGCCAGGGGCCGTGAACATCTACACGCGCGAGTACTTTCAGCTGACCCACGATCGGCTTGCTGAGGGCGGCATCACTACGTACTGGCTTCCCGTGGGTCGTCCCGATCCAGGCACGAACGTGAGCTCGATCATTCGCGCATTCTGTGACGTCTTCGACGATTGTTCGCTTTGGAACGCAACCCCGTTCGATCTGATGCTCGTCGGTACGCGGCGCGCCACCGGTCCGGTGTCCGAGGCCGACTTCGTGGAGCCGTGGCGGATGCCGGCTCTGCGCTCCCGCTTGTCCGAGGTTGGGCTGGAGTTACCCCAGCAGGTCGGAGCTACGTTTCTGGGAGACTCGGCGTACCTGCGACAATTGAGCGCAGACACGCCTCCACTCGTCGACAATCATCCCCAGCGGCTGCAACCGGTTCCGGGTAGGCCGTCGTTGTCGGATCCGGGATACGGCGTCGATCCTGCTGTCACCAAGTTGTATGAGGCGGTCCTGAGCCCCGCGAGAGCGCGTGAGGCCTTTGCGACCTCCCCGCTCATTCGACACCTATGGCCCGAGCATCTGATTGAAGAAACTCTTCCATTTTTCGATCACCAGGGCATCCTGAACAACGTCTTCTGGGAAGGCGGCCGCCCTCTCCGGCGGATCGAGGATCTGGATCGCCTACTGACGGAGACGCCCCTGCGCACGCTGCCTCTCTGGATTCTGGGCAGCGACGACGTCAAGGAGCGAATCGCGTCGCATGCCAACGACGGTACAGGCGCAGCCGAATACGCCCGCGGGCTGACGGCACTCGTGGCGCGCGATTACCTCGGCGCTGCGTCCGCGTTTGCCGACTCGGAGCGACGAGGCCTCCAAGGCGAAACGATCCGGCCCCTTACTGTGTACGCGCTCTGCCTGGCCGGAAGGCTGGAGACTGCGAGAGAGCTGGCGCACGGCACGGAGCCGCGCGGGGCCGAAGAACGGCACTTCTGGGAATGGCTCGGGCCGAGGTTCGGTGTCGGTCCCTTCAGCGGAGGGTAGGGTTGGAGCCGTCAGCTTTCACCCTTCAGCTTTCAGCTTGAGAAGGAATCTTCTGGGCCGCTGACGGCTGATGGCTCAAAGCCGAAAGCTGCTTTGCACCAAGCAAAAAGGCCCGCCCCTGACTAAGGGCGGGCCTCTCCACTCCACCAACGAACGGACTGCGCGATCGGCCGTCTGGGCCCGGTCGCGGTCGATCAGTACTCCAGCTGCACGCCGAATTTGACCAACCGCCCCTGCAGGATACCGGTGGGCGTCAACCAGCTCGGACCGTACTGGTAATTGAGCGTGAGCGGCGTACTCGCGTTCAGCATGTTGAAGACGCTGACCGTCCCCTGAACGCGTCCGTGCCCTACC
>JBGPJH010000137.1:0-8558 GCA_041485305.1 Vicinamibacteria bacterium | reverse complement strand
GTCGTAGTCGGCCGGGACCGGCACGACTCCGCCAACGCCCCTCCCCTAGGTGGCGTAGGTGGTGAAATTCGTGCTCGACCTCACGATCCACCACACCGCGGTCGAGGGACGATACATCGCGATGTCGATCTTGCCGTCCCCGTCGTAATCGGTCGGGACGGGTACGTCGCCGCCGACGCCCCAGCCGTACGTGCTGTACGTCGTGTAGTTCGAGCTTGATTTCAGGATCCACCAGGTCGCGGCCGAAGGACGATACACCGCGATGTCGGTTTTGCCATCGCCATCGTAATCGGCTGGGACCGGCACGTCTCCACCAATGCCCCACCCATAGGTGCTGTATGTTGTGAAATTCGTGCTCGACCACAAGATCCACCACCCAGCGGTCGACGGACGATAAATCGCGATATCGATCTTGCCGTCTCCGTTGTAGTCGGCGGGAACCGACACGTCGCCGCTCAGGCCCCATCCGTAGGTGTTGTACGTGCTGTAGTTCGAGCTTGAGCGCAGGACCCACCAACCTCCGGTCGACGGGCGATAAATCGTGACGTCCGCCTTCCGGTCGCCATCGAAATCGCCCGCGCGCGTCAGCGATGACGGAGGTGGCGGGCCAATCATGCCACCGACCGTAGCCGTCCAAAGCTCATATGAGATGCCGCGGGAGTCGCGGCCGCCGTAGGCGACCAGTCGACCAATCCCGGAGTCGTAGACCATCGTTGGACGCTGGCGCGGCGTCGGAACACCGCTCCCCATAGTCGCCTGCGTCCACGTCGTTCCATTCCAGATCCAGGTATCGTTCATCAGCGCCGCGCCGAGTCCGCCGAACAGCACCACGCCAGGTGTCGCGGCACCCAAGGAGGATAGGGCCGCGTAGGCGCGCGCCGGCGGACTGCTGGCGGGGGACCTCTGGAACCAGCGTTCCGTACTCCCATCCCATTCCCACACGTCGCTCAGCTTCTGTGTGCCGTTGTCACCGCCGACGAGCACGACCATGCCTCGGGCCCCGTCGTAGGCGATCGCGTGGCCGAATCGTGCGGTCGGTCCAAAAGCGGTCGGCGTCACGTTGGTCCATGTCGTTCCATTCCACAGCCATGTGTCCCCGAGGGGAGTGCCGTTGGCATCGCGACCCCCAAAGAGCACCACGCGATTGTGAGCCGCATCGTACGCCATCGAGTGATCGTCACGCGCCGACGGCGAGGAGCCTGGCGACACGTTCGACCAAGAATGACCCGCCGTGTCCCACTCCCACGTGTCACCCAGCTTCGATCCAACGGCGCCGCTCGATCGCTGGCGTCCACCGAACAAGAACATTTTGCGCCGGGTTCGTTCGTAGACGACTGCCGCGCCTGTCCGCCCGTTTGGACCACCGGCGTAGAACCACGCCCACGTGTTGGTGGCCGATGTCAGCTCCCAGCTTTCTATGCTTCCGCCTCCATACATGAACACCACGCCGCGGTCGCTGTCGTACGCCATCGCGTGTTGGTCCTGGCCCGGGGGCCAGTCGGTTCTGAGCGCGGTCGTCCAACTATTCCCGGCAAGCTCCAGGACGTCGGCGAGATACCCGCCGAAAACGACGACCCTCTGGCGCCCCGAGTCGTACGCCATCCCATGACTGTCTCGAACTCCTGGACCCGACGCTTGCGGGACGATTTGGCTCCACGCTCCGCCGCTGAATGCCCATGTGTCCCCAAGCGATGCGGCAGGCGCGGCCAACTTGTAGCCACCAAAGAGAACGATTCGGCTGTTCGCGCTGTCGTACGCCAGATGGGTCCACGCTCGCCCCGGTGGATTTCCGCTAGCCGGGGTGACGTCCACCCAGGTATTGCCTTGGAGCTCCCAGCTGTCGTCGTAGTCCACTACGGGACCACCCGGGGGGTTGTCTCTAAACCCGATGCCTCCGAATACCGTCACTCTGTTCGTCGCGGTGTTGTAGGTCACGCCTGGGAACGCTCGTCCGAGAAATGCCCTGCCAGCTGTCGAAGAAGTCCCCGGTGAGAGTTTGGTCCACGTCCGCGCGCTCGGGTTCCACGCCCATGCGCCGCTATCGACGACGCCACTCGGAAGCGCGAATGGATACGGAAAGAAATGATTGCCATCAGTGCCGCCGACGAGAACCATGCGGTCGTTGGCTGCGTCGTAGACCAAACGGGCGCCCTGACGCGGCGCGGGCGATGAACCGGGCGTGACGTTGGTCCACGTCTTGTTGACGGTGTCCCACTCCCACGTGTCGCCCAGATACTGCAAGCTGTCGTTGAGACCGCCGAACACTACGACTTTCCGCCTGACGGGATCAAAGGCCATCGCGTGGCCGGACCGCTGCGTCGGTAGGGACCCGGTCGGCGGCGTCACGTCCGTCCACGCTTTCGTGGCGCCGTTGTACTCCCAGATGTCGTTCATCCGGTTCCAATCGAGATCGTAGCCGCCGAACATGACCAACCGAGCTGCGACGCTGTCGTAGACGAGCGCATCCTCGATGCGGGGAACCGGACCCGCAGGGAGTTGCCGCGTCCAGGCGATCGATGCTTGGGCGGAGGCTGGTCGGGTGGACACGTGCAGCCCAACCAACATGAGCCCGAGGAGCGTCGCGCGCCCTATTGCCGGACGAGAACAGATCAATCGCATCACCGTAAATCTCAGGGAACAGCGGGAGGCGGCTCAGGTGACTGCTAGAATCGTGCCATCGAAGGCAAGACAGCGATCCAGGCGATTAGCCTCGGCAAGAAGGCTGCTCATTGTCAGGCTTCGGGTTCCTCGAATTGCCCGACAGTTCTGAAATCAGTCAGTTGAACCAAATTTTGCACGCTGATGACGTTCTCGTCAGCCGGCCGGCGAGGGCCGCGTGCCTTGAGAGCGATGCCTGTCGAGATCCTTACCACCAGCGCCTCATGCGCTATCATGACTTTGTTCGACCGAGCCCTGATCACCCTGAAGAGTAGGGATGTTCGCCGAAGCCGTGAGCGTTTTGCGAAAACCTTCGAGGGCTGGCCCAGCCGTTTCGATTCGCGAGATCGGCAAGGCGTACCGCATCTTCTCGAACCCGCAGGACCGCCTCAAAGAGATGCTCTTCTGGCGGCTCGGCCGCATGTACGGCGAAGATTTCTGGGCACTCAGACACGTGAGCTTTGAGGTTCAGCCAGGCGAGCGCTTCGGCGTGATCGGGCGCAACGGTTCTGGCAAGAGCACGTTGCTCGAGATTATGGCCGGAACACTCGCCCCCACCGAAGGCGAAGCGCATGTCAGAGGCCGTGTGGCTGCGTTGCTTGAACTGGGCAGCGGGTTCAATCCTGAGTTCACGGGTCGTGAAAACGTGTTCATGAACGGGGCGATTCACGGTTTGACACGCGACCAGATGACGGCACGCTTTGATGACATTGCCTCCTTCGCCGATATTGGGAAGTTCATTGATCAGCCGGTAAAGCACTATTCGAGCGGGATGTTTGTTCGGCTCGCGTTCGCCGTCGGGACGAGCCTTGATGCGGATGTGCTGGTGATCGACGAAGCGCTCGCTGTCGGAGACGTGTTTTTTCGGCAGAAGTGCTACCGCAGGCTGGAATCGCTGCGTGAGCGTGACGTGTCCGTGGTGCTCGTATCCCACGGGATGGGCGAAGTGGAGCAGTTCTGTGACCGAGCGCTCCTGCTGGATTGCGGGAAGCCGGTGTTTGTCGGATCGGCGGTCGAGGCTGTCAAACGCTACTACCTGATCGGGAACCAGGAGCGGCTCGCGACCAACGTTCCCTTGGTCCAGATGGGGCGCCGCCCGTTGGTGCCGCCAGCCTCCTCATTCTCCTGGCCGGAGGCGACGGCACTGGAAGCGGTTCTCGCAGGGCAAGTGTCGAGTGGCTGGGCGCGGTGTACGACCGCCGGCATTACCGATGAAGATGAGCAGCCTTGTCGCGTGTTCGAACAGGGACAGCGCGCCGTTTTTTGGTACGAATTTGAGTTGCTGCGCGATGTCGACGTCCCGTCTGCCGGCGTTGTCATCCACAGCGACAATGGGACGATCGTGCACGGCAAGAGCACACTCGAGTCCGGCACAGATGCCCCGGTCGGGGTCCTACGTGGCGAGCGGTTGCGCATCCGCCAGGAGATTGCGCTTGAGATTGCAACCGGGGAGTACACTTTCGAGTTCGGCTTGGGAATGCTGGACCGCAGCGTGTACGAGCAGCGTCGCCGGTTGACGCATTCAGAGTTGGATGCGAAGCTAATCCGGCTCTGCCTCGTGCCCCTCGCTGGCCAGTTCGCCGTCGTTTTTCGGCGGCAGGCCGACCACGTTCAGCTGCTGCACCACGGTGTGGCGAACCTTCCGGGAGACCTGCAGATGTCGGTCGAGCCGCCCGCCCCGCCTGCGTCGTACCCATGAAGCAGGCGTCACCCGTTAGAGAACGACATGGGAACACGGGGATGCCGTCTGCCTTATCGATGCGGAGGAAGGGTTGAGGCCGCCGTCAGTCTCTCATTCTCTTCGAGCGACTTGTCGATCGCGTTCGCCGCGCGAGTTCCGACGCCTCTGAGCGCTAAGCCCGCCAGATGTCCAGCGTGCCTTCCGACGCGGCTCGGTCCCAGGGCCAGCACAGCGTGACCGCCCGTTGTGGACTGAGCATCCTCGCACTGAACACCGATCTGCCGATCTTTCCTGGCGGCGGCGGCGTCGAGTTTCTCACGATGACGAATCTGGCCGCACGGGCACCACGGGTCGGGCTTGTCTCGATGGCACACACTCGCGAGGATCTGAACCGATCGAGCACGCTTGCAGATGCCGGCGTGCATCTGTACCTCTGGCACAGTCCACGCCTCGATCGTCGGCCTGACCCTCCGGCGAGGGGGCTCGCTCGCACGGTTCACGGGTGGGTACGCGCCCTCGTTGAAGCCAGTCGTGCGCCGTGGGGTCGCCCCTCTGACACACGGATCATGGACGCGGCGTTCAGCAACATGGCGCCGGGGCTCCTGCGCGCGCTCTCCGAGCATGCGTGGGACGTGCTCACCGTGGTCCAGAGCAGTGCGGCGGCGATGATCGACTACTTGCCGCGTCCATTGGTGTCCGTGCTCGTGATGCACGACATTCGCGCGCGCCTGTTCGAGCGGCGGGCGGAGGTCGCTGGCTCCACCCTCGAGCGATACCGGCTGAGGCGCGAGGCGCGACGCTATCGCGCATTCGAGCGCGCGTACTGTCAGAGATTCGATCTGGTGGTGACGGTGTCCAGGGAAGACGCCCAATGGGTCCAGGCGCATTACCGTCCTCGTCGCGTATACCCGCTTCCGCTCCCTGTGGACGCCGAGTACTTCGCGCCTCGAGCGCCCGGGCTCGAGCGCGAAGGCCGGATTCTCTTCACGGGCCTCCTGAATCACCCACCCAATGTCGATGCAGCGGTGTACTTTGCCAGCATCGTGTTGCCTCGCGTGCGCGAGCGCCTGTCGTCAGCCGAGTTCCATGTAGTCGGGCGAAACCCTCTCGACTGTGTCAGAGCACTCACGCGCCTGCCGGGCGTTCGGGTGTTCGCCAACGTTCCCGATATCCGGACACACGTCGCCGAAGCGTCCGTGGTTGTCGCGCCTCTCCGTTACGGCTCCGGCACCCGCCAGAAGATCCTGGAAGCGTGGAGCATGGAAAAGTGTGTCGTTGCGACGAGCGTGGGCGCTGAAGGCCTCGAGTGTCTGTCGGGCGACAACCTGCTCGTGGCCGATGGCGCCGGAGCGCTCGCTGATGCCGTCGTAACGGCACTGTCCAGTCGGGAGTTGCGTGAGCGGCTTCGCACATCGGGTCGCTCCGTCGTGTGCACGCATCACGATCCGCAGCGCCTTGCGGCTGCCTACCTGAACGAACTCGAACGAGTCGCCGCCGAGGAAGCGTCGGTCGATCGACCGATGCGCGTCCTTCTCGACATGCGCTGGATGATCCCTGGCCTGGCGGGGGGATTGGAGAATCTGACGCGAGCGTTCTTTCTCCACCTGATGACGCTCGACAGTTACAATGCGTACACGGCTGTCGTCCCGGCCCGGTGTCGCCACGACTTCGACCTGCAGAGCCGCGCCAACTTCCGGATCGTGTCGATCGATTCAGCAGCGGCGCTCGTTGGTCGCGAGTGGAATCAGTTGACCAGGCGCGCCTATACGGCCCTGCGATTGCCAGACTGGCGCACGCCAGCAGTGCGCGACCTGCAGTGGCTCGCTGAGATCGGCGCTGAAATTGCGCTGTCCTTCCCAGGGTATATCCATCCGGGGCTGTATCCGCTCCGGCAGGTTCTCGTCGTCCCCGACATCCAACATGAGTATCTGCCCGAGTTCTTCGCCCCTGCGGCACTCGAGGAGCGAAGACGCCTGTACACCGAGTCGGCGCGCCGCGCCGATCACATCTGCGCGATTTCTGAGTTCACCCGGCGCACGCTCATCGAAAAGATCGGCATTCCTCCCGCGAAGGTGACCACGGTCTGGCTAGCGGCGGATCCGATCTTCTCCCCTGAGGGAGCCGACTCCGAGGAGGACGCCGGCATCCTCGACCGATACGGACTGAGCCGTGGCGGGTATCTCTATTTTCCCGCCCACACCTGGCACCACAAGAACCACCGTGCGGCCGTCGAAGCGCTCCACATTCTTCGAGACCGCTACGGCAACACCGCGACGCTCGTGTGCAGCGGCGGGCCTCGAGAAGCACAACCCAGCCTTGAAGCCGCCATCGCCAAAGCCGGCCTCCGGGAACGCGTGCGCTTCCTTGGTTATTGCCCGCGGGGCCATCTTCCCTCGCTCTACCGCGGCGCGGCGTGTCTTCTGTTTCCCTCGCTCTTCGAGGGCTTCGGGATGCCCGTGCTCGAAGCGATGGCGAGCGGATGCCCGGTCGTGTGCAGCAACACCACGAGCTTGCCCGAAATCGCCGCCGACGCGGCGGTGCTCGTCAGCCCTGACGATCCCGATGCGATGGCGGCGGCCGTCCATCGAGTGGGGGCCGACCCGGACCTCCGCCAAGAGATGGTGCAGCGCGGCTTGCGGCGAGCGACGGACTTCTCGTGGCGGCGCCATACGCTCGAGACGATCGCCGTGCTCCGCCAGGTGCACAACCTGCGGCGGCTGCTGTGAGGCCGATGGACCGTTCCCCGCGGATCTCGCTGGTCACGAGCTCGTACAACCAGGCTCGTTTCATCGCCCGGACCATTGAGAGCGTGCTGATCCAGGACTATCCGAACGTCGAACACATCATCGTGGATGGCATGTCGACCGACGCCACGACGGACGTGCTCGCGAGGTTCCCGCACTTGACGGTGATCCGGGAACCCGACCGCGGTCAGGCTGACGCCATCAACAAAGGCTTTCGTGCCGCCACCGGAGAGATTTTCGGCTTTCTGAACTCGGATGACACGCTCGAACCAGGAGCCCTGCGCTGTGTCGCCAACGCCATAGATGCCGCGGCGGGGGACCACATCGTCATGGGTCGCTGCCGGTTCATCGATGAGGAGGATCGGTTTGTTGGCGTCGAGCATCCGAGCGCCTTTGAGAATCACCGGCGAGTCCTGGAGATATGGAAAGGACACTGTGTGCCACAGCCCGCGGTGTTTTGGACGCGCCAGGTCTGGGAGGCTTGCGGTCCCTTACAGGTCGAAGAGCAGCTGATGCTCGACTACGATCTGTTCTGCCGGTTCTCCCGCCGATACGCGTTCCACCGTATCGAGCAAGTGTTAGCGAATTACCGCTTGCACACTCAATCGAAGACCAGTTCGGTCAGCGATCAGGGGCGCCTCGAGCAGGCTATCGAGGTCAGCCGACGCTACTGGGGGTCGCCCTTCGGCGTGCAGTACTGGCAGGTCCTCACCTCATATCTCGCGTTTCGCTTCAATCGCAGGGTCAGAGCCGTACGACTCCTGCGAGATGGGCGCGACTCCTTTCGAAAGGGAAGTCGCGCTCGGGCCCTGGGGCAGCTCGTCGTCGGTGCGCTGCTTGCGCCCGATGTCGTGGCCGATGTGGCACTTGTGCCGGCCCTGCAGCCGGTGTTTTCCAAAATGAAGGGTCGCTCGGTCAGAAGACACCGACGCGTGCAGCCGCACACCGAGGCTTGGTTCGGCCTCACGAAGCTTCACGCCGATGGGTGGGCGGGACCCACGCTGGTTATGGAGATCAACGTCGAAGCTCCGCATACGACCCTGGCCTTGGCTGGGACGAGCTTTCCCGATCATTTGCGGGGCCCCTTGGCGCTCGAGGCGTTTGTCGACGGGCGCTCGTTGGGGTGTCGCTCGGTCGGAAGGGACTCGTCCTTTTCGCTCACGTGGGGTCTGGCTGGTGTCGCGGCCGGACCGCATGAATTGCGGTTGGCGGCGAGCACTTTCATGGTGCCCGATGATCGGTTTCGGAATCAGGACTACCGGCCGCTTTCATACCGCGTCGCCCGGTTGCAGCTCTTGGGTGACACCGTGGCCGAGCCAGGTGGCTCGTCCGCCGCCGCGCCGCTCCGTGGAGGGCCAGTCAGTCAGTGGTCGAGTCATCCATGAACATTCAGGAGGTGGTCGACGCCATCGAGCGGCTGCCGAGCGACTGGCATGGCGCAGGGACTGTCGGCAGCAACCTGCTGCGCGCCATCG
>JBGPJH010000136.1:0-8563 GCA_041485305.1 Vicinamibacteria bacterium | reverse complement strand
GGACAACTCGGGCGCTTTTCGCGTCACCATCTTCTACTAGTGCGCCCCGGCCCCACCCCCGGCGCGAACTGACGCCGATACGCCTTCGCTGGCGTTGCTTGGCCAGGCTTCGGCGTATGGCCGCAGGCGCTGCTTCCTCTTCTGGCGCCGGGGGCATTTCCCGGCGCGATGCCTCGCCTCGGCTCCGCATAGTCGCAGGCGCAGCTTCATCCTAGCGTCCCGTGACGTCCTGCCCTGCCCGGTTTTGTCGGCGTGGGAGGCGAGGTGGTACAGTTTCAGGTCGATGGACTTCCGTCTGACCGACGAGCAGCAGTTGCTGCGCCGGAGCGTACGCGAGTTCGCGGAAACCGACATCCGTCCCCACGTGCGCGAATGGGATGACGCCCAGCACTTCCCAATCGAAGCGATTCCCGCACTAGCCTCGCTCGGGCTCCTTGGTATTCAGATTCCGGAAGAGTACGGCGGGGCGGGCCTGTCGGCGATCGACTACTGCATCTGCATCGAGGAGCTGGCTCGCGTGGATCCCGCCGTGGCGTTGTCGGTGGCCGCGCACAACGGGCTCTGCTCGGCGCACATCTTCGGGTTCGGCACCGAGGCGCAGAAGCAAGAGTACCTGGTTCCCCTCGCGCGCGGCGACAAGATCGGCGCTTGGGCGTTGACGGAGTCCTCCTCGGGCAGCGACGCGGCCAGCATGCGCACGACCGCGGTGCGATCGGGATCGTCGTGGATCGTGAACGGCTCGAAAGCCTTCACGACGCACGGCCGGGTGGGCGATATCGTCGTGGTAATGGGCGCGACCGACCCCTCGGCGGGCAGCAAGGGGATCTCGGCTTTTATCGTCGAGAAGGGTACACCGGGCATGACCTCTGGCAAGAAGGAAGACAAGCTCGGCATGCGTGCCAGCGATACGAGCGAGGTCCTGTTCGACGGTTGCGAGGTGCCGGCTGCCCAGCTGTTAGGCGAGCAGGGCCAGGGGTTCGTCAACGCGATGCAGGTGCTCGATGCCGGCCGCATCGGGATTGCGGCGCTCTCGGTCGGGCTCGCCCAGGGGGCGTACGAAGCCGCCCTGCGTTACGCCCAGGAACGTAAGGCCTTCGGTAAAACGATTAGCTCCTTTCAGGCGGTCCAGTGGAAGCTCGCAGACAACGCAACGCGGATCGAAGCCGCACGGCTCCTGACCTATCGAGCGGCGTACCAAAAGGAACACAGCGCCCGCACGACGCTCGCATCGTCGATGGCGAAGCTGTACGCGAGCGAGATCGCCGTGAAGGCCGCCGATGACTGCGTCCAGATTCACGGCGGCTACGGGTTCGTCAAAGACTATCCGGCCGAGAAGTACTTCCGAGACGTGAAGCTTACGACCATCGGCGAAGGCACGAGCGAGATCCAGAGGCTTGTCATCGCCCGTCAGATCCTCTCGCGTCCGTGACAGCGACCCTTTCCGATCGCGTGCTGGCGGGCGATCCCCGCGCCATGGCCCGAGCCATTTCGCTCATCGAGAACGAGGATCCCTCAAGCGCCGACCTCGTTCGGGACCTCTTCGGCCACACCGGGCACGCGTACCTGGTCGGGGTGACCGGGCCGCCCGGCGCTGGCAAGAGCACGCTCGTCGATGGGCTGACTTCCGAGCTCAGACGACGAGGGCATTCCATTGGCATCCTCGCCGTCGATCCCAGCAGCCCCTTCACAGGAGGCGCCGTCCTGGGCGACCGGGTGCGAATGCAAGCACATGCCGGTGATGAAGGCGTGTTCATCCGCAGCATGGCCACCAGAGGGCACCTCGGCGGGCTCGCGCGTGCGACCGGCGACGCGCTGCTCGTGCTGGACGCGGCGGGCAAGGACGTCATCCTGATCGAAACCGTGGGAGTCGGGCAGGACGAGGTCGACATCATCCGCACGGCGGACGTGTCGATCGTGGCGCTCGTGCCGGGAACGGGAGACGAAGTACAGGCGCTCAAGGCCGGCATCATGGAAATTGCCGACATTTTCGTCGTCAACAAGGCGGATCGAGAGGGCGCCGATCGCCTCGCGTCCGCCGTCGAGGCCAACCTTGCGCTTCATGCGTATGGGCCCCAGGAGTGGCGGCCGCCTATCGTGAAGACAATTGCAACCAGCGGCCAGGGCATCGTGGAGCTGGCAGACGCGATTGAGACGTTCCGGGAGCACTCGTCGCCAGTCCAGTCGGCGCGCCGACGCGCGCGAAGCGAGTACCGGCTGCGCGAGCTGCTGTCGCAGCGCTTCATCGCGCATCTCGAGCACCATGTTCTGGCTGAAGGAGAGCTCACCGACGTGGTCGATCGAATTGCCCGTCGGGAACTCGACCCGTACACGGCCGCAGGACAGCTGTTGGCAAGAGCGCTTGCCGGGGTGGTCCCCGGCCGATGATGCGGAGCAATCTGGACGCTCGCCCGAAAGGAGGTAGACTCCGCGCGGCAGGGCAGAGCTGAAGTCCTGCGCGAGACGAGCGAGGCGTGGAGCGGTCTCGCAATGGTCGATACACGCCCCCGCGACGCGAGGGGACAGGAGCGATGAAAGCCGTTCTCGATCACGTGGGCATCGCGGTGGCCGACATCCGTGCGGCGCTCGACTTCTATCGCGGGGCGCTCGGCCTCGAGGTCGAAGGCTCGGAGGAGGTGGCCGCCCAGCAGGTGCGGGCCCATTTCGTGGCTGTCGGCGGGTCGACTCTCGAGCTCCTCGAGGCGACCGCTGACACGTCGCCGATCGCCAAATATCTCGGCAAGCGCGGGCCCGGACTGCATCACATCACCCTCCGCGTGGAGGATATTGCCGCGGCGCTGGAGCAGTTGAAGGCGCGGGGCGTTCGCCTGATCGACGAGCAGCCAAGGCCGGGGGCCGAGGGAGCCCTGGTCGCGTTCATCCACCCGTCGAGTGCGCACGGCGTACTGGTCGAGCTGAAGCAGCCGGCGGGCCAGACGCGCGAATCGTGGGTGACGAGTCTGAGGCGATGGGCGTTCGGGCGGCGACAACGGCAATTGTGAGGAACGGGAGGCCCATGACAGCGACAGCGAGCGTCGGCATTGTTGGCGGCAGCGGGCTCTACGACATGGCGGAGCTGAGGGACCGCGAGGAACGATACATCTCGACTCCGTTTGGCGATCCGTCCGGTCCCTATGTCGTCGGCACGCTTCGGGGCAGACGCGTGGCCTTTCTCGCGCGCCATGGTGTCGGCCACCGGATTCTCCCGACCGAGTTGAACTTCCGCGCGAACATCTACGGCTTCAAGGTTCTGGGGGTGGAGCGCATTCTCTCGGCGAGCGCGGTGGGCAGCCTGAAGGAGGAGTACAGGCCGCTCGACATCCTGGTCCCCGATCAGTTCTTCGATCGGACCAAGGGCCGCGTCAGCACGTTCTTTGGGCGGGGACTGGTCGCACACATTGCGTTCGCCCACCCCGTCTGCAGTACCCTGTCGGCGATCGCGGCCGACTCGGCGGAAGCGGTCGGCGCGACCGTCCACCGAGGCGGGACGTACGTCAACATGGAAGGACCGCAGTTTTCGACGCTCGCTGAATCCCGCCTGTACCGGACGTGGGGGATGGATGTGATTGGCATGACGAACCTGCAGGAAGCCAAGCTCGCGCGCGAGGCCGAGATCTGCTACGCCACGCTGGCGCTCATCACGGACTACGACTGCTGGCATCCCGACCACGATTCGGTCACCGTCGATCTCATTGTGGCGAACCTGCTTCAGAATGCCGCAACGGCACAGAAGACCATTGCGGAAGCCGTCTCGCGCCTCCCCGAGTCTCGCCACTGCGCGTGCAAGGACGCGTTGGCGACGGCCATCATCACCCAGGCCGCGCACATCCCGGCTCGGATCCAGAAGGAACTGGAGCCGATCATCGGACGATACGTGACGCCGACCGCACGATGAACATGCCCATGAACATGGTTGTGACCGGCTCGATCGCCTACGACTACCTGATGTCGTTTCCGGGTCGCTTCACCGAACATTTCCTGCCCGAGCACATGAGCCGCGTCAGCCTGAGCTTCCTCGTGGACACGATGGACAAGCGGCGGGGAGGCTGCGCGCCGAACATCGCGTACACGCTGGCGCTGCTCGGCGAGCGGCCGCTGCTCATGGCCACCGCGGGAGAAGACTTCGGCGAGTACCGCGAGTGGCTCGAGGCCGCCGGCGTCGACACCTCGCACGTCAAGCAGATTGCGGGCAAGTTCACGGCGTCCTTCTTCTGCAGCACCGATCAGCACAACAACCAGATCGCCTCGTTCTACACCGGTGCGATGGCCGACGCTGGGGAGTTGTCGCTCCGCAGCGTCCGCGACTGCAGCCTGGTGATCATCTCTCCCAACGACCCCCGCGCCATGGTCCAGTATGCGGAGGAGTGTCGCACGCTGGGTGTCCGGTACATCTTCGATCCAGGGCAACAGTGTGCCCGCCTGTCCGGGGACGAGCTGAAAGACGGCATCGTGGGAGCCACGGTCGTGATCTGCAACGATTACGAGCTCGAGCTGCTGAAGCAGAAATCCCAGTTGGATGAGGCCGCCATCCTCGAGCGCAGCGAGGCGCTGATCGTCACGCGCGGCGAGCAGGGTTCGATCGTCATGACCCATGACGGCGCCACCGACGTTGCCGCGGTCCCTCCGCGCCGGATTGCGGACCCGACCGGCGTCGGAGATGCCTTTCGCGGCGGCCTCATGAAGGGCATGGGTCTGGGACTGCCGTACGACGTCAGCGCCCAACTGGGGAGCGTCGCGGCCACCTACGCGCTCGAACACCTCGGCGGCCAGAGCCACTCGTACTCGTTTGGCGAGTTCATGACGCGTTACGAGGCGCACTTCGCGCCGCTCAAAGTGCCCGTCCGCTGATTTGCGCTGATGTTTGGGCGACGAAGCGAAGCATGCGAACCAGTCCTTCACATCTGACCCACAGAACCTGCGTAGCGAGGTGCCCAAGTGCATTGCACGAAACTGTCACAGCACGGTGCGATCCTGCTTCCGATAGTCGCTCTGGCGACATCGGTGGCATGTGGACGGTCCGCGACGCAATCCGCGCCCACGGCGATCCGGTTGGTCGACGTCTTCAAGCCGGAAATGGTCGCCGGATCGCCGGCGACTGCGCGCCGCGAGATTCCCCGGACCGAGTGGCGCTTCGACGGACCGCCGACCACATGGGAGGCGGGTGTGGGGGTCACGGGCCTGGCGGCCCGCGATGGTCGTCTCGTCGGCCGCGCGTCGACGTCGTTTCCGGTGCTGCACCTGCAGCGCACCTCCGGTCTCGACAACCCCGACCTGCTGCACGCCGTCGAAGTGCGGATGCGCGTGTCGGCTGGCACGGAGGTGTCCTTCAATGCCGCCGGCGCTGAGAAGATCGACCTCGATCAGACGGTAAGACAGGCCGCTGCTTTTCCGTGGGGCACGAAGGCGGCGCTCATGCCGGGCGACGGCGTCCAGACCTACACGCTTACCCCGCTCCAGCATACCGCCGGCACCGGACTCCGGCACCTGATGTTGCGACCGACGGATGCCGCTGGCGCGACGTTCGAGATCGAATCGGTTCGACTGATCTATCGCAAGGAATATCTCGCGTCGATTCCATCCGGCGTCACGTGGCAGGGCCTCAAGGAGGTATATCGCGAGTCGATCGCGGCGCGTTCGCCGGAGAGTCTGGCGCTGACCCTCACCCTGCCCGACCATCCGTGGCTCGACCTGGGCATCGGAACAATCGAAGACGGGCCCGTCACGTTCAGCATCAGGGCGGCGCTGTCCCGCGATTCGGGACGCGAACAGCCAAGGCCCCTTCTCGAACGCACCGTCACCACGTCCCACCGCTGGGAACCCCTGGCGATCGACCTCGCGCCGTTCGCCGGCCAGAGCACGACGCTCACTTTGTCGCTGGCCGCGGGCGATCCGGGCACGCTCGGCTTCTGGGGCTCGCCGGTCGTCCGGAATCACCGAGCGGCGGGCACGGCGCCCCAAGCGGCGTCACGACCCCAGGGGGTGATTCTGGTGCAGGCCGACACGCTTCGCCGCGACCATCTCGGCGTATACGGCTACGCCCGCGAAACGGCGCCCACCATTCGCACGCTCGCCGGCGACGGCACGCTCTTCCGGAACTACACGACGCAGGCGACGTGGACGAAAGTGTCGACGCCCACCCTCATGACATCGCTCTATCCGTCGACGCACGGCGTCGCCGAGTTCTACGATCATCTCCCGGCGTCGGCCACGACCCTCGCCGAGTCGTTCCGTGCGGCGGGCTACGCGACCGTCTCATTCTCCTCGGTGCTGTTCACGGGTCAGTTCACCAACCTCCACAAAGGCTTCGAGGAGCTGCACGAGGACGGGTCGGTGGCGAAACCGGAATCGAGCAAGACGTCGCGTGAGTTCGTCGACCGCCTTGCGGCGTGGCTCGACGCGCACAGAGACACACCGTTCTTTGCCTTCCTCCACGTCTTCGATCCGCACGACCCCTACGAGCCCAACGCCCCGTACAACACGATGTGGGCGGATCCCGCGAAGAAGGAAGAGCACGAGCGCCAGCTCAAGGAGGTGCGCAAGGTGATCAAGGATCCGCTGATGCGTCTGTTCGGGATGGCTTCGCGCGAGGAGCTGGTGCAGGCGAAGGTCGATCCCGATGAGTATGTCGCGTACGACAAAGACTGGTACGACGGCTCGATTCGCGGGATGGATGTGGAGATCGCCCGGCTCTTCGAACGCCTGCGCGGCCTGGGACTCGACGACCGGACGCTGTTCGTCTTCCTCAGCGACCACGGCGAGGAGTTTCACGAGCACGGAAAAATGTTTCACGGCCAGACCGTCTACGGCGAGCTGACGCAGACGCCGCTGATCGTGCGCTGGCCGGCCGGCTTGCCTCGGGGGCGTGTCGTAGACGAAGTCGTTCAAACCATCGACGTGATGCCGACGCTGCTGGACTTGTCTGGAATCCCGCCGCCGGCGGGCATTCAGGGCCAGAGCCTCGTGCCGTTGCTCCGGCCCGATGCATCGAACGGGTGGAGGCGTCGTCCTGCGATTTCCGAAAAGGCGCGTACCGCTGCCGGCGCTGGATCGCCGCCACCCAACGACACCGAGTCCTACGCCATCGTCGACGGCGGCTGGAAGCTGATTCACAACACGCTGCGCCCGCACGGCGGTCCCGAGTACGAGCTCTACGACTTCGCGAAGGATCCGTTGAACACGACCGATGTCGCGGCCCAGCATGCCGACGTGGTGGCACGGCTGGGCAAGGCGCTCGACGGGTGGCACCAGATGGCAACGGCGGCCAAGCTTAAGCCGGACGCCGAGACGACCAAGACCTTGTCGCCCTTGCAGCTCCAACGACTGCGCAGCCTGGGTTACGTGCGGTAGCCAGTACTGCCAATGCATCGGCCTCGATGCTCGACTCCATGCTGTCGCCGCAGCTCAGGTGGCCCCTACCCCGGCGCATCGCGAGCCATCGCCCGCTCGGCGAAGCAGGTAGGCCCGGAATGAACCACGCGGCTGTTCTTTGCGTCGCCGTCGGTTTCCTGCTGCCGCTGGTCCACCCTGCCACCGTCTTCTCCCAGACGCTCGACGTCAAAGGGCAGCTCTCGACGTGGGTCATCCTGAACGATCAGAGCTCCTCGACCGCGGTGCTAGGTCTCCGCTATCTCCCGACGTTCACGATTGACAAGGAGCTTCCCGGGGAGCGCAGGGTAGATGCCGAGCTTTCGCTGAACGCGTACGCCTCCGCTCCAGCCGGCGATTCGCGCGATCTCAGCGCCTCGGCAACGGCGAAACCCTACCGGGTGTGGACCAGGTTCAAGACCTCCCGATTCGAGGCGCGCGTGGGGCTGCAAAAGCTGAATTTTGGGTCGGCAACGCTCCTTCGCCCGCTGATGTGGTTCGACAGCGTCGACCCGCGGGATCCTCTTCAAATCACCGACGGCGTGTACGGGGCTCTCCTGCGCTTCTATCTGCCGAACAACGCCACAATTTGGACGTGGGGGCTCTACGGCAATACACGGCTGAAGGGCTGGGAGACGAGCCCCACTCGCGAGAAGACGCCAGAGTTCGGAGGCCGGGTTGAGGTTCCCGTCCCGAGAGGACAGATGGCGTTCACGACACATCATCGGCGCGCGGACCTTGCCAAGGGCTTGGTGGGCAACATCGATTTCCAGAACCCCGTCACGCCGGAGAGGCGCTATGCGCTGGACGGGAAATGGGATCTGGGGATCGGCCTCTGGTTCGAGGGCATGTTGTCCCACCAGGAGCATCCCGATCTTGTCAGACCCGATCAGCGCGCGCTGAATGTCGGCGCGGACTACACGTTCGGTGTCGGCAACGGCCTGCACGTGCTGGGCGAGTATTTCCTTCTGGAGAATTCACACGGAGTCTTCGGGCAAGGGGAGGGGGCGAGGCTATCGGCCGCCTCGGTGAGGTATCCCGTCGGCCTCCTCGATGCCGTCTCCGGCATTCTGTATCTCGATTCGATCCGCCATGATGCGTATCGCTTCGTCAGCTGGCAGCGAAGCTACGATCGTTGGCAGTTCTACGTGATGGGGTTCTGGAATCCCAGGCAGGCCGCGATCCAGCAGCCAGGGCAGAG
>JBGPJH010000135.1:0-8625 GCA_041485305.1 Vicinamibacteria bacterium | reverse complement strand
GCTAGGGTGCTGAGGTGCTGGGGTGCTGAGGTGCTGAGGTGCTGAGGTGCTGAGGTGCTGAGGTGCTGAGGTGCTGAGGTGCTGGGGTGCTGAGGTGCTGAGGTGCTGAGGTGCTGGGGAAGGCCCGACGGCTGAATGCTGAAAACCTCGGTAGTGCAGGCCTTGAGGCCTGCCGTGTCGAGGCGGACCTGAAGGTCCGCACTACAGACAAGTTTGTGGAGCGCACGCCGATCGAATCGGTTCCCAATCAGCGCGAGGCTGCCAGGATGGCGTTGAAGAGCAGGCGGAAGGTGGCGTAGGACTGGCCCCGATGCTGGACGGGAAATCCCAGCAGCACGATGTGGCCCGCGCCGACTGGTACCTGCACAACGGCGGCTCGACCGGCGATCGTGTCCTCGCCTTCCAGCCAGCCGCTGATCAACAGATCTTTCTTGCCGTACCGCGCGATGGTTTCGACGGTGCTCGTCGAAGGTGGATCGCCGCCATGCCCGACCGTCGGACCACGCGGTGGGACCGCCTCGAAGGCGGAGCTGAATGCGAAGAACGCCGCCGTCTGCGGGTCCATTCCGTAGGACAGCGAGTTTGACGGATCGAGATCGAGTCGGAGGATCGATCCGGGGCAGAACAGTCGATCCTCTCCCTCCCGCGCGACATCCCGAATCGGCAGCGCGAAGGCCGCGATGGCGAAGGTGCCGGACTGCGCGAGACAGATGAGCGTACCGCCCGCCCCCACGAACGCTTTCAACGCATCCACGCCCATCGATCCTAGTCCCCCTGCGTATTCAGCGGGCACCGTGCCGGCCTGATGTCCGGACACGAGACGATCGGGCGATCCACTGGGCAGAATGATGACGTCGTACCGAGCGCGCAGATTGCCAGCGCGGATCTCTGCATCCTTGATGCTGGCAAAGGCGAATTCGTACCTCTCGAGCAGCCAACGCGTCCAGCCTTCGTCGATGTTCTCCACCCAGGGCTGGTACAAAGCGACGCGCGCGCGACCGACTGGATGCCTGTTCTGCGGCAACTTGCCTTTCACGCCGTCGACCCTCAGGCCCAGCTTCTCCGCGATGGTCGCCACGACCGCCTCTGCGGCCTTGGCGTAGGGCACGACGAGCGATCCGGCGTCGTACCTGAAACCGCCGACTTCAAACGCTTCGGTCGTCCAGGCAGGAGTTGCTCCCGCTGCAACCAGGCGGTTGGCGGCGATCGCGCCGCCAGTTCCGCGCCCGTCCACCAGCCAATAGGCGGGTTTGCGCTCCCCCCAGACGGTTGCGGGCGGCACCGTTGCGGTCGTCAGACGCGACATGGCCGGCGGCTCGAACGGGCGCTCGATCGTCCGGACCGCGACGCCCATCTGCGCGGGAAGCGTCCAGCCCGCGACGTCGTAGGGCCGCTCGGGAGCCGCACTCGGCGACCCTCGCCGCGCGGGGTAGGTCTGACGTTCGAGCAGCGTCTTCACGTAAGCGCGGTACGGCTGCGCGAGAAGAATGACGTCGGTGCCGGCCGGATACGGCGCGCCATCGGCGCGGAACGGTTCGAGCGCGCGGTGGATTTCAACCGCGCCGTCGATCAAGAGCTGCTCGAGCCTCGCGGCAGCGAGCGGGTCGTGCTGCTCGGGCGGAATGATGAACGCAAACGGGCCGCCCCGCCGTCCGCGGTCCACCGCCCGGCGCCCCATGTCGTAGAAGTTCTGCACGAGGTGTTCGCGATACGCCGCGGCCGCGAACAGCAGCCCCTGCACCGCGCTCAGGTCGTAATCGACGATGTCGCGCAGCGTCCACCGGCCGCCCGGCCACGGCTCGGGAAAGTTGATTTGCGCCCGGTAGTCTGGCAGCCCCTTGAAGCCGGCCCGCAGTTCGCCGGGGCTGATCGAGACAGGCGACGCGACGTTGACGCTCGCCACCTCGGTCAGCAGGCACACGGTGTTGTGTCCAAGCGGGGCCGAGTCTTCGAAGCCCGGCCAGTAATAGTCGTACTTGGCATTCGACACGACGCCGGGATGCCGATCGCGCTGCAGCTCGAGGGCCATCGCATCGCCGAGCAACGCCGCCGAGCGCCAGATCAACGGGTCGTAGTTCGGGTCGATGGGGTCGGTGTTCGGCGGGACGAAGAATCTCGGTCCGTTGACCTCCATCTGGTGCATCGTCAAGAACACCTGAGGGTGCCATGCCGTGTAGAAGAACCGCGCAAGGTTGCGATTCTCCGCCATGTTCATCATGAAGGCGTCGCGGTTGATGTCGTGGCCGACGTACTTGTGATAGAGCCACGGCATCGGCGCGCCTTCAAACGAAGTCCCTTTCGTCCGTTGATACCAGTCGACCACGAGACGGTGCCCGTCAGGGTTGAGCGACGGGATCAGGATGATCACGACATGGCGAAGCACGTTGAGGACGGAGGCATCGCTCGATGAGGTCAGCGAAAAGAGGAGCTCGTTGGCCGCCTGCGTGGCCCCAATCTCGGAGGCGTGGATGCTGGCGCCGATGGCGACGACCGCCGGTTGAGACACCGCGATCCGGCGCGCCTCCTCGGGCGGCAGGGTTCGCGGATCGGCCAGACGTTGATTGGTCAGCCGGATCTGTTCGAGGCTGCGAATGTTTTCGGGGGCGCTGACGATGGCGGCGATCGTCCGATGCCCTTCGGTGGTCGAGCCGAGATCGACGATCTTCACGCGATCGGACTGCGACGCGACCAGCTCGAAATACTTTTCGATGGCGTCGGCGCTGGCAAGCTGGCCGTCGGCCCCCATGCGGAAGCCGAAATGGGCGTCGGGCGTTGTGATGTCAGCGCGGACGTGAGGCGCGAGCGTCAGCAGCGCCGAGACGGCGAGCGCTGCCGTGCGCAAGTTGGTCACACGCGCATGATAGCACTTGAAATCCTTGCCTAGATTTTGGGTGAAACGTAAGCGGGCCGCTTGGCGGCGGTCTCTTCCTGCTCGGTAATCTCTTCGAGCTTCGCAAAGAGCGCCGCGAAGCCGGCCTGTTGAGGATCGAAAATGCCCCACTCGTCCTGGACCGCGCGCCGCCGCTTTGGTGCCTGGGCACCGCGAGGGTGGTCGGTCGACGGTGCGGTGGGCGCGCCGATCGACACTGGCACCGGCTCGAGAGCCGGTGCGACCGAAGATGTGGAGGCGACCCGATCCGCGGAACCTGGCAGCGGCTTGGGTTCGTCGTGGGTGACTGGTCGCGAGGTGCTTGGGGAGGAGCCGTTGCCGTTCTTCTGCGAAGCACCCTGCGCTCTTGACGCGAGGCCGGACCCGTGAATGGCAGCGGTGGCCTCGCGCAGTTCGGCGGCGGGCTGCGCAAGGGTTTGGGCCTTCGCGGATCTCAGCTCTTCGACAAATGCACCGAGGTCGAGCGCGCCCAACACGAACATCGGCCGGGCCGTGTCGCCTTCGCCCACGTCATCCTCGAGGCCGGGTTCCACAGGAGCTGCCGAATCCGCCTGCTCCGCTGCCCCTGAGATCGCGACCGCCGGACCAGGCAGTTCCGCCGCGACCGTGGCTCTGGGTGGTTCGGGCGCGATGACCGCGCTCGGCGGTTCGGCCGCGATGGCGACCGGCTTCAACTCGGACCGATCGAGGACGCCCTCGGCCGTTTCGACCTGGAGACTCTCGCTGACTTGTTCTTCTGGCGCTTCTTCTTCCGGTGCTTCTCTTTCCGGTGCTTCGCGGCGCGCTGGAATCGGGCTGGCTTCAAACGGATCCAGTTGGTCGGTGTCGGTGGATGCGGCGCGGCCGAGATTGACACGCGCGGCGTCGGCTCGCGCAGCGTTGTCGGCAGCCGCCCGCTGAAGGTATTCGGAGATCTGGGCGGCAAACACCTCGGGAGCGCATCCGTCTGGCGTCGAGTTCTTCGGGCGCGATTTCCAAATCCTTTTGAGGTTCCCTTTTGATCCCAACGACCTTTTGGTCGCGCTTGCGAAGACCGGGATGACCAGCGTCTGAACGTACGTACCGGCCGTGTCCATCTCCCGCAGCCTGTCCGCGATTCTCGCTTCGTCTCTCGGCGGCAGGAGCAGCGACGTCAGCAGGAGGTTGGGAACGCGCTTGGCCATCACGGTAAGCGCCGAGTCGGCGGAATCGGTGACGATGACTTCCGACCGGAGTACGCCGCGAGCCAGCGCCGAGATAGCGTCAGCCTGCTTCCGATCGGGCTCGACGGCAAGAATCAACGGCATGGTCTGTTCCAAGCCTGACCATTTCGCAAGCCCCATTCCCCTGACGGGACCTTCTGGGTCGGTTCTCTGAACTTCAAGCTGGAGAATGTGTTACGAGTGATCGTCGGCCATCGCCGGGCCCACTGGCCGGTTTCGGCACACGCGCTGGATCACCAAATTGAACCGGGCGATTACCAAATCGGAAGAGCGCCCGGTGTCTCAACGCGCGGCTTTCCATTCGCGACGCACATGTGATCGCCATTAAACAAGGCGTTCGTCATCCCTTACGTGGATGTCACAGGCGTGGCACACCCGTGGCACGTCCGTTGCGGTCTTGATCCCAGCTTCCGCGGTTACGTGGGGAGTGTGTCATCTGTAAATCGTTCTCTTTGGTGCAAATGCTTATGGCGCATCTGGTCGGTCTGATCATCAGCGAAGACGCCGCTCTCAAGAAGCACGCCACCCGGCTCCTGCGATCTGGCTCGGTTCCGGTCACGGTCAGTGAAGACCGCGCCATCCGTCCCGAGGCCCCTGCGGATGTCATCGTTATCGATACTCGCGGCGACGTCGGGTCGGCGCTGGTCACGATCGAGCGGCTGCGAGGCGCCGCGCCGTCGGCAGCGATTTTTGCGATCGCGAACGCCGCGGATCCGGACCTCATCCTCAAGGCCATGCGTGCAGGCGCGAACGAATTCCTCGTCTGGCCGCTGGCCGATCAGACATTCCAGCAGGCAGTCCGGCGGGTCGCCGCGCGTCTCGAAACGTCGTCAGGGTCGCAACCGAACGCTACGGCACTCCTCTTCTTCGGGGTGAAGGGAGGAGCGGGAACAACGACGCTGGCCGTCAACTGCGCCGTCGAGCTGGCGCGGCTGGCGAAGCGCTCGACGATCGTTGTCGACTTGAAGCCCGGGCTCGGGGAAGTTGCGCTCTTTCTAGGGGTCCGCCCCAGGTACACCGTCCTCGACGCGATCGACAATCTCGCTCGGCTCGACAGCGAGTTTCTGCGACAGCTGGTCGTCAAGCACAAGTCGGGCGTCGATATTTTGAGCGGCTCCGATCATTTCGACCGGCCCGGGCCGTCGGATACCGCGGCGATCGAAGAGCTGTTTCGCCTGATCTCGAAGCAGTACGAGTACGTGGTGATCGATGCCGGCAGCCAGATGAACGCCTGCGCGGTGGTGGCGCTTTACAGAGCAGACCGCGTGTTTCTGGTGGCGAACCCCGACGTCGCCTGCGTGAGGAACGCGCAACGCCTCATGGAACGGGTGCGCGAGCTCAGAACATCGGGCGATCGCGTCCGGTTGCTTCTGAATCGCGCCCAGGAGCCCTATCCGATTCCGCCTCAGCAAATCGAAGCGGCAGTCGGTCATCCGATTTACCACACGTTTCCGAGCGACTACAAGACGGTATCGACCGCGCTGAACTCCGGGGTCCCGCTGGCGCTGGCGGGCAATTCCGACATCGCCGCACAGTTCGTCCGGTTCACCCAGCGTTTGTTGGACCCAAAAGCCACGGCCAAGGAAGCAGCCCCCGCCAAGCGGAGCATGCTCGGCATCGATCGGATTGCGTCTCTCTGGTAGGTCACGTCAAGTCCTACTTGCCCTCGATCAACCGCGCGGTGGTTGCCCCGAGGTGGGATGCCCCGTCGTCCCAGAACTGCTCGACGAGCGGGTGACGATCGAGCGCAGCTTGGACGATGGCGCGCTGCACGCCGCGCCCGCGGCCGTGCACCAGGCGCACCTCGCGGATGCCTGCCTCGGCAGCGGCCGTCACGTACTCTTCGACGACCGACGGGATGTCTTTCGGGGCGAAGGGGTGTAGATCCAGCTCGGGCCCGATCGGGATGCGAAAAGCCATCGGGGCACCCGTGACGAGATGAACGCTACGCTTCGTACTCGGCCATCACCGTGGTTTTGATGCCGCCGCGAACGGAGAAATCACCTACGACCCGCATACGGCGCGGCTGGAGCGCGGCGACCAGGTCGTCGAGGATCTGGTTGGTGACGTGCTCGTAGAAAATGCCGCGGTTTCTGAACTCGATCAGGTAGTACTTCAGCGACTTCAGCTCGACGCAGCGCGAATCGGGTACGTATGTGATGCGGATCTCCCCGAAATCCGGCATTCCTGTCTTGGGGCAGAGCGACGTAAATTCCGGACAGCTGATCGTGATTTCGTAGTCTCGTTCGGGGCGCGGATTGGGAAAGGTTTCGAGTGTCGCGCTTGACATACAGAAAAAATTCTATCCACGTTTGACACTGGCGAGAAGGGCGCGCTAGGATACGGCGATTTTGCGGGGAAAACCGCGTTCGTCGCTGCGCACGCCGTTCGCTGGGCAACATTAACACGCGCCACGTGAGGGGAGACTGCCGATGGCTGAAGCCCGAAGGATGGGCAAGTCCGAACTCTTTTCGCACTTCGCCGAGCGTTTCGAAGTGAAGCGAACCCAAGCCCGCGAATTCTTCGACGAGCTGACCGCGCTCGCCGAAAAGGAACTGAAGCGCTCGGGTGAGTTCGTGTTGCCAGGGATGGTGAAGCTGGTGGTTCAGAAGCGGAAGGCCCGCATGGGCCGGAATCCAGCAACTGGCGAAGCGATCAAGATTCCCGCCAAGACGGTCGTGAAGGCCCGGATCGCCAAGCAGCTCAAGGACGCGGTGTTGCCCCGGAAGTAGGACAGGTTTCAGCGGGTTCGACGCTTCGCTCCCCCAACCCGAGATCTTTCACACATCTGGTGGAGCAGCGCGGCGGCCAGTGGAGGGCCGCTGCGCTCCCTCGCCTGTGTCGCGCCCCGCGGCCATTCGTGGGCCGCCAGTCCCGTTAGGGCGCGGTCATACTCCTCGCAGTCGCTTTGCGAGCTGCCGCACGGCCAGCTTGTCCATCTTGTATTTCAACGTGCTCAGCGGCATTCCCAGATATTCCGCCGTTCCTGTGACATTCCACCCGCACTTTTCGAGCGCCCGCAGGATGAAGTTTCGCTCGAAGGTGTTGGTGGCGTCCTCGAACAGGCTCGCGGTCGGCGATCCCTGCGGCTCGAGCTGGGCGAAGTGGAACTCGAGAGGCAGGTCCTCGTCCGAGATGTAGTCCTTGTCGGACACCGCTACGAGCCGCTCCACCAGGTTTTCCAATTCGCGGATGTTGCCGGGCCACCGGTGGCTTTTCAGCATCGCCATGGTCGAGTCGGTGATGCCCTGGACGCGCTTGCGGAACCGCGCGTTGTACCGGTGGAGGAAAAACTCGGCAAGTTGGGGGATGTCGTCGGCGCGTTCGCGGAGGGGCGGCAACTTGATGGGGACGACATTGATACGGTAGTAGAGATCTTCCCGGAAGCGTCCTTCTTTGACCGCCTTCTCGAGATCGACGTTGGTGGCGGCGATGAGGCGGAACTCCGTCTTGATCGGCTTGGTGCCGCCCACCCGTTCGATCTCGCCTTCCTGAATGGCGCGGAGCAGTTTCGCCTGCAAGTCGAGGCGCAGGTCGCCAATCTCGTCGAGAAAAAGCGTGCCGCCCGACGCCAGCTCGAACTTGCCGAGTTGCTGTCTGTGCGCGCCGGTGAACGAGCCCCGCTCGTGCCCGAAGAGCGTGCTTTCGGTCAGCTCGCGGGGAATGGCGGCGAGGTTGACGGCGATGAACGGCGCCTCGGGGTCGCCGGCTTCACGGTGGATGAGGCGCGCCAGCAGCTCCTTGCCGGTGCCGCTCTCCCCGAGGATCAACACGGTGGCCGGCAGCTTCGCGACCTTGTGCACGAGGTCGACGACGTCTTGGGTGACCCTGCTCGACCCGACCACGAACTCGCGTTCGGACTGATCGGCCACTTGCGCCGACAGCGTCAAGACCTGGCGATTGAGGTCCTGCCGCTCGCTCGCGTTGCGGACCAGCGAGCGAAGCTGGTCGTGGTCGAAGTCCTTGGTGATGTAGTGGTAGGCGCCGTGCTTCATGGCCTGCACGGCGGTTTCGACTTCGGTGATCGCCGAGATCATGATGACCTCGACAAGGCCGTAGTTCTCTTTGACGATCCGCAGCACCTCGAAGCCGCTGATGCCCGGAAGGCGGACGTCGAGCAGAACCAGATCGACGTCCTCCTTGCTGAGGATCGGCAGTGCCCCTTCGCCACTCGCGACCCGCAGCACCCTGAACTCCCGCCTCAGGATCGTCGTCAGCGTCTCGCGCATGCGCTCGTCGTCGTCGACGATCAGGACCGTCTTGGGCTTTGTGCTCGGCATGCTAGTGTCCCGAGTCCGAAATTCGCCGACATTTTCCGGGCGGGGCATCCCGCCTGGCTACGTTGCTCATCGCTCAAATACTCCCGGTATTCTCACTCCTCGCGCCTTGCCAGGCGGGCGCCGCGCTCCGGAAAATTGGTCAGCCAATTTCGGACTCGGGACACTAGGAACAGGGGGCGTATTGTGGCAGGCCGGTTGACACTGTTGCAAGCCGTTCGCTAAGGTACGGGTTTTGTTGACCCTCTCGTGGTTG
>JBGPJH010000134.1:0-8637 GCA_041485305.1 Vicinamibacteria bacterium | reverse complement strand
GCAGGATCCTTCGCCTGGACGTCGAAGATCAGGTTCGCGTTGGGAAAGAAAGTGCCGCGCATGATCTGAGCCAGCGTGCCCACCACTTTGGTCTGGTTGTCGGCTGGAGCGGCCGCCTTCTTGGGGGGCGTTTGCGCCTCACTCGCGGTGGCGAAGAACATCGACGCAAACACCAAGCTCAGGACGCGCATGCTTACACCTCCTCCAGTCCTTCAGAACCAGACGCGCCACCTGAAGGTCCTCGATCAGGGCGACGCGCTGCGCGATTAAGCAACGAATGTGCCGGCTTGGCGTTCTGCGGACGAGCGAAGCAGCAGCCGTTCTCGGTGCTTCGGGCATCCGCGAACCGTTTGCACCGAGGCGCGGCAGGAGGTTCCACCGAGCGCGTTGGAAGGAGTGGGGCCTGCGCTGGTGTCAGTGCCGCGCGCGCAGTTCGAGAAGGAGCGGATGGTCGGCGTCGGCAAAGGCGAGGATCGTATCGAGCCGATTACACCGTGCAGTTTCCGAAGGCCGTCTACGTGCTGCACGCGTCGCCAGGCTGCGCGGTACTGCGTAACGGTGTGAACGTCAGAAGGTGCGTCAATACTCCGGCACCGGCAAGCCTGTGTCACTCCTTGCTGAACAGCGTAGCTGAAGGGCCCCGATGGGTCTGTCGATACTCTGTCCGTGGGGTCTGTGGGTTCCGTGTCTTGTTCGAAGGCAGGCGTGACCGTCTGCGCGTTCAGAGCGCCGCGCCTGCGCCAGGCCCAGGCCTGATCCGAAACGCGTGATCCAGCAGCTCTCCGACGTCGTGATTCTGGGTGCTGGCCTGCAGGGAGCTGGGGTGGCGCTCGAACTGGCGCGACGGGGCATAGCCGTCACCCTGGTCGACCAGGATGCACGCCCTCTGAATCGCGCCAGCCTTCGCAACGAGGGCAAGATCCACCTCGGCTTCATCTACGCCAACGATCGCTCGCTCGCCACAGCGTTCATGCAAATCGAAGGCGCGCTGCGATTCCGGAGCATCCTCGCGCGCTGGCTGGATCGGGACGAGGACTGGCTCGTCCCTTCGAGGCCGTTCTATTACCTGGTCGCCCGCGATTCCGTGCTCACCCCCGATCGGCTGGCTGCGCACTACGCCGCCGTCGAGCAACGAGTTCGCGAACGTCTGGAGCAGGACAGTCACTTGGACTACCTGGGCACACGACCAGAGTCGCTGGTCCGCGGACTCGAAGACTCGGAGATCGCGGCGTACTTCAATCCTTCGCGTTTCGCAGCCGGCTTCGCCACGGCCGAGCTAGCCGTCGACACGGATGTGCTGACGGTGGCGTTGCGTCGAGCGTTGGCGAAGTCGGCGAACGTCACGCTCGCTACGTCGCACGTGGCCCGCGCCGTCTCCGAGGAACCGAGCGGGTTTCACATCGAGGGTGATGGTCCGTCTGGAACGTGGAGCATCCACGCGCACCAGGTCGTGAACGCCACGTGGGAGCGTCGATTCAGGTTCGATCGGCAGCTCGGCATTCCACCACCGGAACAGCTGCTGCACCGGCTCAAGTTCCGCGTCATCGGTCGACTACCGCAGAACCTGCGGGCGGCTCCGTCCGTTTCGATGGTGCTCGGCCGCTACGGTGACGTCGTGGTCCGACGTGACGGGACCGCCTTTCTCTCGTGGTATCCGGCCGGGCTGCGCGGATGGAGCCACGACATCGAGCCGCCACACGATTGGAACGCTGCCTGTCGCGGCGAGCTGGACCCTGCGCAGGCACGCGAGGTCGCGTCGGAGATCCAGGCAGGCATCGAGGAGTGGTTCCCCGGAATCGCGCATGTCGAGCCGTTGCAGATCGATGCAGGAGTCATCGTCGCCCTCGGCCGCAGCGACGTTGACGATGCCGGGAGCGGGCTGCATGATCGGTCCCGCATCGGCGTGATGTCGCGCGGCGCCTATCACTACGTGGATCCCGGCAAGCTCACGACCGCGCCGCTCTTCGCCATCGAAGCCGCCGATCGAGTCGAGGCGTTTCGGCTCGCGGCGGGGACGGATTCGTGACGGCCGGCGCAGCCCCGCCCAGGGTCGTGGCGCTGGTGCCGACGTGGAAGGCCTCCGCCTTCCTCGTCGCGACGCTGGACGCCTTGGCCGCCCAAACCTACCGGAACCTCGAAGTCCTCATCTCCGACGACGCGTCTCCGGACGACACCGCCGCCCTGTGCGACCGCTTCGCGGCGCGTGATGCCAGATTTCGCGTCATTCGTCAGCCGCGAAATCTGGGATGGACGGGAAATGTGAACAACCTTCTACGCGAGGCTCAAGGTGACTATCTTGTCTTCGCATTTCACGATGACCTGCTGGAGCCGACGTACCTTGAACGGTGCGTGGCCGCCCTCGAGGCGAATCCGCGGGCGGTTATGGCCTTCACAGACATTGCGCTCGTGCATCAGGACGGTAGCCGTGAAGACTTGTCCTACGACGCGCTCGATGGAGTCGTGGGTCGGTTGCAGCGGGCCCGGCTGGTCGCCCAGCGTCAGGGTGAGTGGTGGATCCCCAACCGCGGAATGTTCCGCGCTTCCGCTGCAACGGCGATCGGTGGGCTTCGAAAACACCTCGCGGGTGAATTCTCGGCCGATTGGCCCTGGCTTCTGCACATGAGCCTCCTCGGCGAGTTCGTGCGCATTCCCGAGCGCCTGTGCACCAAGATTCTGCGGTCGGAAAGCCTGTCCCGGAGCTGGGATTCCGGTATCGGCTCCGTCAGCGCGGTCACGTTGTCGGCCATGGGCGCCATTTCGCGGGCGAAGATCCCCGCGCACGAGAAGATTGTGCTGCAGGGAGTCTTAGCGGGATACGTGGGGCGTCAACTGCCGAGTGGGGTGCGGCACGCACTCGGCCAGTGGCTCCGGCGCCTCGGCCTGCGGCGGTCGCCGGCGGGGGACGGACGGCGTTAGCCTGGCGAGCTGGAGTCGTTCGCCGCATGCCATCGACGCAGTGCCGCCATCCCAACCGGAGCCCGCCCTGCGCGTCGTGACACCGTTCGCCGCAGTCGACGAGACCTCCCGAGAGCCGGAGAGCCCTATGGTAGTCTCCGGCTGTGGTGAGCCTCCTGCATCGAACGCTCGCCGGGTTCGGCTGGCGCGGTGCGACACAGTCCCTGACACAGGCGTTTCAGTTCGGAGTGTCGATATTACTGGCTCATCTGCTGGGTCCGCACGAATTCGGCCTGGTGGCGATGGTCTGGGTTCTGACCGGATTCGCATCGGTGCTTGTCGACATGGGCCTTGGCGCGGCCATCATCCAGCGCCAGGAATTGTCCCAAGGACACCTGAGTTCAGCGTTCTGGATCAACGTGGCGATTGCATCGATTTTGACTGGTGCGTTCGTGGCGGCGGCGCCACTTGTCGCGGGGTTCTACGACGAACCGCGACTCCGTCTCCTAACTGTGGCGCTGTCGTTCAATTTCGTCTTGACGGCGTTGAGCGCCGTACAGCTCTCGCTCCTGGACCGATCTCTCGACTTCCGGAGGAAGTTCTGGATCGAGATGGCCGCTGCCGTCAGTTCCGGTGCCGTGGCAGTGTTCCTGGCCGTGTTTGGCGCAGGGGTGTGGAGCATCGTCGCGCAATCGCTGGTCGCTGGCATTGCGCGGTTCGGTGCCAGTTGGCGCCTATCCGACTGGCGGCCGGCTTGGTCGCTGGAGCGGCGTGCGTCGGAGGAACTCCTTCGCTACGGCTGGAAGCTCGCGGGTTCTTGGACGATCAGTTACTGGGGGAGGAACATCGACAGGCTGCTGCTGGGGCGTCTGCTGGGGACCGCGCCTCTGGGAGTGTATAGCGCGGCCTTCCGCTTGATCGCCTTACCCCTGGACCTGACGACCGACGTCATCAACAACGTAATGTTCCCTGCCCTCTCGAGCATCCAGGAAGACCGTAAGACGATTGCCGCAGTCTATCTGCGCTCGACCCGAATGATCGCTCTGGTCACGTTTCCCATGATGATCGGCTTCGCTGCGTTGGCCGAGCCTGCCGTATTGCTCGTTCTTGGTGAACGCTGGCGCGCGAGCATCGGCGTGATTCAGCTCCTGGCCTTTTCGGGTATGGCTCAATCGGTCTACAACACAGCTTCCTGGCTGTTTATGTCGCAGGGACGAACGACGCTCATTCTCCGGCTCGGCGTGTATACCGCGGCTGTTCGTGTGGCCGGAGCCGCCATCGGCGTGCGCTGGGGCGTTATCGGCGTGGCCTTGGCCTACGTAGTGGGGAGTCTCGTCTTTCTCTGGTATCCGGTCTGGCGGAGCGCTGGAAGTCTGATCGGGATCCGCTATAGCCGGCTCATGCGCAACATTGAAGGCCCGTTTCTGTGTGCCGCCGGCATGGGAGCGGTTGTAGTTCTTCTCGACCGTTGGTTGAGCGCCCACGCCGCGCCAGCCCTTCGCGTTGCAGCGGGGATGATCGTCGGCACCGGTGTCTATGCGAGTCTCGTGCAGGGATCCCGGTTGGAGGCCTGGCATGACCTCCGCCGTATCGTGCTCCGGGTTGGTGGTCAGTCCTTCCCCATCTTGGTGAGGGTGCTCGGTGACGAACCGACACTCCGCTCCGAGACCGGGTAAGCAGGCCCTGTGGTCCGCAAAAATGATGCGCGCTGCATCTGCGGACATTCCGCGGCTTCTTCGACCACTCGATACTCCTGGTGGGGGCCTGCGAGGATCGGCGTCGCCACGACCGCGAGCATGTGGACGGCGAGGAGCGCGCGCGAAATCTGGAAATGATCATCCTGGCCGAAGCCCGCGACCTGCGCCGCTTTGGCCACGTGCGCCAGTTTCTCAAGTACTGCGGCTTTGATCTGTGCACGGAGCAGTCGGGGCAGTTTCGCGGGACGACCCATCTGTCCAAACGAGGCAATGCGCGGCTGCGGTACGCGTTCTGGACCCCAGCGTCGAGCGGGCAACGACCAGCAAGGCGCACGCGCGGCGGCCCGACAGGCCGCGTGATTGGGCATACGCGACCTGCCCGATCAAGGGCAGGCAAATAGACGGCAGTGGGATTGGTACAATGGCGGGGGCGCAGCGCGTCCGGTAACGCATGCCGGAGCGCGATCTGATTTTTTGGAAGGACGCGCGAATTTAGGCCGGATTTCAGCGCGGAGGGATGGCCGAGTGGTCGATGGCGGTGGTCTTGAAAACCACTGAACCGGGAACGGTTCCGGGGGTTCGAATCCCTCTCCCTCCGCCACACTTAACTTGTTCTGATCCAGTCACTTAGAAGGAAGCTCTCCCGACTAGCGTGCCTCGCGCATCTCTGAGATGCCGGGCGGAGGATTTCCTCTCCCTCTCTCTTGTAAGCGTGGACCGTCAGCTTGCGCCGTGCTATTCTGTATTCGCGAATCGCGATTCGCGAATAACGAATGACTCAACCAAGCCTTAAACCTCAAGACGTCGTGGTCCTTGCCAAGCTGCTCAGCTACAAAGGACGACGTCCGTCCATGGCGCAGGTTGGCCTTGATCTGGCCCTGAGCTCATCCGAAGTACACGCCGCGCTCAAACGACTGGCCGTTTCTCGACTCATCGCCAGCGACCTCCACGAAGGCCGCCCCCTTCTCGAATCTGTTGAGGAGTTCCTGGTTCACGGCCTGAAGTACGCATTTCCCGCAAAGCGGGGAGAGGTGACCCGAGGAATGCTCACCTCGTACGCCGCGCCACCGTTGAGCGCGGAGATCGCTGCGGGCTCCGACTTACCGCCGGTCTGGCCATCTCCGGAAGGAGAGCATCGCGGTGTGGGCCTCGAACCGCTGTACAAGACCGTGCCCATCGCTGCGCGTCGAGACCCGTTCTTGTACGAACTCCTGACACTCCTGGATGCGCTGCGTGATGGCCGCACCCGCGAAAAGCGGCTTGCAGAGAAACAGCTGATCTCACGGCTACATCGCAAGGCGCATGCGCGATCCTAACCGGCAGCTCCTCGAGGCGGCGGCCCGGGTGCTCAGTCCGCTACTGGACGACTTGGTGTTTCTCGGCGGCTGCGCAACAGGCCTTCTCCTCACGGATCCGGCTGCCGCTGGTCTCCGTCCCACGAAGGACGTTGACACCATCACCGAGGTCGCGTCGTACGCTGAGTGCGCGACGCTGTCGGAGCGTCTCCGGGAACTCGGTCTGACCGAAGACACGAGCGAGGGTGCGCCGCTCTGTCGATGGCGACACGGGGATCTGGTCATTGACGTCATGCCGACCAACGCCGATGTCCTCGGCTTCGCGAATCGATGGTACGTCCCAGCGCTTGATTCGGCGCCATGGGTGCAGGTGGCGAACTCCCGGCTCCGACTGATCACGCCGGTCTACTTTCTCGCGACGAAGCTCGAAGCCTTTCGCGCGCGCGGCGGAGGGGATGTGAACGGGAGCCACGATCTCGAAGATGTGATCACGGTGATCGACGGGCGCTCGGAGATCGTCGCGGAAGTTCAGTCGGCGCCGGCTGACGTCCGGACCTACATCGCTTCCGAGTTCCAACAATTGCTGGCCCTCCGAGCCTTCATCGACGCGCTGCCCGGCTTTCTGCTGCCCGATGCCGCGAATCAGGCGCGAGGCCCTCTTCTCGTCGAGCGACTCACGGCGCTGGCGTCGTCCGCGCCGTAACCACAGGCTGACGACTCATCCGATTTATCGCGTGCGCAGGCCTTCGAGCATGTAGGCCCTTTCACCATTCGGATTTTCTTCGACGACTTGGTGTCACGGGGCCCGGCTATAACCTCGAGGGAGAACTGGTCGCTCTGGGCTCGGCCGACATGTTCGATGGAAAGAGCACTCACTTACCGTTCCAATTTCGTTCCTCGACCTAGGTATTTGACCGGATCGAGCGGATCGGGAGTAAATAAAACAGGACAAGTCCTTTAGAATCAGCACTTCGAGACCTTCGAATCCCTCTCCCTCCGCCAAATCTTCACGAAAACCGGCGATTGAGTGGCTCAACGACCGATGACTTCGTTGGCTTCTTAAGCCGCGTCAGCGTCCACCCCGAGACGCGGGATTTTGCCAAGACTAAGGTTGGCCTGCCAATAGGATAGATGCCGGAATTCCGGCAAGGGCCGCGCGGCCTCTGCGCTGAACACGCATAAACAGGCCTTTTTTGGATAGCAGTTGACCGCGGCACCCTGCTTGCCCACAGGCTGGCGACCGAGCCAACCTATGAGCAACGGGGGACGATGGGCTGAATCGTGGTGGGACGGGCGAGACGCGCAGAGCGTGCGCTATCTCGAAAGCAACTTCCCCTGCCGCGCGGCTTGCCCGGTCCACACGAACGCCGGTGGCTACGTGAGCCTGATTGCGCAAGGACGGGCTCGTGAAGCGTACCTCCTTGCCCGACGTCCCAACCCGCTCGCCTCGATCTGCGGGCGGGTTTGCGCCCACCCTTGCGAAGCGGCCTGCCGCCGCGGACACATCGACCAGCCGCTCGCCATTCGTGCCCTGAAGCGGGTCGTCACCGAGCAGTACGGTGTCGAAGGGCCCTGCAGCTTCGAGGAGATCCTCGCGGCGGTCGACCGGCCGCGGCCGCGTGCTGCCGTGGCCTCCCGCGTCGCGGTCGTCGGCGCGGGCCCGGCCGGTCTGTCGTGCGCGCACGATCTCGCGCTGATGGGCCATGCCGTCAGCGTATTCGATGCGGCGCCGGTGGCCGGCGGCATGATGCGGCTCGGCATTCCCGACTACCGGCTGCCGCGGGCGGTCCTCGAGCGCGAAATTGACTTCATCCGTTTCCTGGGGATCGAGCTCCGTCTTGGCGTCGAGATTGGCGCCACCGTAACGTTCGCGGACCTGCGCACCGGTTTCGACGCAGTGTTCCTTGCCCCGGGCTGCCGCAAAGGCAAGAGCCTGCGCCTGCCGGGCGTCAACCTCCCGGGCGTCCTGACCGCCGTCGACCTGCTGGCCGCCATCAACCTGGGCCTGCCACTCGAGGTCGGCGAGTCGATCGTGGTCGTCGGCGGCGGCAACGTGGCGTTCGACGTCGCGCGCACGGCGCGGCGCTTCGGCGGCACCTCGCGGGAGGATGAAGAACACCACAACCTCGCGGCCGACGCGGCGGTCGCGGCATCACGGCTGCTGGGACGACGGGTCACCCTCGTCTCGCTCGAAGCGCGCGACGAAATGCCGGCCGACGCGGACGAGATCGAGCAGGGATCGCACGAAGGCGTCGAGCTCTTGCACCGCCGCGGCCCGAAGGCGATCCTCGGCCGCGACCGCGTCGAAGCGCTGGAGACGGTGGACGTGGCGCGCGTCTTCGACGAACAGGGCCGCTTCGCTCCGGTGTTCGTGGAGGGATCGGAACGCGAGATCCCGTGCGACACGGTGGTGCTTGCCGTCGGCCAGATTGGCGACCTGAGCTTCCTCGGACCCGATCACGGGCTCGCAGTCACGCCGCAGCGGACGGTGGTCGTCGATCCGGCGACGCTGGCCACATCGGTGCCCGGTGTCTACGCAGGCGGTGACATCGCGTTCGGACCGCGCATCATCATCGCCGCGGTGGCCGACGGCCGTCGCGCGGCCCGCGGCATCGATACCTATCTCACCGGCCGTCAAGACGACGAGCCGGACTACGTCGTACGGGTATTTCCCACGTTCGGCTACGACCACCCCTTCGCGCGCGGCGACTACGAAACGGTGCCTCGGCACCGCGTCCCGGTCCGGCCGG
>JBGPJH010000133.1:0-8722 GCA_041485305.1 Vicinamibacteria bacterium | reverse complement strand
TAATCTTCAGATAGTCGTCGAGGAACCCCACCCCTCCGAACAAGGCGGTCGTCAACACCGCGATCCAGATGTACACATTCGTCAAGTCGGCCCAGAGCAGGGTCGGCACCAGCGAGGCCGCCAGAATCAGGAGTCCGCCCATCGTCGGCGTTCCGGCCTTGGGACGATGCGTCGTCGGGCCTTCCTGCCGAATCACCTGCCCGATCTGAAACTCGCGGAGTTTCCGAATGAGCCAGGGGCCGAGCGCCAAGCTGAGGGCAAGCGCAGACAGGCTCGCGGCCGCAGTACGGAACGTGATGTAGCGGGTCACATTCAGCAGCGACAGCTGCGTGTGGAAGGGATACAGCAAGTGATACAGCATCAGCGCTACACCACACTGCGGCTGCCACGTCGGTGGTCCAGCGCCTCTCGGGCGACCGCCACGTCATCAAAGGGGACCACCCGATCACCAATCACCTGATATTTCTCGTGACCTTTCCCGGCAACCAGGACGAAGTCGCCGGGTCTGGCTAGATCGATCGCCTTCGCAATCGCCTCGCGCCGGTCCAAGATCGTCAGAATCCTCGGCGCGCTGTCGGGCCGCGTGTCCGGTGTGAGACCCCGCTGAATATCCTCGACAATTCGCTGCGGGTCCTCGCTGCGCGGGTTGTCCGACGTAATCAGCAGGACGTCGCTCAGCCGGCCCGCCACGGCACCCATCAGCGGGCGCTTAGTGCGGTCGCGGTCGCCTCCGCAGCCGAAGACGGTCACGAGGCGTCCATGGGCAAGCGGCCTCGCCGTCTCGAGCAGATTCCGGAGCGCGTCGTCGGTGTGCGCGTAGTCGACGACGACCGTGACCTCTTCCTCAGGAGTCGAGACCACCTGGAATCGTCCCGGCACACCCTCCAGGGCCGAAATTCCCTTCTCGATCACCGAGAGCGGAAACCCGAGCGCGACGCCGGTCGAGACCGCCGCCAGGATGTTGTAAACGTTGGGTCGTCCCACCAGCGATGACGTCACGTGCGCGGTTCCCCGGGGTGTCCGGACATCGAGCGTGAGCCCCGCAAACGAAAACGACAGCGGCCCTGGTGTGACGTCGGCCGCTCGACCAATCGCATACGTCACCGGCGTGCCCACGACTTCGGCGAGCGCCGGCCCGCGCGGATCGTCGACGTTGATCACGCTCGGTGCGTCTCGCGGAAGCATCTCGAACAATCGACGTTTCGCCCGGAAGTACGCGTCCATGTCGGCGTGGAAATCGAGGTGCTCGCGTGTCAGGTTCGTGAACACTCCGGCGGCAAAGGTCATGCCGTCGACCCGGCGGAGCGACAGCGCGTGTGACGACACTTCCATGGCGCACGCGGCACACCCACGGTCCACCATCGCGCGCAGCAGGCTCTGCACCTCGGGGGCTTCAGGTGTGGTTCTCGTCGCTTCGCGTACTTCGTCGCCGATCCGGTAGGCGACCGTTCCGAGCAGACCGCACCGGATCCGGGCCGCGTCGAAAATCGACGCCACGAGATACGTTGTGGTCGTCTTGCCGTTGGTTCCGGTGATGCCGACCACGCGCAGCTGGCCGCTGGGATTGCCGTAGAACGCAACGGACAGCAACGCCAATGCCAGTCGAGCGTCCTCGACTCTCACCCAGGGGACGCGCATGTCCCCAAACCCCGGCTCCTCGGAGATGACGGCAATTGCACCTCGGTCCACGGCCTGCTTTGCGAAGGCCGTGCCATTCGCGTGCTGGCCCTTCAGCGCGACGAAAACGTTCTGAGAGGCGACCCGGCGCGAGTCGTAGGCGATTCCCATCACGGCGCCGACGGGAGCATCCGGGTATCTTGCGGCATCAGCCCGAATGAGGCCGTGCCTCGCAAGCACATCGTGAAGGTCGGACCAGGTCATCGCTGCTCTGCGCCCGAGGAACGTGGCAAGGGTCCGCGCTGGAGTGTGAGGTGGCACTGAGCGCCTTCCTCGATCGCGGAGCCAGGGAGGGGGTCTTGGGCAACCACGAAGCCATCGCCAGATAGGCGGGCAGACAGCCCGACCGCTACCAGTCTGTGCAGGGCGGCACGGGCGCTCATCCCGCGCACGTCGGGCACGGTTCCCGCCGGTTTATCGGAAACGAGATTGACCACCGGCCTCTCATCTCTCTCCTCGTTCCGGGCCACCAGGACTGGCGGCAGTCGGTTGATCGACGGGGGGACAGCCAAATAGCGGAGCGTCGCCTCACCGATTCGTCGAAAGATCGGCGCCGACACCGGCCCGCCGAAGTGGCCGTTGCTCCCGTTCGGCGAGTCGAGAACGACCAGGATCGTCACCGCAGGGTCCTGCGAGGGCAGGAAGCCCACAAACGAGGCGTACGTCAGGTTGGTGTAATGGCCGTTGACGAGCTTGTTGGCGGTGCCGGTCTTGCCCGCGATCGTGTAGCCGGAGATCTTGGCCAGGGTCCCCGTGCCTCGCTCAACGACCTGCTCCATGATCGCCGTCAGAGCCGCAGACGTATCTGCACCGATGGTCCGGCGGAGCACTTTCGGCTTCACTTCGTAGCGTCGACCCTCGCGGTAAACCGCTCGCAGTGCCCGCGGCTCGACGTACTCCCCGCCATTGGCGATCGAACTCACGGCGGCGGCCATCTGCAACGGCGTCACGCCGACCTGGTATCCCATCGACACCGAAGCCAGCGCGTCCTCCGTCCATTTCGCCCGCTCCCATACGATGCCGGGGTTCTCGGACGGAAAGTCGGGAGCGATCGGACGGCCGAATCCGAAGCGCTGCACGTATTCGCTCAGTCGATCGGTCCCGAGCCTGAAGCCGATCTTGATCGCACCGACGTTGCTCGATTTCACGATCACGTCGGTGAACGACAGCGGGCCGTATTTGTGCACGTCGCGCACGATGCGCGAGCCTATGCGGACTTGCCCGGCGCTCACATCGATCATGGCGTCGGTCGGCATTACCTTCTCTTCGAGCGCCGCCGACGCGGTGACCACCTTGAACGTCGACCCGGGCTCGTAGAGGTCCTGCACGGCGCGGTTCCGCCGATCCGCGTCGGACGACTCCCGGTAGACGTTCGGATTGAAGGTCGGCTCGTTGGCCATCGCCAGGATCTCGCCGGTGTGGGGGTCCATGATGATCGCGCTGCCACTCTCGGCGCGGTTGGCGAGGATGCCTGCAGTCAGCTCCCGCTCGGCGATGTGCTGGAGGTACTCGTCGATCGTGAGCTCGATCGTTGCACCTATGGTCGGCGGCCGCTCGAAGCGACTGAACGCGTGCCGTTTCGCATCGGCATGAACGAGAATCTGGCCCTCTCTACCGCGGATCTGCGAGTCGTAGGCCGACTCGATGCCGCCCAGTCCCTTGTTATCGAGGCCGACAAAGCCGAGCACGTGCGCGCCGAGCTCTTTGTTCGGGTAGAACCTCCGACTCTCCCTGAGAAAGCCGATGCCGTCGAGGTTGAGCGCGGCCACCCGGCGCGCTTCCTCTGGCGTGACCTGCCGGCGCACGTAGGCAAAGTTGCGCTGGGTGCTCAGTCGCTCGAGAAGCTCCTGGCGCTCGGCGGCTTTGCACGGATCGAGGGCCGCGCAGAGCCTGTCCACGGCGACCCGATCGTCGCTGATCGCCGACGGCACCGCGTAAACGGAGTCGGCATCGACGCTGGTCGCCAGCACGCGCCCGCGCCGGTCGAGAATGTCGCCGCGCTTCGCTGACAACGGCCGCGTACGCATCTGCTGACGCTCGGCGCGATCGACGAGCTCGGCATGCTGAACGACCTGCAGGTAGACCAGCCGCGCCTCGATGGCGACGATCCAGAGGGCGAGCGTCCCGGCGGCGATCGCCGTGCGCTGTTTCAGAGTGGCGCGCCAATCGCTGCCCGACCCGCGACCACCCGGTTGCTTCGCGTGGCGTGACCCCAGCCGCCAGATTCGTTTCATCACCGTTGCGCGACGACCGATTTCTCCGGCGGATCGGCCGGCACGACTCGTTCAAGGACAATCGCTTCGTCGCGGGTGGGCACCACCAGGTGCAGCCGCTCGATCGCCAGCGTCTCGATGCGCCGTGGCGAGATCAGCGTCTCGATTTGCAGACGCAGATGCCGCCCGATCTCTTCCTCGGCAGCCCGCTGCCTCTGCAGCTCTTCCAGCCGGTAGCCGTGGCGCAACAGCTCGAACTGCTGCCACGCCCACAGCAGCAGCACCACCACGAGCAGGCTGGCGATCGCAACCGATTTCCAGAGCTGCCGCTGCCTCGCCTCGTCGACCTCTCGGACGATCGGGTTGTTGAAAATGTCCTTTCTGACCGCGTACTCAAAGGCTTCAGCCATCGTGCTCGCTCAGTCCAGTTCGACCTGCAGAGGCCACTCGCTCCGCGGCCCGAAGCTTCGCGCTCCGTGCCCGCGGGTTCCGCTGCACTTCGTCCGCGCCCGGCACCACCGGTTTCTTCGTCAGAACTTTCACCCCCGCGTCCCCACTCCGCTCGAGCGCCCGCAGGGTGTGCTTCACGATGCGGTCTTCGAGAGAATGAAAGCTAATCACCACGAGCCGCGCACCCTCCCGCAGCCGGCGCACCGCCGCCTCCAGAAAGCGGTCGAGCCCTTCCAACTCGCGGTTCACCCAGATGCGGAGCGCCTGAAACGTGCGCGTCGCGGGGTCGATCCGCCAGAAGGGGCGGCGCGGCACGGCCCGTCGAACGATGGACGCCAACCGCCCGGTCGTGACGATGGGCGCCTCGGCCCGTGCGGCAACGATCGCGCCCGCTATACGGCGGGAGAAACGCTCTTCTCCGTACCGGTAAATGGCATCCGCCAGATCGTGCTCGGACGCCCGCGCCAGGAGGTCCGACGCCGTCTCCCCCTCGGTCGCGTCCATGCGCATGTCCAGCGGTTCGTCGCGCTGAAAACTGAACCCACGCCCCTCCCCTTCGAACTGCAACGACGACACGCCTAGATCGGCGAGCGCGCCGTCGATGAGCCGAATCCCGCGCCGGTCGAGGACGTCATCGATCGCGCGATAGTCCGCGTGGACCAGCTCGACGTGATCCGCCCACGGCCGCAGCACGACGCGAGCCGCCGCCAGCGCCTGGAGATCGCGGTCGAGGCCAATCACCCGCGTCGCACCCGCCTCGAGCAGCGCCTTGGCGTGTCCCCCAAGACCCACGGTGCAATCGACAAAGACGCCGCCTCGTTCGGGCCGCAGGTGCAGCAGCGCTTCGGCGGCGAGCACCGGTACGTGGGCGATCAAATCCCGAACTCCGACAGAGCGCGCGCGTCGTCGTCTGTGTAGGGTTCGCGCTGCAGTTTCGTGAGGAATCGGTCGTGATTCCACACGTCCAGGCAGTTGACCTGCCCGAGCACGTCGACCTGGCCGGTCATCGTGGCGGACTCGCGAAGCCGAAGCGGGATGATGACGCGCCCCTGGCTATCGAGCTCGCCCACCTGACCGAAGTAGTTCACCCGGTCGAGGAAACGCAGACGGGACGGATTCACAGACGGCATTGCCGCGAGCTTCTCCTCGATCTCGAGCCAGACCGGCATCGGATAGATCCGGACGAACTCCCCGGTCAGGCTCGTGAGGAAGAGTTCGGATCCGTATTTCCCGTCAAGCAGCGACCGAAAGATGTTTGGCACCTTGAGTCGCCCTTTGTCATCGATGCGCGCAGGCGCATTGCCCCTGAACACGCGAAATTACTCCATTTTCATCCACAAATTTCCACCCGATAGTAGGGGACCCCAGAGAAGATGTCAACCGCAAAAAGGCGATTGCTCAGCGAGTTACGTCAAATATTCGCTGTCGCCAGTTCTAATAGGTTAAGTAACCAAATTTCATCGGTCGTTACACAGGGCGGCGGCGGTGTGAGGTCACGCGGCCAAAGTGAGTTAGCATGCGGGGTTTGCCATGCTTCGAGCCGCCCTGATTGGCTTTGCGTCCAGCGGCAGATCCACCCTCTTCGAGTTGATGACCAGCGCGAAAGAAAAGGCGCACGGGGCTCAAGGGAAGGGTGACGCGTTCGTTGGCATCTCGAGAGTTCCCGATACCCGCCTCGATCGGCTGACGGCGATGTACAACCCGAAGAAACGGGTGCCGGCGACCGTGGAGTTCTCGGACCTCGCTGCGCCGGGCAAGAGCGGCGGCGCTCAGGCTCTTGTCGATGTCGCCGCGTACAAGAACGCCGACGCGCTCGTGCATGTTGTGCGCGCGTTCACCGATCCCGCCGTGGCGCACCCCTCGGGGTCTATCAACCCCGCACGCGACGCGCAGGCCATGGAGGACGAACTCATCCTCGCCGACCTTGGGGTGGCCGAACGGCGGCTCGACCGGCTGCTCAAGGACTTGAAGAAAGGCCGGTCGGTCGAGCTGGAACGCGAGCGGGACGGGATCGCGGTCTGCCGCGTCGCCCTCGAGGAAGGGCGCCCGCTTCGCGCGCTTGATCTCAAGGGCGAGGACTTGAAACGGCTCAGGGGGTTTCAGTTTCTGTCCGCGAAACCGCTCCTCGTCGTGATCAACCTCGATGAGCATCAGCTTGCCGGCACCGATGCAACGCGCATCGACCGCGCGGCCGACGCGGCTGGACTGACCCCCTTCTTGTCGCGTGCCGAGACGGCGGCCGTTGCCGTCTGCGCGAAAATCGAGCTCGAAATCGCGCAGCTCGCAGCCGCCGACGCGGCGGCGTTCCTCTCGGACCTGGGCCTCACCGAGTCGGGGCTCGATCGCGTCATCCGCGCCAGCTACGATCTGCTGGGCTACGTGTCGTTCTTCACCGTGGGGGACGACGAGTGCCGTGCGTGGTCGATTCCGCGCGGCACGCCCGCTCAACTCGCTGCGGGGGAGATCCACAGCGACATCGCCCGCGGTTTCATCCGGGCGGAAGTGGTCAGCTATGCCGCGCTCATCGCACGTGGATCGATGGCTGCCTGCCGCGACCACGGCGAGGTCCGGCTCGAAGGCAAGGAGTACGTGGTCCAGGACGGCGACATCGTCAACTTCCGTTTCTCGACATGAGCACGACCGCACTGGTCATCGTGCCCACGTACAACGAGCGGGCCAACCTTCCGGTGCTGATCCCGGCCGTGATGCGGCACCCCGGCGTGCACCTTCTCGTGGTGGACGACCAGTCCCCCGACGGCACGGGCGAGGTCGCCGAGGGGATTGGCCGCACGTATCCGGGTCGCGTCGAGGTCATGCATCGGGAAGGGCCCCGGGGGTTCGGGCGGTCGTACATCGACGGGATGAAGAGGGCTCTGACGCAGCCCTTCGACGTGCTGTGTCAGATGGACGCCGACTTGTCGCACGATCCCCACCAGCTTCCCGAGCTGATCGCCGCCACGGCTCACGCCGACCTCGTCATCGGTTCGCGGTACGTGTCGGGGGGCTCGGTGGTCAACTGGCCTCTGCGCCGCAGGGTGCTGAGCCGGGTCGCAAACGTGTACATCCGGAGTGTGACGCGCCTGAACGTCCGGGACTGCACGTCCGGCTATCGCTGCTGGCGTCGCGAGGCGCTGGCGTCACTGCCCCTCGACCGGTTCTTTTCCGACGGCTACTCGTTTCTTGTGGAGATGCTCTTCGTGGCGGCGCGCCGGGGTGGACGCATCGCCGAAGTGCCGATTACGTTCGTCGAGCGGCGGGAAGGCGAATCGAAGGTCTCACGGGCCGTGCTGGTGGAATCGGCCATAACCCCCTGGCGGCTGATTTCGAGTCCAGAATCGAGCCAAAAAACGCTCGCCCGGCCGTCCCGGTGAGCCCCTTTTCGTGCTATGGTCTGGAGGCGTTTTTTCATGCCAGATCCCTCCGGCTTGAAGGCTCCGGGTCTGAGCGTCTTCTTCCCGGCCTACAACGACAGCGGAACCATCGCCAGCATGGTGATCCGCGCGGTGCAGGCCGCCTCGGAATTGACGCCCGACTACGAGGTTATTGTCGTGAACGACGGCAGCACCGACGCGACTGCCGAGATCGTGGACGAGCTGGCGAAAACCTACCCGCACGTGCGGGTCGTGCACCATCCGCGGAACCGGGGGTACGGCGGCGCGCTCCAGACCGGCTTTCGGTCGGCCACCAAGGAGTTGATCTTCTATACCGACGGCGACGCGCAATACGATCCCGCGGAGCTCGCGGCGTTGTGGGCGAAGCTGACCCCCGAGGCGGATCTGGTCAACGGCTACAAGATCAGTCGATCGGATCCTCTGCACCGCGTCATGATTGGCCGTTTGTATCACCATACTGTGTCGCTCCTGTTCGGCCTGACCGTTCGCGACGTGGACTGCGATTTCCGGCTCCTGCGGAAGTCGGTCTTCGAGCACATCGAGCTCCAGAAAACGAGCGGTGTCATTTGCCTGGAGATGATGAAGAAGATCCAGGACGCCGGCTTCACGATCGTTGAAGTGCCCGTCCACCACTATCACCGGGCCTACGGACGGTCGCAGTTCTTCAATTTCCGCCGCATCTTCAGGACTGGCGTGGACGTGCTGTCCCTCTGGTTCGACCTCGTCGTGCGTGAGCGGCACCTGCACGGCCGCGTGCAGCCGCCCGTCTCGCCGCGCGATGCGGCCGACCCGAACGCCCGACGAACCTGACCGTGGACTACCGGCAGTTCTACCGTGGCCGTCAGGTGATGATCACCGGCGGACTCGGGTTCATTGGCAGCAACCTGGCTCGCCAGCTCGTCGACCTGGGCGCCCGCGTGCTCCTGGTCGATTCCCTCATCCCGGAGTACGGGGGCAACCTCTTCAACATCGATGGCATCGCAGATCGGG
>JBGPJH010000132.1:0-8796 GCA_041485305.1 Vicinamibacteria bacterium | reverse complement strand
CGGCCGTCGGGATGCCAGATCGGGCGCTGGCGCCGTCGAAGGGCAATCGCTTGCGGGTGCCTCGCGCCACGTGTTCACGACGTCTCGGTCCACGGGTCGAGCACCGTCTTCACTGACGCCCTGAAGTCGGCTGCGTTGCGCGTGACGAGCGTCAGGCCGTGAACCTCCGCGGTGGCCGCGACGAAGGCGTCGATCGCGCCAATCGGACGGCCAGCCCGCACGCGCCGAGCAACAATCGATCCCCAAGCGTCGGCGACCGTGGCATCGATCGGCAGAACTCGGCCCTCAAAACGCTGCGGCAATTCGTCCCGCAGCCACTCGTCGAGCCGCTCCCGCCGTCGGCCGGCGGCCAGCCGCTCAATGCCATGTCGGAGCTCGCCGATCGTGACAACGCTGAGGAACACACGATCCTCGTCGACCTCGGCCAGCCAGGCAACGACGCGCGGTTCAGGCCGCGGCTTCGCCCATTCAGAGACCACGTTCGTATCGAGCAGAAAGCTCACAGGTCAACCTTGCGGGGACGATCCCTCCGGCGTTCGATCCGGAGCCTCGATCGCTGCAGCGGTGAGCTCGCCAGAAATTCCGCGAGATTGCCCTTCCGCTTCGCTTTCCGCTCCCATTCATCCGCCGCCACGACGACCGCCGCCGTACGGCCGTTACGTGTCACGGTTTGCGGCCCTTTCGTGGCCGCGCGATCAATCACTTCGCTGAATTTCGCCTTTGCTTGGGCGACTGTCCAGGTGTCGGCCATGGAACCTCCCGTATGCACGACATAGTCACGATGGTCATACTAGTCATGATCGTGCGCGCTGGCAAGGCCGCCAAGAGAGGCACCATCCCCATGCGAAAGCTGACAGCTGTCAGCTTTCGCAGCGCTGCGGGGTAAGATAGGCGCCGATGTGGATTCTTCAGAGTTCGGACGGCGACGGGCGTTCGCTCATCTTTCGCGTGGTGCCCGGATCCATCAAGACCGTCGGTCGCGCTCCGCGGGCCGACTTCATCGTCGATGCCGCTCTCGTATCGCGACTGCACTGCCGACTCGAAGCCGACGGCGAGAAGCTCGAGGTGATCGACTTGTCGAGCACCAATGGGACGTTCGTGAACGACGAGCGGGTCGAACGGGCGAAGTTGACGAACGGCGATCGGCTTCGGGTGGGCCGAGTCGAGCTCACCGTCGAAAAAGCTACGGGCTGATCAAAAACGAGTTCGTGCGCCGCTCGTGCCCAATCGTCGTTGTGGGTCCATGCCCCGGATACACCCGGGCATCGTCGCCAAAGCCAAAGAGCACGGTGCGGATGGAAGTCATCAAGGTGGCGTAATCGCCTCCCGGGAGGTCCGTGCGCCCGATCGACCCGGCAAAAAGCGTGTCGCCGACGAACAGGTCCTGTCCCGCTTCTCCCACGTTGCCGATTTGAAGACACACACCGCCAGGACAGTGACCCGGGGTGTGATGCGGGCGAGCTTCGAGATCGCCGAAAGCAATCGCCTGGCCGGATGTGTAGAACTCGTCGACCGGCGGCAGCGGTTCGACCCGGAGCCCGAACATCATTCCCTGCTGAACGGCTCCCTCGTACAGAAACAGGTCGTCGCGGTGGAGGTAAACCGGAACGCCGAGCGCCCGTCTGGCGGCTGCGACGCCCGTGACATGGTCGATGTGGGCGTGCGTCAGCAGAATGTATTTGAGCGCGATCCGTTCGTGTGCTGCGAACGCGAGCAGACCGTCCACCTCGTCGCCCGGATCGATCAGCACGCCGTCGCGCGTACGTCGGCAGGCCACAACGAACCCGTTCTTGAAAAACGGCGCCACGGCCTGGGTTTCGATTAGGATCATGAATGCAGGATCTATGATTCTAGCAGTCCTCGACGATCTGCTCTTCACGTCCAAGATCAAGGCCGCCGCCGGTCAGCTTGGTGTCTCGGTGTCGTTCGCGCGTACGGCTGCCGCCGCGCTGAGCGAAATGCGCCTCCGCGCACCGTCGCTCGTGATCTTCGATCTCAACAACCCTCGCACTGATCCGCTGGGCACCGTGGCGGCGATGAAGGCCGACCCCACGCTCGCCGGCGTGCCCACGCTCGGCTACGCGTCGCACGTGCAAACTGACGTCATCGACGCTGCCCGCCGGGCCGGTGTCGGAGACGTGATGGCCCGCTCAGCCTTTACCTCGCGCTTGGGCGAGATCCTCTCCCACGGCGCCTGAGCCGAATCCCTCCCGACCTTTTCCGTCCCCTCCGACACGCCGAGACGGTGAAACCCTCGTTATGCAGCTGCACGCTGAAGGCTGGGTGCTGAAAGCTCACCGCTAAGTCAGGCTTTCGTGCCGAGCTCCTCCATCGCGCTCTGCACTAGCTGTTTCGCATCGGTCAGCTGCTCGAGAACGAGCGCAATGTCCATCTTCGGCTTCCCCGGCAATAGCTCGCTTCGGCAGTAGACGCCGTGCTGCCCGACCAGTGCGAGCGAGTCTGTCACCAGATCCATCGCAACGGCGAGGCGGCCGCGTGCGGTGCCCATCATCGTTTCGTGCCGCTCGAGCGCGTCACGATGTTTGTCGAAGACAGATATCATTTTCTTGGCTTGGACGGACGCAGCTCGACCCGGCTCGGCAGACTGCGCGGATCGTGCCGGAGCAGGCCGAGGACGACCTGCGCCACGTCGTCGGGCGCGATCTTCCAGTCCGCCCCAGCTGCCTCGTCCCCTCCGCTGAAGCCGGTCGCGACCGAGCCCGGCATCACGTAGCTGACCCGAATGTTGTCGTATCGCACTTCCTGCATCAGCGCCTCGCTGAAGGCGTTCAGCCCTGCCTTGGACGCACAGTATGCCCCGCCCCCGGTAAATGCGTTCTTCCCCGCCAGGCTGCTGATGTTGATGATGAAGCCGCCGCCTCTCCGCCGCAGCTCGGGGAGGGCAGCATGGCAGACGTTGAAGACACCGGTCAGGTTGGTATCGACGACCTCCGACCACTGCTCGGGCGTGAGGTCGGCGACGTCGGCGAAAATGCCGACACCAGCGTTGTTGACCACGATGTCGAGCCCGCCAAATCGCGAAGCCGTCGCCGACACAGCGCGCTCGACTTCTCGATAGTCGCGGACGTCGGCGCGCAAGGTCTCGACCGATCCGGGACCGGCGCGCTCGATCAACGGACGCGCGGCCGACAGGTGCGCTTCGCTTCTCCCCGTCACGGCGACGTTGACGCCCTCGCCCACCAGCGCGCTCGCGATCGCAAGCCCGATGCCCCGCGATCCGCCGGTGACGATCGCGGCTTGCCCCCGAAGTTGCCTCTCCATCGCTTTACAATAGCTCAGTGGTCCATGAGGTCGCCATTCTCGGCGCGGGCGAGCTGGGGGGAATGCTGGCGCACGTGCTCGCCAGGCGTGACATCGTCTCGAAGATCCGGCTGATCGACGAGACCGGACAAATTGCCGCCGGCACGGCGCTGGATATCATGCAGGCCTCGCCTATCGAAGGGTTCGCCACCATGGTGTGCGGGTCGCCCGATCTCACGACGACGGCCGCGGCGTCGGTGGTCGTGATCGCCGACAGGGCACACGGCGGCGAGTGGCGCGGCGACGACGGTCTTCTTCTGCTCGAGAGAATTTCCCAGCTTGCGGCCACGAGCCTGATCGTCTGCGCAGGTGCGTCTCAATTGGAGTTGGTCGAGCGGGGCGTACGGGAGCTGCGCTTTCTTCGGACCCGGTTGTTCGGTTCGGCCCCCGAAGCACTGGTGGGAGCCATCCGGGCGATTGTGGCGCTCGAGGCCAACGGCTCGGCCCGCGATGTCGCCCTCAGCGTCCTGGGGATTCCCCCCGACCAGGCGGTGGTTCCGTGGGAAGAGGCAACGATTGGCGGCTTTGCCGCGACCCGACTGCTCGACGAGCCGACAAGGCGGCGGATTGCTGCTCGCGTTGGGCCGCTGTGGCCACCGGGGCCGCACGCGCTAGCAACCGCCGCCGCGGAAGCGATAGCGGGCCTCGTCGGCCGGTCGCACCGCACCCTCAGCTGCTTCGTCGCGCCCGACGACTCCAACGGCCGAAAGGCTCGCGCGGTCGCTCTGCCGGTGCACCTCAGCCCCGACGGCATCCAGGCCACGGAGCTGCCGCCGTTGGCCGTTCAGGCGCGCGTCGCGCTCGACAAGGCCATGCTCCTGTGACCCGTAAGGCAGATTGGCCTCGCGGCGAGGCTCTCAGCAGTCAGCTGACAGCTGTCAGCTTTGTATGAGGCTCTGCCGTCTCACGCGGTGACGTGGTGCAGAGTGAGACCGCCAGCGAAGTCGGTGAGTTGCTTGCGCAGAATCAACCGCCCGCGATGCAGGCGCGACTTGAGCGTCTGATCCTTCACGCGCAGCCTCGCACTCGCCTCTTCAGTCGTTAAACCCTGAATATCGCGCAGCACCACGGGCGCACGGTAGATGGCTGGGAGCGCGAGGATGGCCCTGAATAGACGCCCGCTGAGCTGCCGCCTGAACACGCGCTCGTCGGCCATATCGGACCAATCAGGCACGCCGGCGGGCGACTCCGTCGTCAGCTCATCATCATGTGACCTGAACGACGCGTCCTCGGTCTGGGCCCTTTGATAAGCCGCGGTTCGCAGCCGAGACATCGCCGCGTTGAACGTGATCCGATAGATCCACGAAGACAACGCCGAGTCGCCGCGAAACGCGCCAACCTTCCGGTACACCTTGTAAAGCACATCCTGGGTGATTTCCTCCGCGTCTTCCCGGTTGCGGAGGTACCTGAACGCCAGCTGGTAGATTTTCGAACTGTAGGCTTCGGCCAAGTCTCTGAGAGCTCTCTCGTCGCCCGCCTTCAGTCTCGCGAGTAGCAGAACGTCGTCGGTTTTGGGTTCCCGCATGGGGGCTTCCTCACTCCTGACGAAAACCCCGGACGTCTCCTGAATATTCCTGACGTTAACTGACTTCTGTATCAATGCCTTAGGGTGATCTCTCTCGTCCTCGCGCGGAGGTAGGTGCTGTCCGTGTGCCGGCGGCTGGCCAACCTCCCGATCGAAGACCTCGAGAAAGTGGGCGACGATACACTCCTCGACTTGAAACCTTGTGGCGGTACACCCAAGCCGCGCGAGCGAGGTCACGCCACGATCGGCAATCCCGCACGGCACGATGAGGCCGAAATTGTCCAGGTCCGTTGTGAGGTTCAGCGCGAACCCGTGGCTCGTGATCCACCGCGACAGACGCACGCCAATTGCCGCGAGCTTCTCCAGGCCTGCCCACACGCCGGTCAGCCCAGGGACACGACCGGCCTCGATCCCGTAGTCGCGCGCCACACGAATCAGGACCTCTTCCAGGTCGCGCACGTAGCGGTGCACATCGCAGCGGTCCGGCTTGAGATCCAGAATCGGATAGCCGACGACCTGGCCGGGGCCGTGGTAGGTGATATCGCCGCCTCTTCCCGCTTCGACGACCTCGATACCGCGCGCCGACAATGCCGTGGGGGTCGCGAGGATGTGCGACCGCCCGCCGTCCCCTCGCACACCAAGCGTGACGACCGGCGGATGTTCCAGCAGGAGCAGCACATCATCGATCCGGCCGGCGCGCCGCTCGTCGACGAGCGCTCGCTGCTCCGCCAGCGCGTCCCGGTAGTGGACGACGCCGAGCCTGCGGACGTCGAGGCGCCTCACACCCGCGACGGATCCCAGCTTTCGAGGGTGTGCTTGACGTGCGCCATGAAGGTGTCGGCCACAGCGCCATCGATGATTCGGTGATCGAACCCGAGCGTGAGATAAGCCATCGGCCGGATCGCAATCGCATCGTCGACGACGACAGGCCGTTTTTCCACGGCGCCGACTCCGAGAATCGCGACCTGGGGCTGGTTGATGATTGGCATGCCGAACAACGCGCCGAACGCCCCAGGGTTCGTCACCGTGAAGGTTCCACCGGACACGTCCTCGGGCTTGAGCTGCTTGCTGCGCGCGCGCCCTGCGAGGTCGGCAATGGCGCGGCTGATGCCAAGGAGGTCCTTTTCGTCGGCGTTCTTGACGACCGGCACGATCAAACCCCGGTCGAGCGCCACCGCGATCCCGATGTTGATGGGCTTGTGATAGACAATGTTTTCGTCTTGAACGGACGCGTTGAGCACGGGCATCGCGCGCAGCGCCTGCACGACGGCGGTCACGATGAAGGCCAGGTACGTCAACTTCGCTCCGGCGCCTTCGAGCGCCGCCTTCGCCTGACGAGCCTGCTCGATTCGACCGAAATTCACCTCGAACACAGAGTGCACGTGCGCCGACGTCCGCCGGCTCGCCATCATGTGTTCGGCGATCTTGCGGCGCATGAGCGACATCGGCACGGTCTGACCCGCCAACCCGGAGCCCGCCGCGGCGGCCGGAGCCAGCGACGCGTCCGACCGGGCGGCTGCAGCCGAATCTATCGCGGGCGCAGCCGACCCGACAGGCGTCGGGATTCTGCCTACGAAGGCGAGGATATCGTCTCTGGTCACACGTCCTCTGATGCCGGTCCCGCGAATCTGCGATATGTCGACGTGATGCTCCTCGGCGATCTTTCGCACGAGTGGCGATGAGCGCTGACGAACGACTTCTTCGGCGGTCCGAGGCCCAGGCGAGGCGGTTTCAGGCGGTGCCTTCGTCGGAGCCGGCACGGCCCGCCCCAGCGACGGCTCGGGCGCCTTAGGCGCGCCCCGCCGGTCGACGGCAGGGGCCGCTGGCCCCGGTGTCGGCCGCGCGGAGGCAATCGATCGGTCAATCCCCAGGGGCGCTGGCCCCGATGGCTCGGGCTGCGCGCCTGCCGGCCCAATGACGGCGACCACGCTGTTAACGGGCACGGTCTCCCCTTCCTTCGCGCGGATCTCGATCACCACACCCGCTACCGGCGAAGGGATCTCGGCATCGACCTTGTCGGTCGAGATTTCGAACAGCGGCTCGTCGCGCTCAACGACGTCGCCCAGGTTCTTGATCCAGCGGACGATCGTGCCTTCCGCAATCGACTCTCCCATCTGGGGCATCACGACATCGGTAGACATGGGCAGATTCCTTGAATGTGGTCATCAGAGATGAATCGCTCCCCCGTGCAGAGCGTGCGCCGCTTCACCGACTGCCTCGGCCATCGTGGGGTGAGCATGGATCGTCCGCACCAGTGCTTCGGCGGTCGATTCGAGACCGAGAGCGAGGGTTGCCTCCGCGACCAGCTCGGTCGAGCGCAGGCCGATCATGTGCACGCCCAGTACCTCGTCGTACCGGCTGTCGGCGACGATCTTGACGAAGCCGTCGGTTTCTCCGGCCATCCTGGCTCGTCCAAGCACGCCGAATGGAAACATGCCCACGGCCACGTCGAAGCCGCGGTCCCGCGCTTCGCGCTCGCTGAGTCCGACGCTGCCGATCTCGGGATCGCAATAGGTGCAGCGGGGCACGTGATCGTAGTTCAACGTCCGGATCTCCCGCCCGGCAATACGTTCGGCGGCCACGATTCCCTCCGCCGAGGAGACATGCGCCAGCTGTGGATGCCCAGCAGTGCCGAGCGTGATCACGTCGCCGACGGCGGAGATGCCGGGAACGCTTGTGCGGTACGCGGCGTCGACGTTGATGTACCCGTGGTCTGTCTCCACACCGACGCGTTCGAGGTCGAGTCCGGCGGTCACGGGACCCCGACCCGTCGCGACGAGCAGGTAGTCGGCACGGAGCGTTCGAAGGGTGCCGTCGGGAAGCTGCGCGTCGATGTCGACGCCGTCGTCCGACGCTTTCGCGCGTGTCACCCTCGTCCCCGTGTAGCAGGTCACACCTTGTCTGCGGAACGACTTCTCCAGCTCGGCGGACACGGCGTCGTCTTCGGCCGGCACAAGCCGCGGGAGCAGCTCGATCAGGGTCACCTGGCTGCCGAAGCGGCGGAAGATCGACGCGAACTCGACGCCAACCGCTCCACCGCCCAGGACGGCGACGGCCATCGGCACCTCCTTCAGGTGGATGGCCTCGTCGCTTGTGATGATGCGCCGCCGATCGATGTCCACTCCCGGCACGCCGCGGGGAGCCGATCCGGTCGCCACGATAATCTCGCGCCTGGCCCTCAGCGTCTGCGCATCGCCTTCGAAGACCTCGACAGCTCCCTGGCCTGTCAGCCGTGCGGTGCCCTTGATCCAGTCAATCTTGTTTTTCTTGAACAAGTACTCGACGCCGCGGGTCAACCCACTGACGATTCTGTCCTTTCGCGCGTGCACCTGGCCCATGTCGAGGCCCACGACGGCTTCGCCAATGGTGATGCCCCATTCCTTCGCGTTCTGGACCACCTTCAGCGCGTGCGCGTGCTCGAGCAGCGCCTTCGTGGGGATGCATCCCCAAAGCAGGCAGGTCCCTCCGAGGGCCTTCTGCTTCTCGACAACGGCGACCTTCAGGCCAAGCTGCGCGGCGCGGATTGCCGCGACGTAGCCGCCAGTCCCGGCGCCGATCACGATGACGTCGTATTCGTGGTTCATTTTTTCAACGAGGACAACGGAATGAACGCCGTGGCGCCGGACGGGCGGGGCGCATCCGATTCTGGTTCGGCCGACACAGCAAGGGGCCCGACGGCGGCCTCGAGCCGCGTGATGCGGGCCTTCAGCTGACCGCTCTCGTAGCGCAGCTCCCAGTAGGATTCAGAAAGCCGCTCGAGGCGCCTGGCCACCCGTCGCGCGCGAACGAGCGCAAGAACAGCGAGGCAGACGGACAGGGCGGTGAACAACCACGAGAGGGTCAACAAAACCCGTACCTTAGCGAACGGCTTGCAACAGTGTCAACCGGCCTGCCACAATACGGCCTCCTGTCCCCAGCATGCCGAGCACAAAGCCCAAGACTGTCCTGAT
>JBGPJH010000131.1:0-8800 GCA_041485305.1 Vicinamibacteria bacterium | reverse complement strand
GGACCGACCGTGTACACCCTGGATTGCGTGTCGAATGCCAGCGGCCGCGCCGGCCCGCCGTACTCGATGAATTCAAATGTTCTCGGTCGCGCCAGCTCCTTGAGATGCGTGTAGGCCCCCGCAGCGAGGAGTGGCTGGATGTAGACCTGCACCGACACGCGCGGCGTCAGGACCGCACTGACCCGCGTGGTCATCGAGACCTGTTTCTGGTCGAGCCTTCCGAACACATATCGTCCGCCGTAGGTAGCGGTGGCCGTTCGGTCTGTGACCGACGTGACGTACTGCGCGGCCGCAATCCTGTGGGACCACTGTGGGCCCGTAGACATCGTCAACCACGACGAGGGTTTCAGACTGATGGAGAGTTCTGCCCGACGATTCGAGCTGCCGAACTGATTCCAGTCGACGTTCGTGTCCCCCGAGACGGAGAACCACTTTCTGGCATCCGTACGCGCATCGACATGCCAGAACCCGCCTCTGGGCGCCACGGCCGAAGGCCCTCCACGCGTCAGGCGATCGTCGAGGACCTGTCGAAAGAGGCCCACATTGGCGCCCACTTCCCAGTAATTGAGCAATTCCAGTCTGCCCCGCGTAATCCAGCCGTCACTCTGCAGCTCGCGGTTGAAATTCCAGCTCCAGAACTTGGCCGACCAGAGCGATCGTGAACGCGTGAAACGCCCTGGCGTGACATTGAGCCACGTCACCACTGCGTGGCCGCCCGCGCGGTCGCCGGTGGTGTGGAAGCCAAGGTCGTTCGACTCGAATCCGGGACTGACACCCCAGAGCGCCGCATTCAGCTTGAGGAGACCGCTGTTGCGATTGAGATTGACGCGACCGGTGAACCCCGAAAGGGATGTGCGCGCCGGATCGAGCGACACGTGCGGCGCGTCGGGCCGCTGGTAGTACCGCTGCGGCGCCTCTTGCAGGCCGCGAATCGCCTCACGGCTCCCCGTCACGTGGCTGCCGGCCATCTTGCCCGTCAGCACCCAATCGCGGCTGTCGTCCAGAAAGAGGTAGCCGTCGGTGCCGAACACGTACGCCCCCTCGGCGAGCGCGTCGATGACCGGTGGGGCATCGAGCTGCCGGTTGACCGCCGTGACGATGAACCCGGCACCTGCCCGGCGCCCGATGTCCCGGTGCAGGCGGGCGACTGAATAGTTGGTGAGCGGTTCGACGTCGGTGCGACCCCGAACAGAACCGGTTTGCGTGCGCGCCTGTTCCCGTCCGGTCACGGCGTCGAGAAACCCGAGGCTCCAGTTGCCACGCGTCTTTCCCGTAAGTTTCGCTGCACCGAGAATCGTCGTTGCCGTGGGCGCATCGATGAAATCGCCGGACGCGGTGATCTGTGGCGCGCGACCGATGCGCCGTGAATAGAAGATGTTGGGGTCGGAGTTATTGAAGCCCCAGAAATCGTTGGCCCCACCCTGGCCGAAGTTGTTGAAGATCTGCGAGCCTTCGAGGAAGAACGCCCGCTTTTCTGGGAAGAACGTCTCGAACGCCGTCAGGTTGACCACGGCGGGATCGACCTCGACTTGACCGAAATCGGGATTGATGGTGCCGTTGACGGTCAGATTCGTCGTCAGTCCCCACTTCATGTCGACGCCGGCAGACGCGAACGCTCGTGCGCCGTCATTGAATGGATTGCCGGTGCCGGGCACGATGAACTCGGCCCGTCCCGCGGTATAGGGCAGCAGCTCGAAGTGACGTGCAGGTCGGAAGCCGTCGAAGCCCGTGAGGTGGAGCATCCGCGACGCGGTACCCGTCTCGCTTTTCGGCACCATCGCCAGCCACGATCGTTCATTCTTGCGTCGGATGAACCGCTCGACGTTGACGCCCCAGACCTGCGCGTTGGTGCTCGTAAACCGGAGCTGCGACAGCGGGATTCGGATTTCGGCGGTCCACCCCTCGGCGTCGATGCTGGTCTGCGACTGCCACACGGCATCCCAGCTCGCGTCGGTCCATGTGTCGTTGAAGAGAATGGAATCCTGCTGGACGTTGGCTGCCGACACACGGAATACAAAACCGGTCAACCGGTCGTGCATCGTATCGAGATAGATCGCAACCGCATCGGCGTCGGCGTCGCTGTCACGCGTCGAGAACCGGCGCGAGACGTGCCCGGGCTCGGAGTCGAACAGCCGGACACCCACATACAGCGCCTCGTTGTCGTAGAGGAAGCGGACCTCGGTCCGCTCGGTTGCCGGCTTGCCTTCGTCCGGATCCCGCTGCGTGAAGTCGCCGACCGGAATTGCCGCAGCCCAACACTCCTCGTCGAGCCGTCCGTCGATCAAGGGCGGCTGCATCGTGCGTACGGCCCTGACCTCGATGGGCCCGCTCCGAGTGATGGGTTGCACCACGTGCGGCTGCGCGAGAACGGTCGCTGCGAAGAACACGATCAGCGTCACGGCGGAGGTCACGCGGCAGAACCGAGTGCGCGTCATGAGCGGCAGTCTGATTGTAAGGGTTCCAGGTGTTCAAGTTCACCCGCGATGGAAAGCTGCTGATGACGCTCGGCAAGGCTGGCGTCAGCATGGCTGGGCCCGATACCTTCGTCGCGCCGACCGATGTCGTCGTGAACGCCCGTGGCGAGATCTTTGTCGCTGACGGACATACACCGCGTCCAGGTTCTCAGGACGGCGACCGCATCGTGAAGTTACACCACGTGCAGCCCCAAGTGTTATCCGCTTATCCCGCGACGAAGCGATAGACGATGAGCAATACAACGGCGCCCAGGATCGACATCAGCCAGTGCGCAGAGTAGTCCGGCTGCTGTCTGACTGCGCGGCCGATGAAGGTGCCGACCAGCGCGCCAGCCATTCCGATGAGGGCGGTGATGATCAGGCCGCCGGGATCCCGGCCCGGGAGCAGAAACTTTGCGCAGATGCCCACAACGAGCCCGGAAAGGATTTGGCCGAACAAATGAATCATGGGTCGACTCCCGTGAATACGTGGTCATTTTAGAGCAAATGGTTGTTCACTTGTCAGTTGACGCTCACCTGGCCTCGGCGTATGGTCTTGGGACTACCCGAGCACCCAACCACACAAATGGGAGCCGCCGATGAGCCTTCGAGTTCCCGCCGCAGGAGCACTCGCGATCATGACCGGCGTGCTGTTGCTGGCGCCGACTGCCGCCTCTGGCCAGCGTGCGAGCCCAGCGTCGCCCTCCGCCAAGACCTGGACGCCGCCGCGCACCCCGGACGGGCAACCGGATCTACAGGGATACTGGACGAACGACACCTTCACGGCCCTGGAACGTCCTCGGGAGCTGGCCGGAAAAGAACTCTTCACTGAGGAGGAAGCGGCTGAGTATCTGAAGAAGCGGCTCGGCCAGTTTCTGGCGCAGCCCAAAGACAATATCCATTATGACGATGCGATCTGGCAGGGCGAGAACGACGCCAAGGAGCCGAACAGGCAGACGTCGCTGATTCTCGATCCGCGCGACGGCAGAGTCCCTCCATTGACGCCGGAGGCCGAGAAGCGCGCCTCGGCCAGCGCCGAGGCGAGGCGGTCGAGGGGCCCCGCCGACAGTGCGGAGGGCCGCACGCTGGCCGAACGGTGCATTTCCTGGGGGAACGTGGGGCCTCCGATGATTCCGCCGACGTACAACGCCAATCTGCAGATTCTGCAAAACCGAGACCATGTGGTCATTCGCCACGAGATGATTCACGAGGATCGCATCATCCCTCTGGACGGACGCCCGCACCTCGAACGGAACATCCGCCTGCTGGCCGGCGATTCGCGCGGTCGCTGGGAAGGCGACACATTGGTCGTCGACACGGCGAACTTTACCAGCAAGACGAATTTCAGAGGCGCCCCTCGGAACACTCGACAGGACATTGTCGCCAGCGACGCCCTGCATGTTGTCGAGCGCTTTACGCGCGTCGCGGCAGACAGGATCCGTTACCAGTTCACGGTCGAGGACAGAGCGACGTGGACGAGATCCTGGTCGGGAGAGGTCCCCATCCGGAGGTCCGACGGACCGATCTTCGAGTACGCGTGTCACGAGGGGAACTACGGGCTGCCGAATATCCTTCTCGGAGCCAGGAACCTGGAGAAACAGAAGGCTGCCGCGGCAGAGCCTCCTCGCTAGTCCCTCCTCAGAACGCGCCGACGCTCAATCCGACGGTGAAACTCCGTCCACGCGAGGGAGCGAACTGGAAGTGCTCGCGGTAGTACTTGTTCGCCAGATTCTCGATCGCAAAGGTGAGACCCAGCCGATCGCGGCGGCGCGAGAGGTTGACGCCCCACCCAAGCCGCTGCACGGTGAAGCCGTCGAGCGACAGCAGATCCTGTGCGATGCGGAACGGCGAATCGAGGAGCGTTGGGGTCACGCGCGTCACCTTCGCCTGCGTTCGCACTCCGGACTCCACCCACCCGCGTCCTCCCGACTCCGTAAACCGAACCGCGGTCAGCACCTTGACCGGCGTGATGTTGTCGGCCGGAGCGCCGTCCAATCGGCTGCGCGTGAGGGGGTCGATGCCGCGCGTGATCGTGCCGCGGGTCAACGCACCGCTCGCGCTCAAGGTCAGCACACCCTGCTTGAACGTCAGGGGCGCGTTGCCGGAGAGCTCCACGCCCGTGATCCGGACATCGGCGTAGTTGGTGGCCTGTGCCAGCGGGCCCGACTGGGTGGCCGCCACCACGAGATCCTGCGCGACGAAGTCCTCGTACTGGTTGACGAAGACATACGCGCCACCTGACAGGCGACGGAAGTTGAACTTGGCGCCGGCGTCGAAGTTGTTCCCCTTCTCGGGCCGGACTTTGACGTTCGGCGCGATGCTACCCGCCGTGGCCGGACCGGCATACAGCATTTCCTCGAGGTTGGGATGACGATAACTGCGGCCGAATCGCACAAAAGGGTTCACGCGACCTCCGGTGTTGGCGACGAGACCGATATCGCCGGTGAGGGCCTCACGGGCGTAGGTTGCGCCATTCGGATCGGGGAGCGTGGATGGGTCGATGGCCGGACGGGCGCCGGCCACGACCGACGACACGTCGTAGCCACGCGTCGCGTCGGTGGCCACGTTGTAGAAATCTCCACGCAGGCCCGCCACGAGGGACAGGTTCCGTCTGAGCCGCCATTCGTCCTGCGCGAAGACCGCGATGTCCCGCAGGCTCGCATCGGGAACGCGTACGGGATGTGCAATCGATGCCGGCCCCAGTTGCACCGGTGACGGAAAGACAACCGCTGTGGGACCGCGCTGGCCGAGTGCCACCTGGCCGACCATCGACGTGGTTGTTGTGGTTGTGCGTCGGTCGCTGCTGCGGTCGCGATAGAACGTGAGGCCGGTCGTGAGCACGTGGTTCGACGCGGGGACGAGGACGGCCTGGAGGTCAACGCCAGGAGTCCAGACGCGCTGTTCCGTCTCCGACAGGATGTCGAGGCGCAGCACGCTGATCGGAAAGAACACGGCAGGCGTCGGCGCCGGGAACTGTACCGGCAGCCGATTCTGCAGCAGACGTTCCGTCCGCTGAAAGTGGGCCGTGAGCGAGAGATTCGCCAGCCACGGGGTGACAGCCTGCGCTTCGTAGCGTGCCGACGCGCGGTCGAGATTGCTGTGCGGAAGCGACGTGGCGTTGAAGAAGTAGGGCGGGACGAAGTCAGGGAACCCGATGTCGTCCATCTGCCGGCGCTGATAGCGGACTCGCAGCGACCGGGACTGGCCGAGCTTGATTAGGCTCGACACGTTGAAGAAATGGCCCTTGGCGCCGGAGTTGAGTATTTCGTTGCTCGTGCGGACGTACGGCGCGTTGAACGGATCCGGAAACGCCTTGAACGCGAACCCGAAGTTGCTGTCGATGGTGTCGGTCCGGTCGAGCGCGCCCGACGCGAAGAGCGGCCGCGTGTCTTCGACGCCGAAGGCGCCGGCCCGGTAATTGTCGAAGCTCTCCATCCCGGCCTGCAGGCGTACCGCGAAACGGGGCATGGTCACGCCGAGGGTCGCCGTGCCTCGCGCGCCCTTTTCGTTGGAGCTGAAGAAGCCGTTGAACCCGTAGAGCCAGCGTGTGTCGTCGGAAAACGTCGGTTCGTTGGTGATGATGTTGATCGTGCCCGCCAGGGCGTCGGAGCCGTAGAGGAGCGTGCCGGCCCCGTTGACGATTTCCATCCGGCTGATGGCATCGGGTGAGATGAGCCCCACCTCCGCGCCGGTGCGGTCCGTCGCCTGGCGTGCCGTGTTGAGCCGTTCGCCGTCCACGAGAACGAGGAGTCTCGTGGAGTCGAGCCCGCGCAGCCGGGGCCGCACCCCGAAAGGACCGTTGCCCACCGGCGTAATGTTGGCCACGACGGTCAGTGCGTCGCCGGTGGAGAGGGGGTTGCTCTGCTCGATGGCACCCTTGGTGATTGTATCGACGTGGAGCGGGATCTGGCGGGTTTCGCGCTCCGCGCGCGCCGCTGTCACGCTCACCTCGGCGCTGAGCACCCCGAACTCGAGTCGCACGGGCAGGTCAAGCTTCTCGTCTGGCCGGACGATCACCACGGTCCTCGCGGCCTCCGAGAAGCCGGAGCGGGTGAAGATCACCAGGTAGGTGCCAGGGGCGGGAACGTCGAGCTGGAAACGCCCTTCGGCGTCGGTCTCGACCGAGGATTCCTGCCCGGTTGCGACACCGCGGAGCACGACGCGGGTTCCGGGGAGCACCCCGCCGGTCGCGTCGGTTACAGCGCCGCCAACCGTGGCGGCCGTGGCAGCCGAAGCCGCAAGAGCGGCCGTCAAGAACACAAGAAGAACGCGAGCACGCGTCACCATGAGCAAAACTCCGTGGGACAGTCTCCGCTGTGGGCAGGTCCCACGCCCGGCCAGCAAGCAGCCGTGTGGAACAGCCCGAGCAGATCGCAGGTGGCGGCTGCCGGGCGGAGGAGATTGGAGAGCATTGTAACGGAGGTGCGAAGCCAGCGCCGGACGCTCGGTCTCACGGAACGTGGCTCGTTCGGGCGCCGCTCGTGAAATTGCGGCTCGCACACGGACCGCAGCCGCTTTGGAGGCCTTTGCGGAACTTGGCGCGTCCTGGTTGACGCGGCGGGCGAGGAGGCCGTGCGCCGGGCCGAGCAGCTGGTGATGCTCTTCCACATCGACCGGGCGTGGCGCGAGCACCTATCTCTGGTTGCCGATCTGCGCGAGGGCATTCATCTCGTTGGGCTCGGCGGCCAGGATCCCTTGACCCGCTTCACCACCGAGGTCGTGTCGGCTTTCCGCCGCTTGGAGGACGCTATCGACGAGGCTGTCCTCGAGGCGCTGCAGCACGTTGGTGTCAGCGCTGAGGGGCTCGATCTGCGAAACGTTGACATCCGCGGACCGTCGTCCACCTGGACATACCTCGTCAACGACGACCCGTTCCGCAACCAGATCGGAATGATGCTTACCGGACCGGGGAGAACCAGCGTTGCGATCTACTCGGCGCTTTTCCTCGGGCCCCTCTTGATTCTCTGGGGACTGGTCGATCGCTTCCTGCGGCGGCGCACCGGCCGTCGATCCGATCCGTTTCGCAGGTGAAGTGCGCTTTTGGTGCGCCGGTGAAAACCGTCGAGATGTGACGGATGCGGGGTTAGGGCCCGTATTGGAAGGGGACGAACGAGGCGGTGCGGCAACAGATGACCTCCGTTGCCGCACGCTTGCCCGCTGGAGCTGCCTCGCCAGAGGCGCGTGAACTATTGCGAGGACTGTGACTGCTTGCGCTTGAGAATCGAGTGGCCCTCCGGAGTGGCCTTGCCGTTGGTGAAGACGGTGAAGTGCTGCTCGACGGTGTCCTTGTCCTTGACCTGGAACGTGCCCTCGTGGAAGTGGGCATCGACCTTGGGGTCGAAGTTCGTGCCGCCCTGGAAGACAAACTTGATCTCGCCGGGCTTGTCGCTCTTCTCGAACTTCAGCACGGGCGCGTTTTGAAGCGCGCAGTAGTGCGTCAGCAGGAGTTGACCGCCGTCCTTGTGAAGGATCGACTCCATTTCGTTCGGCGTACCGGCTCCGGTCGTCTGCACGACCGCGCTCCCCTGGGCCTTGGTCTTGAAGGTGAGCGTGCTGCCGTAGCCCGCCGCGGGCGCGTTACCGTGCTCGTGGCCGAGGGCCCCTGCCTGCCACTCGCCCGTCAGGGTCCTGAAAAACGCCATTGCCGAATCCGCGTCGTAGATCACCATCTCGGGAGCTGCCGCCGTTGCCTTGGACTGACTCTTCGTTTGGGCCGCCGCAGGTCCTGGAGCCAGGGCCAGAACCACGGCAAGACTCGACGCCAAAATCATCGCCCTCTTCATAGCTGTTTTCTCCTATATCGATCCTCTTGTTTTGGATCCCGGAAGCTTACCACGTCGCGACTCCTTCGGACCCTTCGCTTCTTATTCTCTTTAGCCACTCACCGTGCCAATTATGGGTCGCGCGCGACGTGGCATTCCAGCAAATGTGCGGGAGGGCCGGCGACCCTTGACACTGACTTATCTGCACCATAGCATCACGCGCAACCCCTTGGATTCCCGCCCCTCCTCCGGAGCCTGAACATGCGTGTGAGCACATTTCGGGTGCTGCTCTCGGTCGCCCTCGTCGCGAGCGCGGCGTTGGGGGCAGCGGGGCAGGCCACGATCGACCCTCCGGGCAGCCGCCAGCCTGTTGCGCCGACCAGACCGCGGGTACTGCCGCTCGCTGAAACCGAGTGGACAGACGTGCACCGGCAACTCGTGGCGAAGTTCTCGCGCGACGGCCGCGCGGACAACGCTCTGAAGACGTTGCTACACGTGCCGGAGATCGTGGACGGCTTGATGCCGTTCACAATCTACCTCTCCGAGGAGTCGAGCCTCTCGCCGCGCCATCGTGAGCTCCTCGTG
>JBGPJH010000130.1:0-8802 GCA_041485305.1 Vicinamibacteria bacterium | reverse complement strand
CGCGCACCGTGCGTCGCGCGCTCTGCCCCTCGGCCGACACAGTCGAAACGCCGTCGCTCCTCACCGGCCGCGTGCGCGACGCGGACACGGACGCCCTCGCCGAGGGCGCGCACGTCTCGCTGGTCTTCACGATGACGCTCGTCAACAGGGAGACCGGCCTTCGTCAGGTGCTGCGCGTACGCCGCGCCACCGTCGAGCACGACGGCACGTACGTGATCTGCGGACTCCAGAGCGACCTGCACGGCACGCTGCAAGCGGAGCGCGGTGGGATAACGACGGCGGAAGTCGACCTGAAGGTCGACGGCGAGATCCTCGCGCTGCGAAGCTTGAGCATTGGGTCGGCACTTGCGCCGGGACGGATCGCGTCGGGTGCGTCGCCTCCCGTCGCCCCTCCGTCGCCGGCGCAACCGGGCGGTCTCCAGCGCGGGAACGCGAAGCTTGCCGGCATTGTGCTTGATTCGATGGACCTGCCGCTCGCCGACGCGAAGGTCGCCGTTATCGGTACAGTCACCTCGACCGTCAGCGGACCCAACGGCGAGTTCACCTTGAGCGACCTTCCGTCGGGCACAAACGCGCTGGCCGTCCGTCGCCTCGGATTCGAGCCGGTGGCGGTTCCCGTCGAGCTCACGGTGCGCGAGACCCGGCGAGTCACCGTCCACATGCGCCGGGCGGCTCGGGCGCTCGCGCCGGTGGTCGTCGAAGCGAAGATGGACATCGGACTCACGCGGGTCGGCTTCCTCGACCGCAAGAAGGCGACCTCGGGCCATTTCATCACGCCCGACGACATCGCGCGGATTCGTCCCCGGGTCGCGAGCGACCTGATGGCGACGATCCCGGGCTTTCAAGTCGCAAACGTCAACGGCCAGACGGTCATTCAGCCCACTCGCCAGGTGAGCGGCCAAGGCGGATACTGCGTCAACGTGTTCGTCGACCGCGCGCCCTGGACGTCGCTCACGCCCGGTGACTTCGACGCAGCGTTCCCGATCGGCGACGTCGCCGCCGTGGAGACGTACGCGGGGAACTCCGTGCCGGCCGAGTTCACGGTGCCGGGCAAGTCGTGCGCGACGATCGTGATCTGGACGCGCACGAAGGTGGGGGCAAAGTAGGGCAAGTAGCGAGCGGGATACGACCGAACGCAGTACCATTTGGTAAATACCGCGATCACCGCGAGACAACCCGAGCCCCCCACCGATGATGAGACCCCGCCCCCGTTTCCTCACGTGGCTCTGTGCGGTGGCGCTGCTGCCGCTCGTGTCCGCTGTGTCCGCGCAGTCCACAAGGAAGCCGATCACGCAGGACGTTTACGACCTCTGGCGTACGATCTCCGGCGCCACGCTCTCCCCTGACGGGAAATGGGCCGCCTACACCGTCTCTCCGGTGGTCGGCGAAGGCGATCTGGTCCTGCGCGCCACCGGCGGCACGACGGAATACCGGCAGCCGCGCGGCTACACCGGACGCGCGCAGCTGCTTGCGGCCGCCGACTCCGCAGCCCAGTTCTCGCCGCAGCCTGCGGAGTTTTCTGCTGACTCGCGCTTCGTGGCATTCGTGCGCTATCCGCCGAAAAGGGACGTCGAGGCGGCGCGCCGCACGCCGAGCGGACCGCCCGTCCCGCAGCCGCGCAACTCGCTCGGGATCGTGAGCGTCTCCGACGGAAGTGCGACCTGGGTGCAGCGCGTGCGCTCATTCCGTTTTGCGCGCGATGGGGGCAGGTATCTCGCGTACCTGCTGGAGTCCGACACGGCGGCAGCGGTGTCGCGGCTCGAACCCGGTTCGACGCTGATAGTGCGCGAGCTCGCAACGGGTGCCGAAGCACGGATCGAGAGCGTCACCAGCTACTTGTTCGACGAGGGCGAAAGAGTCCTCGCGTATACCACGGCCGCGGCCGATCATGCGAAGGACGGCGCGTGGATTCGCGAGCTTGCGAGCGGCACGGTCATGGCGTTGGCGAGCGGTAAAGGGAACTACCGCAGCCTCGCCCTTGACCGACACGGCGCGCAGGCTGCGTTCGTCTCGGACCGCGACGAGCCCGACGCTGCTGTGCCACGCTACGCGCTCTACTACGCCTCGCTCGAAGCTCCGAAAGGATCGAAGACGATCGCGCCGGCTCAGAAGGTGGTCTCCGCCGGCACGGTCGGCGGCAGTGTGGTGATCGCCGACCATGGGAGAGTCGACTTCGTGCGCGACGGTTCGGCGCTGCAGTTCGCGCTCGCGCCGGCTCCGCGCGACACGATTCCGAGCGACTCACTGTTCGACAAGGCCGTCTACGACCTCTGGCACTGGCAGGACACCAAGCTTCAGCCCCAGCAGAGGATCGACGCGGCTCGGGACCGCAACCGGACCTGGGCCGCGGTGTACCAGCCGGCCGTCAACAGGTGGGTGCGCCTCGGGACCGACTCGCTCACCGACGTCACGCTCGCCGACAATGGCCGCATCGCGCTCGCGCTCGACTCGGTCGAGTACGCGATCGCGCAAACGTGGGGGGAGGGCGGAAGCGACGCCTTTCTCGTCGACCCGACCAGCGGCGCGCGAACGCTGGTCGCCAAACATCTCGCGTTCGGCGCGACGCTCTCGCCGAGTGCGAAGTACGTGACCTTCTTCGCCGATGGCCGGTGGCAGGCCCACGCGGTCGCGACGGGGAAGAAGGTGGACCTGACTGCCGGGATCAAGGACGTGAGGTTCGAGAACGAGCTTTTTGACATGCCCGACGCGCGGCCGTCGTATGGCCTCGGCGGGTGGGTGAAGGACGATGCGCGCGTGCTCGTGTACGACCGATTCGACGTGTGGGAGGTCGATCCCGCCGGCGTCGCGCTTCCGCGAAACCTCACCGCGGGTGCAGGCCGCCAGAAGGGGATCACGTACCGCGTGGTGAACCTCGGCGGCGAAGATCGCTTCCTCGATCCGGCGCGCCCCCTCATCGTGCGGGCGTTCGATAACGAGACGAAGGCGAGCGGATACGCCAAGGCGAGCCTTGGCGCGTCATCCTCGCCCGAGACGCTGGTGATGGGGCCGAAGAACTATGGCGCGCTCCAGAAGGCGCGCAAGGCCGAGCAGTATCTGATGACGCAGCAGACGTATCGCGAATTCCCCGACCTGTGGACGGGCGCCGCCATCGCGAGCCTCGCCAGGATCTCGAACGCGAACCCGCAGGAGAACGAGTACACGCGCGGCGACGTGGAACTCGTGAGCTGGTACAACGACGACGGCATCCGCCTGCAGGGACTCCTGTACAAGCCCGAGCGCTTCGATCCGTCGAAGAAGTACCCGATGATCACGTACTTCTACGAGCGACTTTCCGACGGCCTGCACAACTACCTGATGCCGACGGGCACCAACAACGTCAATCCGCACGTCTATTCCTCGCTCGGCTACCTCGTGTTCGAGCCCGACATCGTCTACACCGAGGGGTTCCCAGGGCCGAGCGCAGCGAAGGCGATCGTTCCGGGCGTGCAATCGTTGATCGCGCGCGGATTCGTGGATCCCAAGCGGCTCGGCATCTCCGGTCAGTCATGGGGCGGCTACCAGACCGCATACGTGATCACCGTCACGCACATGTTCGCCGCCGCGGTGCCGAACGCCACGGTCGTGAACATGACGAGCGCTTATGGCGGCATCCGCTGGGGTCCGGGCATCTCGCGGCAGTGGCAGTATGAACACAACCAGAGCCGCATTGGCGGATCGCTGTGGGAGTATCCGGAGCGCTATATCGAGAACTCGCCGCTCTTCAAACTCGATCGCGTGACGACGCCGGTGTTCTTCATGGCCGATGACGCCGACAACGCCGTGCCGTGGTACCAGGGAATCGAATTCTATCTGGCGATGCGCCGGCTCAAGAAGGAAGCGTACCTGATCGTCTTCAATGGCGACGTGCACAATCCGACGAAGCGCGCGAACCAGAAGGAGATCGACAAGAAGATGCAGGAGTTCTTCGCGAACAAGCTGCTCGGCGCGCCAGCACCCGAGTGGATGGTACACGGGATTCCGTATCTCGACAAAGGGCGCGACCAGCTGAAGAAGGCGACGACCACCGGCGCGGAGATTCCGGAAGAGAGCGAGAGCCCTCGTCCACAACTCAATTGACCCCCGACATGAGGTTCGTGCCGTTGCCTTGCGAGCGAAGCCTGGAAATGCTACGCTTGCCGAGAGCTACCGCGACAAGAGTCGTACGACGCAGAGTATCTCGACACTGACACACCAGGGTCAAGGACACACCAACGCTGGCTTCCCCACGAACGCACGTCGGAGGTTGTCATGGATAGGCTATTGTGGAACGTCCGGGCTATCGGAATCGCACTCGCCCTCCTCGCGTCCATCGTCGGGTCATCCAGCTCACTTGCGCAGTCGACGGGGACCGTTCGCGGCACGGTCGTCGATTCTGCGGATGGTTCGGCGGTTCGAGGCGCGCGCGTCATCGTAGTCGGCACGCTCCTCGGCTCGAACACGGAGACCGACGGCACGTACCTCATCCGCGGCGTCCCGGCTGGCCAGCACACCCTGCGATTCACGCTGCTTGGCTTCGCCTTTCAAACCAAGCTGGTCACCGTCGTGGCGGGCCGCGACGTGGTGGCGGACTTCAAGGCCTTGCGGAGCGCCGTCATACTTGAGCAAGTCGTCACGACGGCCACGGGTCTGCAACGGACGCTGGAAATGGGACACGCGATTGCGATCGTCAATACCGATGCCATTTCCAAGGAAGCGCCCGTGTTCAACCTTTCCGATATGCTCAACTCGCGGGTTCCCGGCGTGTTGATCACCGACCAGACAGGGCTCGCGGGGACGACTTCGCCGATCCGCATTCGCGGGATGAACAGCTTCTCGGTCTCGAACAACCCGCTGGTGATCATCGACGGAGCACGTGTAGAATCGACGCCGTCGTTGACAGGGTATGGAAACTCTTCCCGGGGTTTTCCGCAGTACGGCCGACTCGGCGACTTCAACATGTCCGAGATCGAGTCGCTGGAGGTCTTGAAGGGGCCGGCGGCCGGGACATTGTACGGCACCGATGCGGCGAACGGCGTCATCCTCATCCGCACGAAACGCGGCAACGCCGGGGACACCAAGTGGGAGGTGTCGAGTGAGACAGGCTCGATCGTCGAGGATACGAAGCGGATGCCCACCGCGGAATACGGCTGGGGGCATTCGACCACGACGGGCGCGATTGGCCAGTGCAGTCTCGTAAATATCGTCGCAGGCGCCTGCGTTCAGGACAGCATCACGTATTGGAGCCCACTCAAGAATCCACAGACGACACCCATCCAGCCCGGCCATCGGGGGCAAGCGGGGGTCCAGGCTTCCGGCGGCGCCGGCCGGTTTCGTTACTTCGCTGCGGGCTCCTGGGAGCAGGAGCTGGGCTTCCTGAGGATGCCGCTCGTTGACCAGGCCGTGCTGAAGGCGGAGCGTGCGGTAACATCGCTTCCCGAGGAGCAGCTCCGCCCGAACAACCTGATCAAGGAAAATTTTCGCGTCAACCTCTCGACCGACCTCGGAAGTCACGCTGACCTCACGATGTCGAACGGTGTGATCTTCAGCGCGTTCAGGCAGGCGGATTACGAGCCCATCCGCGCCGGCTACTGGGCGAACGGTAGCCGCAGTCTGGGGTTCGACGGATGGGGGTTCGGCAGCAGGATAGGAGATTTCTTCTCGAAGAGAAACGCCGAGAATCTCAGGAGGTACGTCAGCAGCGTTGCCGCGAACTGGAGGCCGACCGACTGGCTCTCGACCCGCGGCACGCTGGGGGTCGACTTCTCGAACAATATCACCGACCAGCTTGAATTGAATGGCCAGGGGCCGCCGCGGACCACTGGCCGTATCGGGCGGCGATTCCAGTGGGACGACGTCATCTCGCAGTACTCGATGGAGGTCGGTGCGACGGCCACAAAGAATGTGCCGGGCGTGGCGGACCTCTCGTCGAGAACCTCGGTTGGCGCGCAGCTGAATCGACGCACGCTCGTTCAGACGAATATCAGCGGGATCGGGCTGCCACCGGGCTCCGCAACCATGACGGGTGCGCAGCAAGTGACCGCAGGCGAGCTGCATACCGACGGGGTCGTGGTCGGGAGCTACATCGAGCAGCAGTTTGGTTGGCACGATCGGCTGTTCGCAACGGTCGCCGCGCGCGCGGACGGCGCGAGCACCTTCGGAAAGGATCTGCATACGGCGATCTACCCGAAGGCCAGCCTGTCCTGGCTCGCCTCGTCGGAGCCCCGCTTCCCGAAGATTCCCAAGGTCACATCTCTCCGGTTCCGCGCCGCGATGGGGGCGTCCGGGGTTCAACCTTCGTCGACTGCCGGGATCTCGACCGTCTCCCTGGCGACCGCCGCGCTCGGCAGCGCTTCGGTGAACGCCGTGAACAACGGCACCTTCGGCAATCCTGGAGTGAAACCCGAGCGGCAATTGGAGACGGAGTTCGGTTTCGATCTGGAGGCTCTGGACGGGCGGCTGCATGCAGAGGTCACCGGGTATTCGCGCACGAGCTCGGACGCCCTCGTGGCGCAACCCTTTTCAGCCTCGGTCGGCGGTGGCACCCGTTTCGTAAACATCGGAAGCGTGAGCAACCGTGGAGTGGAGGCAGTCGTGAGTGGCCGCGTGATCGATGGCGACAAAGTGGCGCTCGACCTCGGCCTGAACTTCTCGACGAACGCCAACAAGCTCGTATCGGTCGGGCCAAATATTCAAACGCGATTCTTTGACAATAGCAACGCCTACGAGGACACCCGGCACCGGGTTGGCTATCCTCTCTTTGGCTTGTGGTCGAGGCCGATCCTGGGGTACGCCGACGCGAATGGAGATCATATTATCGCGGGGCCAGAGGTCCAGGTGGGAGACACCGAGGTATACTACGGCGCCAGCTCTCCGACGAAACTCCTGACGACGACCGCGACGCTCTCGCTCTGGCGAGATCTGGTTCGCGTGGCTGCAAACCTCGACTGGCGCGGCAGCTACCAGCGACTCCAGTACTCCAGGTGGCTGGAGTGCACGCTCATCGTGAACTGCGACGCGTCGGTCGACCGCAACTCCGCATTCAAGGATCAGGCAGCTGCCCAGGCGTATATCGCGAAGGCTTCGAACGGCGGCTATATCTACGATGGAACGTTCACCCGGCTGCGAGAGGTCTCCGTAATCGTGCGAGTCCCGAGCCGGCTCGTTCAACGCCTGGGGGCAAGGTCGGGCTCGTTTACGTTCTCCGCGCGCAACCTGGTGCTCTGGACCAATTGGCCGGGCCCCGATCCGGAAGTGAACAGCAGATCGGGAAGCGACAATACTGTCGCATTCCCTACCGCGCCGATCCCCCATTATTTCATCGCGCGCCTGAATCTCTCCTTCTAGTCCCTGCTGAACTCTCCTCCCCATCTTGAACTCTCCTTCCTATCTCAGGCGAACGATGAAAGCCTCAATTTTCCGCCTGCTCGTCACGGGGGCATGCCTGCTCACCGGATGTTCCGACCTGACCAAGGTCGAGGCTCCCGGGATCGTGGAACCGTCGGCGGTCAGCAATGCCATCGGAGCGGTCGCGCGGCACGCGGGCGCCACGCAACTGTTCGTGACCGCGTCGATCGCATCGATGCGGAGAATTGCGGTCATATCCGACGAATGGGTGTACTCGGACTTTGCCGGAAACAGCGACGCGTGGCTCGCCGACTCGCGGCGCCCCAGTCAGCCTGGGGTCTTCGAAACGGGGTCCCATTTTCTGGACATCAACAGGGCCCGCATGAACCTGATGTTCGCTTCGAGTGCGCTGCAGGCGTACGCCCCGACGCCTGGGGCACGGGTCGGGCAGATGCTCGCGTACAACGGATATCTGGAACTGTACCTGGCCGAGCAGTTCTGCAGTGGTATCCCGTTCAGCGTCATCACTCAGGACGGCCTCACGACCTACGGCGGACCAAAGAGCACCGCGGACGTGTACGCGCTGGCCCTCTCCCACTTCGATTCCGCCGCCACCTTCTCGGCGGACAGCGCGCGTGTGCTGAACCTTGCTCGCGTCGGGCGGGGCCGCACCCTCCTCAATCTCGGTCGCTTCGCGGAGGCTGCGGCGGCCGTCGGTGTCGTAGCGACCTCCTTCGTATACAACCTCGATATCTCGTCGACCCTCGTCGCCCAGAACAACACTCTCTACCAGAATATGGCTGGGAGGGGCGTAGGCACGCGGGCGGGCAGGGAGGGCGGAACGGGGATCGATTGGGTCGGGGTCAATGATCCGCGCGTCCCGATGAAAAACCTTGGGAAGGGCACCGGGGGCGTCTTTGACGTCTACCAGTTCCTCACTTACAGCAGCCTCGGCTCGCCGATCCCGATCGCGAGTGGGGTTGAAGCGCGTCTGATCGAGGCGGAGGCGGCGTTGCAGGCGAACAAGAACGACGCGGCGACTACGGGCACCGGATGGCTAGGTGTTCTCAACACGCTGCGAGCGTCCGCGATCACGCCAGCTATGGCGCCGCTCGCCGATCCGGGGAGCTTCGACGCGCGCGTCGACCTCCTCTTCCGCGAGCGGGCGTTCTGGACGTTCCTCACCGGGCACCGCCAGGGTGACATGCGGCGCCTTATTCGGCAATATGGCCGGGCGCCGAACACGGTATTCCCATCCGGCACGTATTGGGATGGGGCAGCGTATGGTACGGAAGTCAATCTCGTCGTCCCAATAACCGAAGCCCCGAACGGCAACTACCAAGCGTGCATCGACCGCGGCGCGTAGCCGCATTGCGGGTCCGCGTCACGGCCGGCGCACCGGCGCCGTGAGCGGTTGCAGACGCCGCGGCCACGTCGCCTGGCTCGTGAGCTCGGTGTAGAGCGCCGGCATCTCGGTCT
>JBGPJH010000129.1:0-8900 GCA_041485305.1 Vicinamibacteria bacterium | reverse complement strand
GTGCCCCTCGGCCGTCCCGCGCTGGCGGTACCGGACTCGACGCCGGCAGAGGTGTCGTGACGGCTCGCACGATCGTGGTCGATCGCAGCCAGCTCCCCCAACCGGGCGCCGCGCCTCCGTTTCGTTTTCCCGAAATCGAGAAGTCGGCGCTGGCGGGAGGACTGCGGATCTGGACGGTCGGTCATCCTGCCGTGCCGGTAGCGACCATCATGTTGCTGATCCGGCGAGGCGCGGCCGACGATCCGCCGGGACAGGAAGGCCTTGCCGCGATCGCCGTCGACATGCTCGACGAAGGGAGCGGTTCGCGGTCCGCCATCCAGATTCACGAAGACCTGGCCCGCCTCGGGGCCCAGCTCGACTCCGACATCGGGTCGGATGCGGTCCTGCTCGGGATGACCGTCCTCAGCCGGTTCACACGCCCGGCGCTGTCGCTGCTGGCCGACATCGTCGTCAGGCCATCGCTCGGGGAAGAGGATTTCACCCGTGTTCGTCAGCTGCGACTGCATCGGCTGATGCAGCTGCGGGACATGCCAGGCGCCGTTGCGGACCGTGCGTTTGCCGCCCTCGTCTTCGGCAGTCATCCCTACGGCCACACCCCTCTGGGCTCCGAGCGCGCACTGAGCTCGATGTCGGTCGACGACGTCCGCCGTTTTCATCGGGCGATGATGCGCCCCTCGGATGCGACGCTCATCGTCGTTGGCGACTGCGACCACTCGACGATCGAGAAGGTCGCGGCCGAGGCGTTTGCCGGGTGGGGCGGAGGTCCCACCGGCGGGCTCCCCGTGGCGGCGGCGGTATCGAGCCCGCCGCGCTTGAACGTCGTTCCTCGCCTCGGAGCCCAGCAGTCGGAGCTCCGGATCGGTCACGTGGCCGTGGCGAGAGACACGCCCGACTACCACGCGCTCGTCGCGGCCAACATGGTGCTCGGCGGACAATTCGTCAGCCGCGTCAATCTGAAGCTTCGAGAGGAGAAGGGATTCACCTACGGAGCGCGCACGGGGTTCGATTTCCGTCGATTGCCGGGTCCCTTCATCCTGCAGGCGAGCGTGCAGACGGCGGCCACCGCTGAAGCCATCCGCGACTCGCTGGATGAGATCGCGGCGATTCGAGGTCCCCGGCCCGTGTCCGAGCAGGAACTGGCGCTGGGCGTCGCGGCGCTGACGCGTGGCTACGCGCGCAATTTCGAAATGGCCGAGCAGGTTGCCCGGGCGATCACCCAGATCGCGTTGTACGACCTGCCCGACGACTACTTCGCTCAGTTCGTGCCCCAGATCGCTCGGGTCACGATCGAGGACGTGACGCGCGTTGCCAGGGAGCACCTCGATCCGTCGCGGTTGACGACGCTCGTTGTCGGAGATTACGACGCGATCGCCGGCACGCTCCGCCAGCTCGATCTTGGCGAGCCGTCCGTCCTGTCGGCAGACGCGTTTTGAGAGAGTGAGCGTGACCATGAACGACGAACAGCCAACCCTCGAGGATGTGATCGAGCGGCTACGGCGCATCCGAGCCGGAACGGAGGCGGCGCTCGAGTCGCTCAAGAGCGACCGGCAGGAGATCGAGCGGAGCGCTCCACAACTGGAGAGTCCCGTCGCCACGCTCGAGTACATCGACTTCTTCTCCGGCTTCTTCACGCACGTGGCAGACGAATGCGAGCGCATCGTCGGAGAATTACCGCAGGGGATCCGGCGAGCCCAGATCGATGCCCTTCGGCAGTTGGCCAACAACAGCGCGGCCGAGCAGCGGCGCTGCCTCCAGTTTCGCGACAAGTGCATCAACAAGCCGTTGGCCTACGAGACCATGCGGCCGCTGCTCAACACGATCTCGCTGACCACACGCGATCAGCTGATCGTATTTCGGGAGTTCATCGATGCCGCCGCCGGGCTCGAGGGGGCGACTTCACTTGAGGCGCCGCGCGAGGAAAACAAGACGTTGGATCGACGGGCGCTGCTCACCCGCCTGTTCAAGCCGCCGGAAGACGAGTAGGCATTGGAGTCAGCAGTGCCTTTTTCAGAAACCGTGTGAGGATCCATCCGTCGATGAACTTGAACGGCGCCTTCCCGGTGCTGTAGTGCCCGCACCGGAGAGCGGCGACTTCGTGGGGGACCCCGAGCGCCCGGAACTGGCGAATCAGCTCCTCAGATAGATCGACAGGGAACGTCAGGTCGTAGCGCGCGTACACGAGCAGCGTCCGTCGATCGCGAAGCCGCTCGAGGTACCACGCCGGACTGATCGGTTTCCACAGCGTCCGCAGCAGGTCGAGCTCGATGTGGCCGTCGAGGCCAAGTCGGACGTGACGGGTGGACAGCCCACGCCACACCACATCGGCAAAATAGGGCGACACGTGGTTCAGCGCTTGTGCGCGGACCAGAGGCTCGTGCGCCGCCGTCAGCAGCGACAGGCACGAGCCCAGACTCGAGCCGAGGATGCCAATGCTGTCGAACCCGTTGGCCGCCAGCCAGCCGATCGCACGACGCGCGTCGAGCACCGCCTGACGGCACACTTGCAGCGTTCGTCCGACGTTCGCGCTGACGATGTAGTCGGCGCGTTGAAGCTCGGGCGGCATGCGCTGATCGTGATAGGGGAGACTTAGCCGGAGCGCGGTGATGCCGTTCATCGCGAGCAGACGGCACAAGCCCACATGTCCGCCGGCGCCGGCGTTCCACTGTGGAAGCACGAGCACCGCGGCACGCGGGCCGGTGCGGGCGTCTCTTCGCGCGGCGAACATCCGGCAGCGCACCGTGTTGTTGTCGGCGTGCGGAGTGTCGAGCGCGCTCGGAAATGTCAGCAGTCGGTCGCCATCTGGCGACGGCGCCGCAAGATGGTAGTCGGAGGTGGGCGGAGGGGTGAAAAAAGCGTCGGTGTCTTTCATGACATGCGACACCCACTCGCCGATGATCGCGGCAGGCGGCGCATCCCCGGAAGACCCGTTGCGGGGAATCCAATCGAGACCCCACTCGAATGGCCGCACCACGCGGTCCTTCGTGACCGAGGCGAGCCGTCGCTCCCAAGCGTGGAAGAAGGCTTCAAGCATCCGCTGTCCATGCTATACTCACCGGCGCTTGAGCTTCACCTCCGACGCCCGAAAGCGTAGCACTCGAAAGCGGGCCGCCCGTGTCGGAGGAGTTGTGCTCGGCCGCTAGTCACCGCACATTCGAGCGCCAACACAGCCGACACGGTTCTCCGCGTCGGCTTTTTTTATTGGGAGTGGAACAGGAAATGGCTTCAGTTCCCGTTGGAATTCTCGGTGCGACCGGCATGGTCGGCCAGCAGTTTGTCGCGTTGCTCGCCAACCATCCCTGGTTCAATGTGGAATGGCTGGGCGCCAGCCAGCGTTCGGAGGGCAAAGCCTTCCGCGATGCGGCCGCCTGGCGTCTGCCGGACCCTCTGCCCGACGACGTGGCGGCTCGCGTTGTCGAGGCGGCGACGCCGGGCCGTGCACCCAAGCTGATGTTCTCCGGCCTCGACTCGTCGGTGGCTGGCGAGATCGAAGCGGCCTTTGCCGAGGCCGGGCATATTGTCGTCAGCAACTCGCGGAACTACCGCATGCTCGAAACCGTCCCCCTGTTGATTCCCGAGATCAACGCGGACCATCTCGCCCTCCTCGATGCGCAGGCCGCGGCACAGGGCTGGAAGGGCCGGATCATCACGAACCCGAACTGCGCCACCGTCGTGCTGGCTATGGCGCTCGCGCCGCTCCGCCAGTTCGGCCTGAAGGCGGCGATGATTACGACGCTCCAGGCGATTTCCGGCGCAGGCTATCCAGGCGTCCCGTCGTGGGACATTCTGGGCAACGTGATTCCGCACATTGGCGGCGGCGAAGAAGAGAAGATCGAGACCGAGACGAGGAAGATACTCGGCGCGCTGGGAAACGGCAGAATTGAGCTCCACCCGGTCCGGTTGAGCGCGACGACGACGCGTGTTCCGGTCCAGAATGGTCATACCGGATCGATCGCCGTGGGACTCGAGCAACACGCAACGCCGGAGGCGATCATCGATGCCTGGACGTCATTCAGGGGCCGGCCGCAGCAGTGGGAGTTGCCGTCGGCGCCCCGGCAGCCGCTGGTGTACTTGAGGGAGCCCAATCGTCCGCAGCCGCTGCTGGACGTGAACCGGGATGGTGGGATGGGCGTGACGATTGGACGCCTGCGGCCGTGTCCGCTGTTCGACTACAAGTTTGTGGCGCTCGGCCACAACACCATCCGGGGAGCTGCTGGCGCCGCCATTCTGAACGCAGAGCTCTTGCATCACGAAGGACGCTTGGCGTGACGGGTGTGCTGCTGGTCGGTTACGGTCGCATGGGTCGCCTGGTGGGTGAGCTGGCCGCGGACTACGCGTGCGAGGTCGTCGGGATCGTCGATCCCGCGTCGCCGTCTCATGCGGGCGACGTCAACGATCCAAGGTGGCGCGGCGTGGAGGTTGCGATCGATTTCACGTCGCCCGACGCGGTGCCGAGCAACGTCGCGGCGCTCGCTCGCCGTGGCATCAACGTGGTTCTTGGCACCACCGGATGGCAGCAGCACGAAACCGAACTGCGACAGGTCGTGGCAGATGCCGGGTCGGGTATCGTCGCCGCGCCGAACTTCTCGACCGGCGTCGTGTTGTTCGAAGCGCTCGTGGCGCACGCTGCGCGTCTCTTCGCCGGCCAGCGGGAATTCGGCGCGTGGCTGCACGAAGCCCATCACGCCATGAAGAAGGATGCACCGTCGGGCACCGCGCTGAAGCTGAAGCGCTCGATGGAAGGGGCCGGCTACGATCGGCCGATCGACGTCGCCGCGACGCGTGCGGGGCACATTCCGGGCACCCATACGGTCGGCTTCGACGGACCGTCCGAGTCGATTACCCTCGTGCACGCCGCCCGGGATCGCGGCGCCTTCGCGCGCGGCGCTCTCACCGCCGCCCTGTGGGTGCGGGGCAAGGCCGGCTGGTTTACGATGCAGGACGTGCTCGGATTGTGAAGACGCGAGAGGAGGGTCATGAGAACGAACTTCACCGGCGTGGGTACGGCGCTTGTGACACCGTTCGCCAAGTCCGGCCATCTCGATGAACAGGCCGTCCGTCGGCTGGGGCGGCGCCAGGTGGCCGCCGGCATCCACTTTCTCGTTCCTTGCGGCACGACCGGCGAGAGTCCGACCCTCACGAACGCGGAGCGCATCCGGATTGTCGAGATCCTCGTCGAGGAAGCCAATGGCGAGATTCCTGTTCTTGCGGGGGCCGGCGGATACAACACGAGCGAAGTGATTCGTGGTGCCGACGACATGCGAAAAGCCGGCGCGGCAGGTCTGTTGTCGGTCACGCCGTACTACAACAAGCCCACACAGGAGGGCCTGTATCAGCACTACCAGGCGATCGCCGACAGCACCCCGCTACCGATCATTGTCTACAACGTGCCCGGTCGCACGGGCGTGAACGTCGAGCCATCCACACTGGTCCGACTGGCAGCCATCGCGAACATCGTCGGTGTCAAAGAGGCATCCGGCAACATCACGCAGATGTGCGAGATCTGTCGTCAGGTGCCGTCCGACTTCATCGTGCTCTCGGGAGACGACGTGATCACGCTCCCGCTCATGGCAGTCGGAGGGCGCGGGGTGATTTCGGTGGCGTCGAACGAGATTCCGGGTGAGATGGTGCAGATGGTCGAAGCCGCCGAGCGTGGCGATTTCGTCGCCGCCAGGGCTGTGCACCGTCGCATTCTGCCGTTGATGCAAGTCAACTTCATCGAGGCCAATCCGATGCCGGTCAAGGCAGCCATGGCGGCTATGGGCCTCCTCGGGGAGGTGTTCCGGCTGCCGATGTGCTCGCCGAAACCCGAATCGAGAGAAAAAATACGAACGGTGCTGAAGGACCTCGCGCTGCTCAAGCCGGCCCTCGTCGAGTAACACCCGGCCCTACCGAAGAAGCATGACACTCTCCGATGTCGACGTCCTGCACCTCACGCGCTCCCTGGTCGACATCGATTCGACGACGGGACGCGAAGGCGACGCCGGACGGTGGCTGGCTCGGTACCTCCGGACTCTCGAGTTCACTGTCGTCGAACAGCCTGTCGACGACCAGCGCTTCAACATCATCGCGACTGCCGGAAAAGCTGAAGCCGTGCTGTCGACTCACTTCGACTGCGTCCCTCCTTTTTTCCCGAGTCGCCTCGAGGGCGGCCGCGTCTATGGGCGGGGCGCTTGTGATGCGAAGGGAATTCTGGCGGCGCAGGTCGCGGCGGCCGTGCGGTTGCGGCGCGAGGGAGAGACGCGAGTCGGCCTGCTCTTCGTCGTCGGGGAAGAACGGGGCAGCGACGGCGCGCGTGCAGCTAACCATGCCGCCGACGGCTGCCGGTTTCTGGTCGATGGTGAGCCGACCGACAACCGACTGGGGCTGGCGACGCGCGGCATGCTTCGGCTCAAGCTGAAGGCGTCGGGTCGCGCGGCGCACTCGTCTTTCCCGGAGCTCGGCGAGTCGGCCATCGACAAGCTCTTGGACGCGCTCGTCGACTTGCGGTCAATCGATCTGCCCTCCGATCCGGTCCTCGGCAAGACCCACTACTCGATCGGGCTGATTTCGGGGGGCGTCGCGCCCAACGTCGTGTCGCCGTCGGCGGAGGCCGAAGTGATGTTTCGGACGGTCACCGACGGCGCCGTCATCCGGCGGGCGCTGGTGCAGCTCGAACCACGCGTCGCCGTCGAGCACGTGCTCGAAGTGCCGCCCGTCCGCCTGGCGACGGTACCGAGTTTCGAGACCGCGATCTTTCCTTACACCACCGACATCCCGTTTCTGGACCGCTGGGGCCAGCCGTTGCTGTTCGGTCCGGGCTCCATCCACGTCGCCCACACCGCGGACGAGTTCGTCGATCTCGCGGATCTGGACCTGGCCGTCTCGGGATACGTGACCATCGTCAGGGAGCTACTCGCGTAAACTTGAATTTGGTCATCTTGCGTGACTTGAATGTGGTCATTTGATCATCTCGTCATCTGGTCATTTGGCTGGACGCTGATAGCTGACGGCTGACGGCTGACGGCTGAATTGACCAGATGACGAGATGACGAGATTCGCGCGAGCACTACGATTGCACCCGCGAGCCGATGATGGTTTCCACGGTCTTCGCGATCGACAGGAGGCTGTCGGTCTGCATGCGCGTGCCGACGAGCTGCAGGCCGCAGGGCAGGCCGGCTGGTGTCCTGCCGCAGGGCAGCGATATCGCCGGATGGCCGGTCAGGTTGAAGAGCTGCGTCAATCGCAGCATGATGTTTCTCACCGGCTCTTCGCCCGCGCCCACTTGCACCGAGCTGGCGCCAATCCGGGGTGCAGGGATGGGCAGCGTCGGCAGGACCAGCGCGTCGTAGCCCGAGAGCGCCATCTCCACCTCCTGGCGCAGCCGCTCCCGAGCCTCGAGCGCGCGCACGTAGTCCTCGGCCAGGACGTAGCGCGCCATCTCGAGCCGCAGCCGAACCGGTGTCGTGTAGCGGTCAGGCATGGCGTCGAGCGTTGCCGCGTGGAACGCCGCAGCGTCGCCAAAGACGATGTGCAGGTAGGCCGCAGAGATGAGACTCGCGCTGGGGATTTCGGTCTCGTCGATTTTCGCGCCGGTTGCACCGATCTCGGCGAGCGCCGCTTCGAACCGGTTCCGCACGTCGTCGTCCAGCAGATCGCAGAAATACTTCCGCGGTACGGCGAACCGCAGGCCACGGGCGGGATGCTCCGTCAGCAACTTTGGCCGACTTCCGCCCCGAAGCGCGTGATAGACGTGCCACGCGTCGGTCACCGTGGCCGCCAAGGGACCGACATGATCCAGCGTCGGTGACAGAGGCACGACGCCTTCGGTGGACAGCTCGCCGTAGGTGGGCTTCAGGCCGACCGTCCCGCAAGCGGCCGCCGGGATGCGGATCGACCCGCCGGTGTCAGTGCCAAGCGTGGCCAGGGCCATGCCGGCAGCCAGGCTGGCCGCGGATCCGCCGCTCGAGCCGCCGGGAGAGCGCGTCGTGTCGTGTGGGTTGCGCGCGGGTCCAAACGCCGACTCCTCGTTGGTCGTGCCGAATGCGAACTCGTGCAGGTTGGTCTTTCCGATCAGCACGGCGCCCGCGGCGCGAAGGCGGGAAACAGCCGCGGCATCGCGATCCGCGATGTGCCCTTCACGCACCCGCGAGGCCGCCGTCGTGGGCGTGCCCCGCACGTCGAAGAGATCCTTGATGGACACCGGTACGCCATGAAGCGGTCCGCGGTCCTCACCTGCGGCCAGTTCGCGGTCGGCCTCGTGCGCCTGCCGCCGCGCCTCGTCTGCCATCACCAGGATGAATGCGTTCAGCCGCCCGTCGTCTGCTTCGATCCGACCGAGGCATTCGTCGGTGACCTCGACCGCGCTGACCTGGCGTGCCCGTAGCTTGCGCGCACACTCGTCGACGGTCATCGTCATCGTGTGGACCCATCGAGTGGGGACGCGCCTTGGCGATCGACCGCCCGACGCTTCGAGCCGTCCGCAGGCTCGTTCAAGCCGGCGGAGCGAAGCAGTCGCGTCGCTTGCGCAAGCGTTTCGAGAAGCGGCTTCAGCTCCGGAAGACCGCGGCGTTCTGCATCGGCCACCGCACTCTGCAGCCACCGTTCGACAGTCATGATCGCTTGACCGAAATGGCCACGCCGTCACGGAGCGGGACCGTGGCGGTCAGGAGTTGCTTGTGCGTGTTGAGTCGCTCGTTGTAATCGGCAATCGCCCTGGTGTCCTCACTGTCGCGCCGAGGAGTAGGCAGGAAGGCGGGAACGACCTCGCCGTCCCAGAGCACATTGTCGGTGATCAGCAGGCCGCCCGGCCGCAGCAGGTCAACGAGCCGGTCGAGCAGGGGAACGTAGAGCTGCTTGTCGCCATCCTGGAAGATCACGTCGAAGGGCCCCGACAGCTTCGCGAGCATCAGCTGGGCGTCGCC
>JBGPJH010000128.1:0-9094 GCA_041485305.1 Vicinamibacteria bacterium | reverse complement strand
CGGAGTTCGGACTTTCCTCTCCGCCCCCTGACGGCTCCCTGGCCCGGGTGATCCGTGAAGCTGAGAGACAGCCCATTTCACGAACCAACCGGACCAGAGAACCCGCCCGCGGGCGCAGCGGTCGTCTAGCTCGCTGCGACCGTTCTATTCTAACCCGCGAGCACGGGCCGCCCCGATGAACGATCTAGCCGTCGGTTTCTTGGGAGATCTGGTACTGCTCGAGCTTCTTGTAGAGATTGCTTCGCGGCGTATCGATGACCTCCGCCGTTTTTGAGATGTTCCACCCATTCTCGCGCAGCTTCGCGACGAGAAAAGCTCTCTCGGCGTTGTCCTTGAACTCGCGCAGCGTCCCTGTTTGAGGCTGCGCCGCGTCGATGCTTGACTTTGGCCCTGCGGCGGCTGAGGGCGCGCGCATGCCCCCGGGCAGGTCGGCGAGATCAATCGTGTCGCCCAGTGTCATGATCATCAGCCGCTCGACGGTGTTCCGCAGTTCGCGGATATTGCCTTTCCAGCGATAGCGCTGCAGCGCCTCCAAAGCGGCCTGCGTAATGCGCTTGGGCCTGATGTTGTTCTCGCGGCAGAAGGACTCCATATAGTGCCGGACGAGCAACGGGAGGTCCTCGAGCCGCTCGCGGAGCGGCGGCACCTGGATGGGGATGACGGCGAGACGAAAATACAGATCCTCGCGGAACGTTCCCTTCTCGATCTCCTCCTCGAGATTCTTGTTGGTCGCGGCGATGACCCGGACGTCGACCTTGGTGGTGCGCGCCGATCCCAGGCGTTCGACTTCGCCCTCCTGGAGCACGCGCAGCACCTTGGCTTGCGTTTTGGCGCTCATGTCCCCGACTTCATCCAGAAAGATGGTGCCCCGGTCGGCCTGCTCGAACTTGCCCACCTGTTTCTCGGTGGCTCCGGTGAACGACCCTTTTTCATGGCCGAAGAGCTCCGACTCGATCAGCTCCTCGGGAATAGCCGCGCAGTTGACCTGCACGAATCGCTCGCGGCTGCGCAGGCTGTTGCGGTGGATCGTGCGCGCGACCAGCTCCTTGCCGACGCCACTCTCGCCTTGAATGAGGACCGTCGCGTGAGTGGGTGCCGCCCGGGCGACCGCCGCCATCACGTGCTTCAGCGCTGCGCTGTCGCCTACCATCTGGTGCCGGAGCTCAACCACCTTCTTGAGCGACCGGTTCTCGTCGCGCAAACGGCGCTGGTCCAGCGCGTTTCGCAGGCTCACGAGCACCCGCTCGCTGGCAAACGGTTTCTCGATGAAATCGAAGGCACCTTTTTTCGTCGCCTCAACCGCGGTGCTGATCGTCCCGTGACCCGAGACGACCACAACCGGGAGCGAGTCGTTCGTGGCGCGCAGCCTGTCGAGGACTTCCAGGCCATCCATGCCCGGCATTTTCACGTCGAGCAGCACGAGGTCTGGCGACTCGCGTTCGGCGAGCGCAAGTCCTTCCTGGCCGGTTGCGGCACCGACGAACTCGTACCCCTCGTATTCGAGCGTCATCTTCAGCGACTCACGGATCGCTATCTCATCGTCGATGACGAGAATGCGCGTTTTAGGCATGAACGGGGATTGCGGCGTGTGCCTGGCTCATCGACCGGCGGCGCTGCTTGTTGTCATTATACGAGCGAGAAACGCCTCCTCATTCAAGATGTGGATGCCAAGTTGGCGGGCCCGCTCCAGCTTGCTCCCGGCATCGGTCCCGGCAACCAGATAGGTGGTCTTCTTGCTCACCGATCCGGCGACTTTCGCACCGAGCCGCTCGAGCGTCTCGGTTGCCTGCTCTCGAGACATCGCCCCCAGCGTTCCCGTGAGCACGAACACCATCCCCGCCAGCGGGCCGACCTCGGCCGTGGGATCCGGGAGGGAGCTCTTCATGTTCACGCCGGCCTCGGCGAGCTTGCGGAGCAGTTCCCGGTTACGCGGCTCGTCGGCAAACGCGCGAACAGACGCCGCGACCACCGGCCCGACGTCGGGCACCTGCTGCAGGCCCTCAATCGAGGACCCCGCCAGGCCGTCCATCGTGCGGACATATCGTGCCAGCGTCGCCGCCGCCTTTTCGCCGACATGTCTGATGCCCAGACCGTAAATCAATCGGTGAAGATCGTTGGCCTTGCTGCGGGCGATCTGCTCCATCACGTTCCTGCCCACTTTTCCCAGCTTGCGAGGCCGTGCCTTGTCGGATCGTGGCTCCCGCGGCGCGACGACCAGGTTTTCGAGCTGGGACGCGTCAAGTCGGTAGAGGTCGGCGAAGTCGCGCACCAGTCCCCGATCGACGAGCTGGTCGATCAGCGACGTGCCCAACCCTTCGATATTCATGGCCGCGCGCGAGGCAAAGTGCTCGAGGCTGCGACGGATGCGGGCCGGACATGACGGGTTATCGCACCGCCAGACGACCTCTGCTTCGTCTCGGTTGAGCACGCTGCCGCACACCGGACACTGACTCGGCATCAGCCAGGGCTGGCTCCCGTCAGGGTGCGGAAGGATTGGCTTGACGACCTTCGGGATGACGTCTCCGCCCTTCTCGATCAGCACGCGATCGCCCTCGCGAAGGCCCTTCCGCGCCACGTCTTCGGCGTTGTGGAGCGTAGCCATCGAGATCGTCGAGCCTGCCAGGAACACCGGCTCGAGCACGGCGTACGGCGTGACCGCACCAGTCCGGCCGACGTTGACCCGAATCGTCCTGAGGACGGTCGTGGCCTGTTGCGCGGGGAATTTGAAGGCCGTTGCCCATCGCGGAAACTTAGCCGTCGCGCCGAGGCGCTGCTGGACCGCGAGGTCGTCGACCTTCACGACCACCCCATCGGTGTCGAAATCGAGAGTCTGGCGCTTGTCGGCCCAAGTCTGACAGAAGGCCGCGACCTCTCCGATGCCCTCACACCGCTTCCAGTGCGGCTCAACCGGAAGGCCCCATCGGCGCATCGCTGTTAGAGCGTGGCTGTGGACGCCCTCGTCAATTTCCGCCTCTGGCGTCGACCCGAGGCCCAACGTGTGCCCAATGCTACGTGTCTCACCAGCCCGACCTGTCTCACCAGCCCGACCCGTCTCACCAGCCCGACCCGTCTCACCAGCCCGACCCGCCCCACCTGCGCTCTGTCTGAGTACCTGGTAGCAGAAGGCCGCCAACCGGCGTTTCGAGACGAGCGAGGGGTCGAGATGCCGCATTGTGCCCGCCGCGGCATTCCGTGGATTCGCTAACAGCGTCTCACCGGCTTCCGATCGTTCTCGGTTCAAGCGCTCGAGCACCGCCCGCGGCAGGTACACCTCGCCGCGGACTTCGATCGAGCCTCCGGGTCCACCGCGAAGCGCCAGCGGGATGGCGCGGATGGTTCGTACGTTAGCCGTGACATCCTCCCCGCGCGCCCCATCGCCACGCGTTGCGCCCCGGACGAGGCGACCGCCTTCGTAGGTGAGCGCGATGCTCAAGCCGTCGATCTTCAGCTCGGCCACATAGGCCACCGGCTCCTCTCCTAGGCCCGCGCCCTTCCTGACGCGTTCATCGAAGGCCAGAAGCTCCGCGTCATCGTACGCGTTGTCCAGGCTGAGCATCGGCGCCAGATGGTCGACGGTTGAAAAGCCTTTGACCGGGCGGCCGGCTACGCGCTGGGTGGGCGAGTCGCTCGTGACGAGATCCGGGTGCTCCGCCTCGAGCCGCTCGAGCTGGTGCAAGAGGCGATCGAATTCTTCGTCGGAGATCTCCGGGTTGTTGTGGGTGTAGTAGCGTTCTTCGTGGTGGCGGATCGCCTCGCGCAGCTCGCGAATGCGTTCGTCCGCTGGCGTCACCGGTCGCGGGAGAGCACGTAATCGGGCAGCGCCAGCAGCGCGTCGCGCTCTGCGCTGGGCGGGAAGGCGAAGAGCGGCTTCTTGGCGCACTCTGCAAACTCGACCGCCCGGCGGTATGCGTAGTCAATCGAGCGATGTTCTTTGAGGGCTCGCAACAGCTCGTTCCATTGCTCCTCGGTTGCGGTACGAGAGGCCATGATGTCGCGCACGATCTTCTCGCCAACCTCCTGACCCTGGCCGAGCAGGTGGATGAGCGGCAACGTCATCTTGCCTTCGCGAAGGTCGGCACCAACCGGTTTGCCCATCGCGGCCAGATCGCCCGTGAAGTCAAGCAGGTCGTCGACGATCTGGAACGCGATGCCCAGGTTGAAACCGTATTCCTGCAGCGCCTGTTCCTGCTCGGGGTTCACCCGCCCGAGCATCCCTCCGATCTGCGCGCACCCGCCAAAGAGGAACGCCGTCTTTCGCCGGATGATGTCGAAGTGCTGGTCCTCCGTGATGTCGGCGTCGCCGTTCTTGGTCAGTTGGTAGAGCTCGCCCTCGATCATCCGCAGTGTCACGTCGCACAGCAGGCGCACGATGTCGAGCGTGTCGTGGGTCAGCGCGAGGGCCATGGACTTGATGTAGAGATAGTCGCCCAGGAGCACGGTGATGTCGTTGCCCCACCGCGAGTGCACGGCCAGTCGTCCGCGGCGCAGATCGGAATCGTCGATGATGTCGTCGTGGACGAGCGTCGCGGTGTGGATGAACTCCACGACCGACGCGTAGAGCACCGCCCGGTCGCCCTGGTACCCGCTCAAGCGGGCGGCCATCAACAAGACCGCAGGGCGCACCCGTTTGCCGCCGCTCGTTTGGATGTAGCGGCCGATTTTCGGGATCAGCTCGACCTGCGACTCGACATGTCGGCCGAACTCGCGGTCGACCTGCTCGAGGTCGGCGCGGATCGGCTCAAAGATTTGCGAGAGGACGGGCGACGTGTTTTCCACAGCGCTGGGGTAGGACTTTATCACGGCCGGAACAGGCTGTGGAAGTTCGCGCTCGTGCACCGGGCAAGCTCAGGGACGCTGACCCCGTGGACCGTTGCGAGCGCTTCGGCGACCCGGACCACATAGGCCGGCTCGTTGCGCTTGCCGCGGAACGGCACGGGGGCGAGAAACGGGCTGTCGGTCTCAGCCAGAAGGCGGTCAAGGGGTACCAGTTTTGCGGTCTCGCGCAGGTCGGAGGCTTTCGGGAAGGTCACGATGCCCGCGAACGAGATGTAGAACCCCAGGTCGAGCGCGGCGCGCGCCAGCGCCGCGTCCCCCGTGAAGCAGTGCAGCACGCCCTGAAGGAGCCCTCTGCCTTCTTCGCGCAGGATGCGCAGGGTGTCCTCGTCGGCTTCCCGCGTGTGGACGACCAACGGCTTCCCGAGCTCGCGGGCGAGGCGCACCTGCACACGAAACACGTGCTGCTGTACGTCACGCGGAGAAAAGTCGTAGTGGTAGTCGAGACCGACTTCGCCAATGGCCCGTGCCGACGGTGTCGTCGCCGTCTGATCGCGAACCACCTCGAGGGCCCGGCCCGGGCTGTCCGCGTATTCGTGCGCGACGTGGGGATGCACGCCAATCGACACGCGCGTCTCGGGCCAGAGCGACTCGACGCGTCGGGCCTGCGCCGCCTCGCGCACGTTGGCGGCTTCTAAAATGACGAGCGCGCGTTCGACCCCCGCGTCTTTCGCGCGAGCAACGATCGCGTCGAGATCCGCGCTGAAGGCCTCGTCTGCGAGGTGACAGTGGGAGTCGATGAGCAACTCGCCTACCGTGACGACTACCGGATTCTCGTGCCCGGCGGCGGCGGCTCATCGAAGGCGACGAGCATCGGTTTGCCGCCCTCAGGACTCGCCGCCAGCACCATCCCGTTCGACTCGACCCCCATCAGCTTCGCGGGCTTCAGGTTGAACACGATGGCGACCGACCGTCCGACCAGCGACGCAGGCTCGTATGCTTCGGCGATTCCCGCCACGATGGTGCGCTGGTCCACGCCGGTATCCACGAACAGCTTCAGCAACCTGGTGGATTTTGGCACCCGCTCGGCAGTTAGCACCTTGGCCACGCGGAGCTCGACCTTCATGAAGTCGTCGAACGACAGCAGGTCCGCGGGACGGCCGCCCGGCGCCGTGGGGCTGGGGGCTGCGGCACCTGAACTCGGTGCGGGAGAACCTGGTACCGGCGCTGCGCGGCCGGCTGGCTCGTTGGTGTCGGCGGCCATTTGTCGAAGCTCCTCCACTGAATGCTCGATGCGCGGAAAGAGCGCACCGGTCTCGCCAAGCCTCGTGCCGGAGACCAGCGTCCCGGGCCGAAGCACCCTCCACGACGCGTCATCGATGGGGACGCCCAGCATGCCCAGCATCCGCCGAGCCGTGTGCGGCATGAAGGGCCGAATGAGTTCCGCGATCACCCGCAAGGTGTCGGCGGTGGTATACAGCGCCGTGTCGAGCTCCCCATGGCCGCCCGCCGCCTTCGCCAACCTCCACGGCTCCCGAGCGACGATGTAGCGGTTCGTCGCGGCGATGACGTCCCACACGTTGCGCAGCGCGGAGCTCAGTTGAAAGGAGCGTATCGAGCTCTTGACGCTTTCGATGAGCGCTTCGACCCCCGCCCGCAGCTCGCGTTCGGCGGCGCGCACCTCAAGCCCTCGGTCCGGCGCCGGCACCACTGCTTCGCAGTACCGGTGAATCATCGTGGTCACCCGGCTGACGAGGTTTCCCAAGTCGTTCGCGAGGTCGGCATTGTAACGCGTCAACAGCGCCTCGTCGCCGAAGTTGGCGTCTTGGCCGAACACCATTTCCCGAAACACAAAATAGCGAACGGCGTCGAGGCCGAATCGCGCGACATACTCGTCGGGCCGGACCACGTTGCCCCGCGATTTCGACATCTTGGCACCCTCCATGAGCCACCACCCGTGGCTCATGATGTGACGGGGCAACGGCAACTCAGCGGCCATCAAGAACGCGGGCCAATAGATGGCGTGCTGCCGGACAATCTCCTTGCCGATGAGATGCACATCGGCGGGCCAGAACTTCGCAAACCTCTCCGCCTCGGCCTGCCCCTCTGTGCCGTAGCCAACCGCGGTCATGTAGTTCGTCAGGGCGTCGAACCAGACATACATGACGTGGGCAGGGTCGTCCGGGACCGGAATGCCCCACGCGAACGACGTCCGGCTGACGCTGAGGTCTTCGAGTCCCGCTTCGAGAAACGCGAGCATCTCGTTGCGGCGAACGGCGGGCGTGACGAAGTCCGCGTGCTGCCGATAGTGCTCGAGCAAGGGCTGCTGAAACGCGGACAGGCGAAAAAAATAGCTCTCCTCGGCAATGCGTTCCACCGCGCTGCCGCAAATCGGACACCGGCCGTTGTCGAGTTGCTTCTGGGGGACAAACACCTCGTCGACCGTGCAATACCACCCCTCGTACTTGCCCTTGTAGATGAACCCCCGGTCTCGCACGCGACGCCACAGTGCCTGTGCCCCCGCGCGGTGCCGCCCCTCGGTTGTGCGAATGAAGTCGTCGTTCGAGATGTTGAGCGCGGGAAGCAGATCGCGGAACTTCTGCGAGATCTGATCGGCAAACTCGCCGACGCTCAGCCCGGCCTTCCGGGCAGCACGTTCGACCTTCTGGCCGTGCTCATCGGTCCCCGTCAGAAAATACACCTCTTCGCCCATGAGCCGATGCGCCCGCGCCACGGCGTCGGCAACCATCGTCGTGTACGCGTGGCCCAGATGCGGCTCCGCGTTGATGTAGTAGATCGGCGTGGTGATGTAGAAGCGGCTCACAGCGGCGGGCTCTCATGCGGATGGTGCGCGCCATAGGCCCGGGCAGCCACTGCCTGGACGTCCTTGACCGACCGGTTGTGGGTCCGTGCCAGCGCCGCGCAGTCTTCAAACTCGGGCACCGCGTTGATCACACGTCCGTTGCGCCAGGCAAGCTTGAATCGTACCGGGCCGAGCGGCGTCTCGATACTGACGATCTCCCGCCGCAGGCACTCGCGCTCGACCTCGTGGTGGCGGAAACCGATCGTGGTGGTCTCCTGGAAGATCACCTCGGCGATGGCGGGGCGGAGCTCGGGCGGCGCCACGACCGTCAACAGGGTTCCGGGCCGGTTCTTCTTCATTTGCACCGGCACGTAAAACACCTCGAGCGCCCCAGCCGCGTACAGCCGCTCCATGGCCGACCCGAACAACTGCGGGTTCATGTCGTCGATCTCGCACTCGATGACGACGACCCGATCGCCCGGCGGAGGGGTGGTGGCGCGGCCGATGAGGATGCGGAGCACGTTCGGTGTTCCTGCATTGTCACGGTCGCCGGCACCATAGCCGACCCGTTCAATCGACATTGCCGGGACGGCTCCGAACGACGAGGCATACGACGTGGCGATCAGCGCGCCGGTCGGAGTGACGAGCTCCTTCTGCACGGTACCGCCGTACACAGGCGCATCGCCGAGCAGGCGGAGCGTCGCTGGAGCCGGCACCGGAAACAGCCCGTGTGCGGAACTCACCGTTCCCCCCCCGACATTGAGCGGCGAACACACGATGTCATCCACGCAGGCCCATTCCATCGCAAACACCGCGCCGACGATGTCGATGATGGAGTCGAGAGCGCCGACTTCGTGGAGGTGGACCTGCTCCACCGGCATCTGGTGAACCGCTGCCTCGGCCTCGGCCAGACGCTGGAACAGAGCCTTCGCCCGGCGGCGTCCTTCCGACGAGAGCGCGGATCGGTCGATGAGCGTGAAAATCTCCGCCACGTTCCGGTGGGGATGGTGAAGTCCCTGACGGTGGCCATGAGGATCTGGATGGTGATCGGGGGAATGCTGACCATGCTCGTGATCATGACCATGATGGTCGTGGTCGTGGGCCCCGTGGTCGTCGTCGCCACGGACGTGGTCGTGGCCCGTAAGGGTAGGTTCGCCCTTTGTCGGACCGCTGCCTTCCAACCGCGCATCCTCGAAGACATGGAACTTGATCGCCGAGACGCCGGCGCGGAGCACACGCGCTGCCGCGATGTCGCAGTCCGGGAGCGCGAGGCTCCCCAGGGCGGCCTTCAAGTCATCCAGCGGCAGCCCGGCGTCGAGAAAGGCGCCGAGCACCATGTCGCCGGAAATCCCCGAGAAACAATCGAAGTAGAGAAGGCGCGACATCAAGAATCAATCCCGCAGGGACCGAAGTCGAAGTCAGCCGTTTCACTGAGCGAATGCGCCTGCTGCGGGCAGTGCTGACCCGCTAGAGTGGCAACGTCGTGAGACATCCTCTAAGTATCGCCTACGGGCCGCT
>JBGPJH010000127.1:0-9153 GCA_041485305.1 Vicinamibacteria bacterium | reverse complement strand
GCATCGACCAGATTCGGCAGGCCGAGGGGCTGCGGGCGTAGCAGCCCCCACGGTGGTACCGGGCGCGATGCACCTGGCCGGCAAAGGCGCAACGTCCGAGAACACCGGGAGCATCTGAGGAAGGAGCCACGCAGCCCGCCGCGATGGATCGGCCGGCCGAACGGGGTCCCCACGGCGGCAGCCCAGCTGGGGCCTGAATCCAGGCTGGACTTTCACGACGGGCCGCGGCAAGCGAAGACATGTCCACCGAAACCAGCACGATCCTCATGTGGCGGACTCTCGCCGAGACCGACCCCGACATTGCCGAGGCGATTCGCAACGAGCGCGACCGCCAGAACCGCGGGCTGGAGCTGATTGCCTCGGAGAACTTCGTCAGCCGGGCGGTACTCGAGGCGGCCGGGTCCGTGCTGACAAACAAGTACGCCGAGGGATATCCGGGCCGCCGCTACTACGGCGGCTGCGAGTTCGTCGACGTGGCCGAGCGGGCGGCCATCGCGCGGGCGAAGGCGCTGTTTGGAGCCGACCACGTCAACGTCCAGCCACATTCGGGCGCGCAGGCCAACATGTCGGTCTACATGTCGATCCTCAAGCCAGGCGACACCGTCCTCGGAATGAACCTGGCGCACGGCGGACATCTGACCCACGGGCATCCGCTCAACTTCTCGGGACAGCTGTACACAATCGTTCAGTACGGCGTGCGGCGGGAGGACGAACGAATCGACTACGACGAACTCGGTCGGCTCGCCGACGAGCGGCGGCCGAAGTTGATCATCGTTGGCGCGAGCGCGTACCCGCGCGTGATCGACTTCGGTCGGATTCGTCAGACGGCAGACCGCGTCGGCGCCGCGATTCTGACGGACATGGCCCACATCGCCGGGCTGGTCGCGGCGGGAATCCACCCGAGTCCGGTGCCCCATTCCGACTTCGTGTCGACCACGACGCACAAAACACTGCGCGGGCCGCGTGGCGGCATGGTGATGTGCCGCGACCGATACGCCAAAGATCTCGACCGCAGCGTCTTTCCGGGCGTCCAGGGCGGGCCGCTCATGCACATCATCGCGGCAAAAGCCGTGTGCTTTCAGGAGGCGGCCGAGCCGGCGTTCGGCGTGTACCAGCGGCAGATCGTCGCCAACGCGGCCCGTCTGGCCCGGGTGCTCTCCGACGCGGGCTTCAGGCTGGTCAGCGGCGGCACCGATAACCACCTGATGCTCGTTGATGTCTTCACGAGAGGCCTGACTGGCAAGGTGGCCGAAGCCGCGCTCGGAAAGGCCGGGATCACGGTGAACAAAAACGTCATCCCTTTCGATCAGAACCCCCCGTTGGTTGCAAGCGGCGTTCGCCTCGGTACGCCTGCGATCACATCGCGCGGCATGCGCGAGACAGAAATGGACATCGTGGGCGACCTCATCGCGCGGGCGCTCAGGACGCCCGACGACGAGCACGCCCTGGCGATGGTGCGGGTTGAAGTCGAGAAGCTGTGCCGGAAGTTCCCACTGTATCCGGACTCGAAGGCCTGACCACCGAGGTCTTCCGCCCCGACGGCGCGCTCGCGCGTGCGATCCCGGAATTCGAGCCCCGTCCCGGTCAGGTCCAGATGGCGGCGGCGGTCGCGCGCGCGTTCGAGCATGGCGGCGTCCTGCTCGCCGAGGCGGGCACCGGTACCGGCAAGACACTCGCGTATCTGGTTCCCTCCGTCCTCAGCCGCCAGCGCGTGCTGGTGTCGACCGGCACGAAGAACCTCCAGGAGCAGCTGTTCTTCAAAGACATCCCGACACTGCAGCGGGCGCTCGACGTCCCGTTCACCGCGACCTACATGAAGGGCCGCGCCAACTACCTCTGCCTGCACCGGCTCGACCAGTTGAACGAGCAGGGGGGTGGGCCCTCCGGCTCGGCCCCGGCAGGCGGGGAACTGCTCCCGCGAGCCGTCCACGATGTGCTGCTGCCGATCCTGAGCGACTGGGCCGCTCGCACCGAAACCGGCGATCGCGCCGAGCTCGAAGATCTTCCCGAGGATCTGCCGTTCTGGAACGAGGTGGCCGCCACCGCGGAAACATGCCTGGGGTCGGAGTGTCCGCGCTACGACGACTGCTTCATCACGCGGATGCGGCAGCGGGCGGCCGCCTCGGACGTGGTCATCGTCAACCACCATCTGCTGTGTGCGGACGCGGCGGTCCGCCACAACGCGTTTGGTGAGGTGATTCCGGCTTGCAGCAACGCCATCATCGACGAGGCCCACCAGCTCGAAGACGTCGCCACTCAATACTTCGGGTTTTCCATCAGCAACTACAGACTGGAGGACTTCGCGCGGGACGCCGAGCGCTTCGCGCAGGCCGAGTCGGCCCGGCCGACGCGCCAGGCAGGCGCACACGCCACGCGAGGTGAGGCCGTCGACGAACCTGGGCGAGATCGGATCCTGAAGGCGCTCGCCGAGGTGCGCGATCACGCTCGTCGGTTCTTCACCGAGCTGGCGCTCGCACACCGCGGTACGCGCGAAGGAGACGTTGCGGCCCGAAACCCAGGCTGGAGGACGGCGACGGCGGACCAGCCGTGGGGCGCCGCGGGCGGCCGTGAAGAGCGCGTCCGCGCAACCGCCGAATCGCTGGAGAAGACCCACGAGACGGCCGCCAACCTCGTCGGCGCACTCGATCGTGTGCAGGCCGCGCTGGCCTTGTCGGAGGGCGGTAGGGTGGAGAGCCAGGACGAGTCCTCGCCGACCGACGATCGCGCCGCCCTGATCCGTCGCGCTGGGGAGATTCGCGACGAGCTTCGCATCCTCGTTCGGGCGACGGACCCCTCCTACGTGCACTTCGTCGAATTCCGCGGCAAAGGCATCTTCCTTCGCGCCGCGCCGATTGACGTCTCTTCCATCGTCCGGGAGCTACTGCTCGACCGGATGCGAACGACCGTCCTCACGTCCGCCACGCTCACCGTGGACGGCACCTTCGAGTACATCCGCGACCGCCTCGGCGTCGGCAGCGCCGACACCGTCCGTCTGCCCTCCGAGTTCGATTTCGCGCGGCAGTCGATCCTCTACCTGCCGCCCCGGATGCCCGACCCGGGATCGCCCGATTTCCCGGTTGCCGCCGGACGGCAGGTCGTCGAGATCCTCAAGAAAACCCGGGGGCGCGCGTTCGTGCTGTTCACGAGCTACGCCACCCTGCGCGTCGTTCAGGCGATCTCGGAGATGGCGCTCGAGTATCCGATCTTCGTTCAAGGCACCGCGCCGCGTTCGCAGTTGCTCAGGCAGTTCCGCGAGACGCCGCACAGTGTCCTGCTCGCCACATCCAGCTTCTGGCAGGGCGTGGACGTCGTCGGCGAAGCCTTGAGCTGTGTCGTGGTGGACAAGCTGCCTTTCGCGTCACCGGGCGACCCAATTACCGCCGCGCGCATCGAAGCGATCCGCGCGCGCGGAGGCCGGCCTTTCGAGGAGTACCAGGTGCCCGTGGCGATCCTGACGCTCCTGCAGGGTCTCGGCCGGCTCATCAGGCACCGCAGCGATCGCGGGCTGCTGGCCGTGCTCGATCCGCGGCTGAAGACCAGGGGATACGGGCGGCGTTTCATGGCGTCGCTCCCGCCCACCCCGGTCGTCGACGACTTGGCGGCCGTCGAACGCTTCTTTCTCGATCGTGTAAAATAGCAAATTACCTTGCAATCGATACTTCTTTCCGAGGAGGAATGTATGGTCCGCCGAATTTCAGGCGCGCCCTGGGTCCTGATCGTCGTGATCGCCGCCGCCCTCGCCGCTGCGGTGCCTTCCGCCGCTCAGTCTTCTGGCACGGTCACAGGCATCGTCAAAGACGACAAAGGACAGCCCGTTGATGGCGCCAAGGTCACGATCGAAGCGACCGGCACGGGCCGACGTTTCGAGACCAAGAGCAACAAGAAGGGCGAATTCATCCAGATCGGTCTGAATTCCGGCGCGTATACGGTGGCGGCCGAGAAGGACAAGCTCGCCGCGCAGCCCACGGCGATCCAGGTGCGGGTCGGCCAGCCGACCAAACTCGAACTTGTGATTGGCGTCGCCGCGAGCACCGCCGGCCGGGAAACGCAAAACCAGTTGCGCAGGGTGTTCAACGAAGGCGTGGCGCTCAGTCAGGCCGGGAAGCACGACGAGGCGATTGCGAAATTTAACGAGGCCATCGCTGCGAACGCGACCTGCAACGAGTGCTACAACAACGTCGGGTACAGCCACGCGCAGAAGAAGGAGTGGGACCAGGCTGAAGCGGCATACAAGAAATCGATCGAAATCAAGGCCGACGATGCATCGGCATACGGTGGCCTGGCTACGATCTACAACGCTCAGCGAAAATTCGATCAGGCTGCCGAGGCCAGCGCTAAGGCCACGCAGTTTGGTGGGTCGGCCTCTGGAATCGGCGGCAACGCCGACGCGCTATTCAACCAGGGCGTCATCCTGTGGAATGCGGGCAAGATCCCCGACGCCAAGAAAGCGTTCGAAGGCGCCGTCCAGGCGAATCCCAATCACGCCGAGGCGCACTATCAGCTGGGCATGGCCCTGGTGAACGAAGGCAACATGCAGGGGGCGGCAGCGGAGTTCGAGAGCTACGTCAAGCTGGCACCCGAGGGACCCAACTCCGCGACCGCGAAGGCGCTGCTGGCCCAATTGAAGAAATAGTGCTCGATTCCGTGTCGCTCGAAGCCCGGCTGGGCGGCGTGTGCGATCGGATCGCCCGCGCTGCCGGTCGGGCCGGACGCGAGCCCTCGTCGGTCCGGCTCGTCGCCGTCTCCAAAACGTTCCCAGTCGAATACGTCAGGGCCGCCAGCAAGGCGGGACAGATCGATTTCGGGGAGAACAAGGTTCAAGAGGCCCTGCCGAAAATCTCCGCTACCGCTTCGCTGCCGCTGCGCTGGCATCTGATCGGTCATCTGCAAACCAACAAAGTGCGCAAGGCTGCATCCAGTTTCCACACGATTCACTCCATCGACGGTGCGTCCCTGCTCAGGAAAGTGGACGAGGCCGCCACGGCCGTGGGGCGGACGGTCGAGGTGCTCGTGCAAGTCGACCTCGCCGACGAGCCGACAAAATACGGCGCGGCCCCCGAGGACCTGGCTGCCATCCTGACGGTCGCAGCCGCCTGCCGCGCCGCCCGGATGCGGGGGTTCATGCTGCTCCCTCCAGCGGTGCAGGACCCCGAACAGGCCCGTCCCTATTTCGCAGCCCTCAGAAGGCTTCGCGACAACCTTCTAGCCCAGGGCCTCGACCAGACGATGCTTGGGGAGCTCTCGATGGGCATGAGCCACGATTTTGAAATCGCGGTAGAGGAGGGGGCGACCCTCGTCCGGGTCGGATCGGCCATTTTCGGGGAGCGCGGCGGGCAGTAGATCCCCGGGAAGGCGGGAAACTGCCCGACCGGCCGATACATATATAATTGGAGGCATCGCGCGAGGAGTTTCCGATGAATGTAAGCCCCCTTGATCTGAGACAACAGCGTTTCCGGACAGCCCTTAGGGGCTTTGACAAAGTCGAGGTCACCTCGTTCCTGCTGGCGGTCGCCGACGACTACGAGCAGGCCCTACGCGAGGCCGACCGGCTTCGACAAGAGCTCAACGGCCTCGAGGGCGTCGTCAACGAGTACCGGCAGCACGAACGGACGCTGAAGGCAACGCTGATGAATGCCCAGAAGCTCGGCGACGACATGAAGGCGAATGCGGAAGAAGAGTCACGCCGGATTCTGCACGAGGGGCAGAACAAATCGGAACAGCTCGTCGAAAAGGGGCAGGCGAAGCTCGAAGAGATTCAGCGTCAGGTTGACGCGTTGAAGCTGAGACGCCGAGACGCCGAGGCTTCGATCGAGAAACTGAGAGAGGACGTCAAAACAAAAGCCGAAGACGAAGCGCGCCGAGGCCTCGCCAGGGCGGAAGAGGAATCACGCCGGAATTTGGGCAAGGCGGAAGAGGAGGCGCGGCGGAGTGTCACCAAGGCCGACGAGGAGTCGCGCCGGATCCTCGCGAAGGCGGACGAAGAGTCGCGCCGGCTTCTGCACGACGCGCAGACCCGGTCGGAGCTGATCATCGAGAAGGCGCAGGCGCGGCTCGAAGACGTTCAACGCCAGATTGACGGCCTCAGAGAGCAGCGCCGAGACGCGGAGACGGCCATCGAGACAACCATCCAGACGCTGCAGAGCACCCTCGAGTTCGTCCGCGAACCCGGAACCAACGACCAGGAGGACAAGGTCGTTCTCCACCGTCCGCGCCACGCGGACTCACAAGGGGACAAAGCGTCGGAGCTACAGGAAAAGCTTCGTTAGGTGATTCGGCAGACCGCCGGGGGCGTCGAAATAGACGTTCGCGTTGTCCCTCGAGCCTCACGTACTCAGCCTGCCGGCGAACGAGACGGCCGCTTGGTGGTGCGTCTCTCGGCCGCACCGGTGGACGGTGCCGCTAACACGGCACTGATTCGCTTCTTCTCCGAACTGCTGGACGTGCCGCGCGCGGCGATCCAACTGACGAGCGGGGATCGCAGCCGTCATAAGCGCCTTATCGTCCAGGGCGCGTCGGAGGCGTTCGTCCGCCAGCGTCTCGCTGCCTGTGGCGAACATCCAGCGTCTCGGCGAGAGCGCTGAGGCCAAGTCCCTTAGCGTGCTCGTGGCGTCTCTGTTGAGGGCGGCGGCGTTGGGGCCTCGATGGACATCTCGAATCGCCATGGGTACTCGTAGAGCGGCAGCAGGTCAATCCGTTTCTTGTACGAGCCCTGCACGAACACGTGGTGGCCGTCCCGGCGGATTGCCAGATGGTCCTCGGCCAGCGGGACGTCGTGCTCGGCAGCCAGCGCCATGATGCTCTGTCGCAGTTCGTTGTCGGTTTTCGCCGTGAGCACCACGGTGTTTCTGACCGCACCGCGAAACTTGACGTGAGCGAAGTACTCCGAGCCGATCCGGTACGCCGCGTTGGCGAGGAAGGCGGCCACGGCGAGTCTGACCGCGAAACGGATCATCGGATCTGGTGCAGCAAGCGGTCCCAGCGCGTTCGCGTGAAAAAGTGCACGACGACCGAGGCGAAGCCTTTCAGCGTGGCACCCGCGCTCTGGTCCTGGTAGTCCTCGCGCCCGGCTTCGTACGACCAGTAGATGACCAGCGCCTTGCCTTTGACGTACCCGCGCGGGAGAAACCCCCAATAGCGGCTGTCCTGGGAGTTGTCACGGTTGTCGCCCATGACGAAGTACTGATTCGGCGGAACGACCACGGGGCCATAGCGCTCGCGCACGTCGAACGACGTCACCTCGTGTTTCTCCGATTCGCTGCCCGGCGGCTGCAGGAAGTGCACGTAGGGCTCCTCGAGCGGCTGCCCGTTGATGTACACCTTCTTCTCGCGCAGCTCGATCGATTCGCCGGGCAGACCGATGACGCGCTTGATGAAGTCGCGGTCCGGCTCTTCGGGGTACTTGAAGACCACCACGTCTCCACGTCGCATGGTGCCGCCTGGCAAGAGCGTCCGCTCGAGGAGGGATGGGCTCGGACCGAAGACGAATTTGTTGACGAGCAGGTGATCGCCGATAAGGAGGTTGTTCTCCATGGATCCGGTCGGGATCTTGAACGCCTGCACGACGAACGTCCGAATGAACAGGGCGAGAATGACCGCGATCACGATCGATTCGAAATACTCGCGAATCGTCGACTTCCTGAACGTTGTCTCAGCCATCGTCTTCAGTGCTCGTGAGGCCGCCCCGCACCGGCCAGGGCATCAGCCGTCGCTTTCGGTCCCCATCTTCAGCACGGCCAGAAACGCTTCCTGCGGAATCTCCACCCGGCCCACCCGCTTCATGCGCTTCTTGCCTGCTTTCTGCTTCTCGAGCAGCTTGCGTTTGCGCGTGATGTCGCCGCCGTAGCACTTCGCCAGCACGTTCTTCCGAAGCGCTTTGACCGATTCCCGCGCGATCACCCGGCCGCCGATGGCCGCCTGAATCGCGACCTCGAACATCTGGCGCGGAATGAGCTCCCGCATCTTCGACGCCAGCGCGCGCCCTCGCTCGTACGCCGTGTCGCGGTGGACGATGGTCGACAACGCGTCGACCGGGTCGCCGTTGACAAGGATGTCGAGCTTGACGAGGGGTGAGGGCCAGTAACCCGTCACATGATAGTCGAGCGACGCGTACCCGCGCGAAAGTGTCTTGAGCTTGTCGTAGAAGTCCAGCACGACTTCGTTGAACGGCAGCTCGTAGGTAATCAGCACGCGGTCGGATGCCAGATACTCGAGCGCCTTCTGGACGCCACGCTTGTCCTGGCACAGCTGCAGAATACCGCCGACATGTTCGGCCGGCGTCAGAATCATCGCCGTGATGACCGGCTCTTCGATCGTGGCGATGCGGCCCGCATCCGGCAGCTTCGCGGGGCTGTCGATCTCCTGGACCTCGCCGTCGGTCGTCGTCACCCGATACAACACACCGGGAGCCGTCGTGACCAGGTCCATGTCGAACTCGCGTTCGAGCCGCTCCTGGACAATCTCCATGTGCAGCAGACCCAGGAACCCACACCGGAAACCGAAGCCGAGCGCGACCGACGTCTCCGGCTCGTAGAAGAACGAGGCGTCGTTCAGCCGCAGTTTCTCGAGCGCGTCCCGCAGCTCCGGATACTCGTGACCCTCGACCGGGTACAGCCCGGCGAAGACCATCGGCTTGAGCTCTTTGAACCCCGGAAACGGCTCCGAGGTGGGGCGGGCTGCCTCGGTGACCGTGTCGCCGATTTTCGCGTCACTGACCTTCTTGACGTTGGCGACGAGAAAGCCGACTTCGCCGACCCCGAGCTCGTCGACCGTCACAGCCTTCGGCGTGAAAATGCCGAGCTGTTCCACGTCGAAGTCCTGCCCTTGGGCCATCAGTCGGATCCGCATGCCCTTCCGGATCACGCCGTCGATGACGCGGATGACGATCACGACACCCCGGTACGGGTCGTACCGCGAGTCGAAGATGAGGGCCTTGAGCGGCGCGTCCGGATTGCCGCCGGGCGGCGGCAGACGCGCGATGATCGCTTCGAGGATCTCGGGCACGCCCGTCCCCTCCTTGGCGCTGGCCAGGATCGCGCCGGAACCGTCCAGACCGATGATCTCCTGGATCTGGCGCCGCGCTTCTTCGGGCTGCGCGCTCGCCAGGTCGATCTTGTTGATGACCGGGATGATCTCGAGGTTGTTTTCGACGGCCAG
>JBGPJH010000126.1:0-9171 GCA_041485305.1 Vicinamibacteria bacterium | reverse complement strand
GTTGAATCGTTTGAAGTGGTCGATGTCGAGCATGATGACCTGAAGGTCGGCTCTGCTTCTCCGTGCCTGCTCCAGGGCCATCCTCAAGCTGTTCGAGGCCAGCCGCAGCACGACCCCAATCAACACGAACCCCACGGCGTAGGTAAGCGAACCAACTGCCAGCGTCGGCGCTTGTGTTTGGGGCGCAATTAAACCCGATGCCCCGGCATACGTCATGGCTCCGACCACCACTGCGCTGCCGACGGCCGACACAATGGCGCTGCGCCCTCCCAATAACAGCCCGGCACTCACGATGACCATCGCATAGTAGATATTCAGCGGACGGCTCTCGCCCCCGGCGAGATAGGCCAGGAACGCGATCAATGTCAACAGGAATGTAACGGCCACGAGACTCACGGTGCGCACGTAACCCCGGCGCATGCAGTACTCCATCGCTGACAGCGTCCCTATCAGCACCGCGGAGACCGGCAGTCCGAAAGGCCTGTTGGCCGGGATAAAAATGACGTTGACGGCAATCACAACCGGGGTAGCGTAGAGAAACAGCAGTACCGTATTGAGCAGACTGGCAACCCGCGTCTTATCCTCATCGGCTTCAAAGACAGGCGGAGCCAGCCATTTGCGGATTGATGTGAGAACAGACACGTCAACACCTCTCTCGCCCTAATGTTTCCTATCGTCTGTGCTCGCGGCCATTCACGACGGCGAACGTCACCTTGTCCTTCGCGAAGAAGTACGAGACGCGCGTGAGATCGAACAGCTTGAGCATGGCCCTGGAGCAGGCACGGAGAAGCAGAGCCGAACTTCAGGTGCTGGCTTCCTCGCTTGAGGAGCGCGTGGTCGACCGCACACGGTCCATCGCCTTGCTCAAGGAGATGGGCGATCTGCTTCAGGCCTGTCTCACCGTACACGAAGCTTACGCAGTGGTCGCCCGCCTGGCGCGCCAGCTGTTCCCTGCTGTGAGGATGGTGCGCTGTATATCCGCGAGCTGCAGCGCGCCGCGCGGGCCCACGGTCAAGTGGGGCTCATCATGCTCGACATCGACCACTTCAAACGATTCAACGACACGTTTGGGCATGAGGCAGGCGATGTGGTACTGCGTGACATCGGCGCATGTCTGCGCACACAGATCCGGGAGGAAGACATTGCGTGTCGCTTTGGTGGCGAGGAGTTCACCCTGATTATGCCTACTGCGTCACTGGCTGTGACCGAGCAGCGGGCCGAGCAGGTGCGCGAGAAAGCGAAGCGTCTGACAGTCCAGTTCCATGGACAGCAATTGGGGCAGATTACCGTTTCACTGGGGGTGGCTGCGTTCCCGGGACATGGGGTCTCGAGTGCAACGTTGCTCCATACTGCAGATACCGCGCTTTACCGGGCCAAACGCGAAGGGCGCGACCGGGTGGTTGTGGCAGACTAAGCGTTAACCCCAGTAGGCCAGATTTCGCGGTGAGAGCGTAGGCGCAACCATGTCGGAGAGAGTGAGCGTCAAGAGTCGGAGAAGATTCCTCAAAGCGACCGGGCTGGTGGGCACTGCGCTGGCGGGCGGCTTTGCCGGAGCGCGCCGCGCCTGGGCTCAGACCATCGCAATGCCGGTCACTCAGATGATGCGAACACCGGTGCTCACCATCGGCTACGAAGACAACGGAGACAGCCGAGGTTTCCCTGTCATCCTTCTTCACGGTTTCCCGGACGATGTTCGTGCGTGGGATGAGGTGACGCCCCCGCTGGTCAAGGCTGGATACCGTGTGCTGGTGCCTTACCTGCGCGGGTATGGACCCACGAGATTTCGCGACGCCACAGCGCCGCGCATGGCAGAACAGGCGGCGATCGGCCAGGATCTCATCGACTTCGCCGACGCGCTCCGCCTTCCGCGATTTGCGGTTGCCGGCTACGACTGGGGCGGGCGCGCGGCCGGTATCGTAGCCGCGCTCCATCCCCACCGTGTGCGCGCGGCAGTCCTCATCGGCGGCTACACGATCCAGAACACCGTCGCGCCGGCGCCGCCTGCGGCGCCAGAGACCGAGCGAGCGCTGTGGTATCAGTGGTATTTCAACACCGAGCGCGGGCGGGCCGGCTTGGACCGCAATCGACGCGGCATCTGCCGGCTCTTGTGGGAGACGTGGTCGCCCACCTGGCACTTCAGCGACGACACGTTCAACCGCACTGCCGGGTCGTTCGACAACCCTGATTTCGTCGATGTCGTCATTCATTCGTACCGGCATCGGTACGGTAACGCGCCGGGAGAAGCGCGCTTCACCGACATGGAGCGACGGCTGGCGTTGCGCCCGAGAATCGAGATCCCCGCGATCGTGCTGCATGGCGGCGACGATGGGATCGCCCGGCCGGCGGCGGACTCGCCGCAGGAGCGCGCGTCGTTCACCTCCCTGGCCGCGCGCCGTGTCGTCGCGGGCGCAGGACACTTCCTTCCACGGGAAAAACCGGCCGAGGTGGCGTCCGCCATGTTGGAGCTGCTGGCCGCGACGAGATAGCCGACCATCACATCGCCGCTCTGGCGGGAACGGGCAAGACACGCGCTACGCGGTAGACGATTGGCTCGGTGGAGGCGAACTCACGACTCGCGGCCGACAGTCCGGAAGAGAACACGCCCGTCGGACGTCACAACACCGACCCACGGGGACGCACGGTCGATCCGACCGCCCAGGATCCTGTAGACAAACTCCGGATCGCTCGTCGGCGGAAGGCTGAATTCCGTCTTGATTGCGCGCATCGGCTGTCGGAAGCCAGCAATCTTCCTCGACCCGTCCACGAGGATGCCGTACTCCGGTAGCCGGTGCATGGTTGTCGCGAAGCGGATCCGCGAGGGAACCATCGCGACGGCGACGACCAACAGCGCGACGCCCATCACGTTTGCGAAGCGGCCCGTTGGCGGGATCGCCACCAGCAAGATCGTGAGCAGGGCCGGAGGCATCAGCGACAGATAGTAGTAGTGATCCAACCCGCCGAGAAACAGCGCGTAGCCGACAATCGCCGTGGCTTGGGGGATCAGTGTGACGCTGAGGACCAGCGGATCGCGGCGATAGCGCCACGCCAGGATCAAGCCGCAGGCCATCAACACCCACCCGGAAAACGGGAGCCTCCACGGAGAGACCTCGATGAAGTCGAACGCCGCGGCATATCCGGTCTGGCTCTTCGCGAACTGCGGCCGGTCGCTTCCTGAGAGAATTCGTCCCACGCTGCCGGTCACTGCGCCCATCGCGCTGGTGGAGGGGCTCGACAGCCGGTGCGCGACGTACGGCACCTGGAGAAGGGCGACGATGGCAGCGACGATGACGAGGTTGCGACGCACCTCACCGAGGTTGCCGCGCGCGAAGGGCGCCAGGAGCAGGGCGGCGAACACGCCCACTGCGACAAACACCGCGCCCGTATACGCATGCACGGCGCTCCACGCCAGTGCCGCCGTCAGTGCGACGCGCGCGCCCGAGCCGCCGGGCCAGTCGAGCAGCACCAGCGCGATCGCCATCTTGGAGAGCGTCGAGCCCATGACCGGGTTCCAAACAAGCGCCGACAAGCACAGATCGAATGGCGCTGTGGCGAGCACCACGACGGAGGTCAGCGCGATCCAGGGCGAACCGGTGCGACGCCACACGGCGACGAGGAGAAGGGCGTCCGCGACCGACTGCAGCGCGGCGTGGCCGATGCCGCCCGCGTGGGGCAGGTTCTGAAACCACGGCCCAAGCACAACGCGAATCGCCCAAAGAATCCAATAGAACGCGGGACCGATTGTGTACCCATGGACGTGTGTCGGCGGGCCCACGAGGGGCAGCTGACCGATCGGACCGAGCGCGATAGACCAGTCACGAATCTGGTCCCCCAGCATCCAGAAGTGCCTCTCGATGCCCCTGACGCGGATCGCCAGTGTCAGCGTGAACGTCAGACCGGCCGTCGCCAACTGGAGGTAACGTCCAGCCGCGCTTGGCTCGTTCGCGGCTTCTCTGAACCAGCGTCGTGGGTCCACGTTCCCGTTTCACTCCCCGCGCCGGATGGTTACCCGAGGCCGCGGCTCATTTCTGGGATGGGGGGCGTGGCAGCGCGAGAACGACGGTGAACACAATGACGCGCATGTGGACCTCCGATTCGTGCGAATTGTAGTCCAAGTACGTGATGGTGTTGATGGTCTATCGACGGTCGAACAGGGCCTGGAGCGCCTTGCTGCCGCGCGTGTATTCTTCGTAGCGGCGCTGGTATTTCTCGAGCTTTTCCCGATCGATGGCCTCGAGGCTGGCGCGACCATACGGCGTCGTCGCGCGGTCGCCCAGTTCGTGCTCGACCGCCGCTGTCTTCAACTTGCACTCGGCGTCGTGCGCGCCCTCCCATGCCAGCCACTCGGCGGTCCAGCGCGCGTGCGCCGCCTGAATCTGGTCGCGGCTGAACGGAAACGTGGCTCCCCAGGCCCGGTCGAGCGCGGCGAATTCGCTGGGAAACAACTGGCGGGCGGCGGTCGCAAGGGGCTGCCAAGCCAGTACGGAGCGGGGGTCGTCGCCAGCCGCAACGGCGGGGGCGAGGATGCCGAGCAGCTGCGCGAGCCGATCCCCGCCGGCGTCTCTCCGCGACGCCAGCTCCCGGGCAATCCGCAACGCGCCCCAGACGAGGGCGGCAGCGACGATGATGGCGGCGAAAAGGGAGGCCAATTAGTACTTCAAGACGGAATGAATCGTGTCGCCGGACAGCTTCTCCCGGCCCTTCAACTCGACCAGCTCGATGAGAAACGCGAGCGCGCACACCTCGCCACCCAGGCGTCGAACCAGGTCGCTGGTGGCCTTCGCCGTGCCGCCCGTGGCCAGCAGATCGTCGACGATCAGCACCCGCTGGCCCTCTCTCACCGCGTCGTCGTGAATCTCCAGCGCATCGGTCCCGTATTCGAGATGGTAGGTCGCACGCATCGTGGTCGACGGCAGCTTGCCTGGCTTGCGGACGGGCGAGAACCCGGCGCCGATGCGATCGGCGACTGCCGACCCGAAAATGAACCCGCGGCTTTCGATGCCGATCACGAGGTCGATGTCCTCGTCCTTGAAGGGCATCACCAGGCTGTCGATCGCCGCGCGGAATCCGTCCCGGTCCTGGAGCAGTGTGGTGACGTCGTAGAAGAGGATGCCAGCCTTCGGGAAATCTGGCACGTGACGGATCTTGCTCTTGAGGTATTCCATGTTCGTCAGAGGGTACCGCGGTTATCTAATCTCGAATCCCGAATCATGACCTGTCGCGCCCGTGTCGGTAACATCAATGCGCTCTATATACGAAGCGCGAGGTCCTTGCCGAACCTGGTGCTCGAATCGGCCGAGTGCCTCCGCTTCGCCCTCGGCCACGATCTCCACGCAACCGTCGGAGAGATTCCGCACCCAGCCGTGAATGCCCTCCCGAGCCGCGGCCGCGTACGCGAAGAACCGGAAGCCGACACCCTGAACGCGGCCGACGACCAGGTAGTGTCGCGCGAGGCGCATGGGGGAAGACGAAAATTATATCTCGCGCCGAAAAACACCGCCCTGCAGCGATCGTGACATCATTAGGAAAGGCGATCATGACCCACGTCGACCCCGTGTGCGGAATGGCCATCGAAGAGAAAGACGCCGTCGGCACGTTCGCGCACGAGAGCGCGACGTATTTTTTCTGCGCCGAAAGCTGCCTCGAGCGATTCACGGCCAATCCCCTCGAGTTTCTGGGGCCGGACCGGCCATCTTCGCCCACGACCGTCCGTGGCGATGGGCCCGTCGAGTACGTCTGCCCAATGGACTCCGAAGTCCTGAGCGACGCGCCGGGCCCGTGCCCGATTTGCGGCATGGCGCTCGAGCCGCGCCGGGTGGCCCTCGACCAGGGTCCGAACCCGGAGCTCGTCGGGATGACCCGACGTCTAACGGTGGCGGCGGGGCTCGCCGCCCCGATCTTCCTGTTCACCATGGCGGACATGGCCAGTGGTGGACGTCTGCTGATGGCTCGGCCTGCCCTCCCCAACTGGCTGGGGCTGACGTTGGCAACGCCGGTGGTCTTCTGGACCGGCTGGCCGTTCTTCGAGCGCGCGTGGATCTCGCTGGTCAATCGCAGCCCGAACATGTTCACGCTCATCGCGCTCGGCGTCGGGTCTGCGTACGTGTACAGCGCCCTCGGTACTGTCGCGCCAGGCATCTTTCCGGAAGGGTTTCTCATGCACGGCGCCGTGGACACCTACTTCGACACGGCGGTCGTCATCACAACCCTCGTGCTCCTCGGGCAGGTTCTCGAACTACGAGCCCGTCACCGAACTGGCACGGCCATCAGACAGCTGTTGGACTTGACACCCAGAATGGCTCGCGTCGTTCGTCGCGGCACCGACCAGGACGTACCGGTTGCCGAGGTGAGGGTTGACGACCTCTGCCGCGTGCGACCCGGCGAAAGGATTCCCGTTGACGGGATCGTGGTCGAGGGTCACAGCGTTATCGATGAGTCGATGATCACCGGCGAACCGATTCCCGCGGAAAAGGAGCCCGGGGCACGCGTGACTGGCGGCACGATCAACTCGACGGGAACGCTGGTGTTCCGTGCCGAGCGTGTCGGCAGCGACACGCTCGTCGCGCAGATCGTCCGTCTGGTGAGTGAAGCTCAGCGCAGCCGAGCGCCGATCCAGCGACTGGCCGACCGGATCTCGGCGTACTTCGTTCCAGGCGTCCTGTTGGTGGCTGTTCTGGCCTTTATCGCGTGGGCGGTCTGGGGTCCGGAGCCGCGACTGGCGCGCGGGCTTGTGAGCGCCGTCGCGGTCTTGATCATCGCGTGCCCCTGCGCGCTGGGACTGGCGACACCGATGGCGATCATGGTCGGCACCGGGCGCGGCGCGACGGCGGGTGTTCTCGTGAAAAACGCCGAGGCCCTCCAGCGCCTCGAGCGGGTGGACACGATTGTCGTCGACAAGACCGGCACGCTGACCGAGGGCAAGCCGGTAGTCACGTCGCTCGTCGTTCTGGACGGCCGGTCGGAGGAGGACGCCCTCCGAATTGCCGCCGCGCTGGAGCTGTCGAGCGAACATCCCCTGGCCGCTGCGGTCGTCGCCGCCGCACGCGAGCGTGGCGTCGCGGTGCCAAAGGCGGAGAGATTCCAGGCCCAGCCTGGGAAAGGCGTCACCGGAGTGGTTGGCGGGATGAGGGCGGCCGTCGGCAATGCCGTCTTGATGGCAGAGGCCGGCATCTCCCTCAACGGCGAGGGGGCGCGCGCAGACGCGCTGCGGCGAGAGGGGCAGACCGTCTCCTATCTTGCGGTGAACGACACGCTTTCCGCGCTCATTGGTGTGGCCGACCCCATCAAGGCCACCGCGGAGCAAGCGGTCAACGAACTGCATGCCGAGGGACTTCGCCTGGTGATGTTGACCGGCGACAACGCCACGACGGCCTCGGCCGTGGCCAGACGGCTTCACGTCGACGAGGTCCACGCCGAAGTGCTTCCGTCGGGGAAGCGGGACGTGGTGCAACGGCTCCAGCGTGAAGGGCGAGTCGTGGCCATGGCGGGCGATGGCATCAACGATGCGCCGGCCCTTGCCGAAGCGGCCGTGGGTATCGCCATGGGTACGGGCACCGACGTGGCTATCGAAAGCGCCGGCGTCACGTTGGTCAAGGGCGACCTGCGCGGAATCCTCCGCGCCCTCCGATTGTCGCGCGCCACCATGCGAAATATCCGGCAGAATCTCTTCTTGGCGTTGGTCTACAACGCAGTCGGCGTACCGGTGGCCGCGGGAGTGCTCTATCCGCTGACCGGTACGCTGATCAGCCCGATATGGGCCGGTGCGGCCATGACGTTCAGCTCGGTGTCCGTCATCGGCAATGCGCTCAGGCTGCGGCGCGTCCAACTGTAAGGAGGCACATGGCGATCGATCCCGTCTGCAAGATGCAGGTTGACGAAAACAAGGCTGTCGGCAAGAGCGAATACCAAGGCAAGACGTATTACTTCTGTGCGCCGGCGTGCAAGCGGACATTCGACGAGCATCCAGAGAAGTACGCGAAGTAGCGCGAGACGCCCTGGTCGACTCTCAGCGGTCCAACCCGAACTCGGCTGCCAGCAACTCGTACGAACGACGACGTGCTTCGTGATCGTACGTGATCGTCACGACCATCACTTCGTCGGCTCCGTACTCGGCCGCGACCTCCTCGATGTTCGCGCGGACGGCGGCCGGGGCACCGACAATCGCTCGTCGTCGCCGCGGGAAGAAGTGATCCCCGTCCGGCTGGTCCCTGAGAAAGCGGACGGCCACGTCAACGGGCGGCACCTGGATAAATTCCCCTTGCAGGAACAGAGTGAACGTCATGCGCGAGCTGGACGCAAGTCGCTCGGCTTCCCGGTCGCTTTCGGCGCACAGCGCCGACACGGCCACGATAACCTGCGGGAGGGTCTGTGCGCCCGAGGGCACGAACGATTCGCGATACCGCCTGGCCACCTGAGCGCCGCCGGGGTTGATGAAATCGGCAAAAGCGTACGGCAGGCCGAGCTCCGCGGCCCAAAGCCCGCTCTGAGGGGACGATCCGAGCAGCCAGGGCTCCGGCCGCTCGGGACGCCCGGGCAGCTGTGCCAGGCGCTTGAGTCGATGGCCAGTCGGAACGGCGTCGCGCACCAGGGCCAGCAGCTCAGCGAGCTGGTCGGGGAAATCGTCCGGCGAGGCCTGCCGTCTATCGCGCTGCAGCATGAGGGCGGTCAGGGGATCGGTGCCGGCCGCGCGCCCCAGCGCAAGGTCGATGCGCCCCGGATAGAGTCCGCTCAACATGCTGAAGGTCTCGGCAACTTTGAGCGGGCTGTAGTGCGGCAGCATCACACCGCCGCTGCCGACCCGCAGCCGCTTCGTCGCGGATGCAATCGGCCCGATCAGCGCCTCGGGGCTGGCGCAGGCCAGCATGGGGGTGCCGTGGTGCTCTGCCACCCAATAGCGACTGTATCCGGCTTGGTCCGCACACCGGGCTAGATCGACCGAGTTCCGCAACGCCTGGCCGCCTGTCATGCCTTGCGAAATCGGCGACTGGTCTAGCACGCTCACACGCAACGTCATGCTCGCGCGTCTCGTCCTCTCTTTCGGGCCTCGCGTCTTAGGGCCAGGAAAGGAATAAAGGTGACGTTTGTGGCCGTCGATGCATCCCGCCGGGCTGCGTTGCTCGTCGCTTTCATACACCCGGTATGCGCGCTCCTCGCGCCTTGCCGGGCGGGCGCCTC
>JBGPJH010000125.1:0-9174 GCA_041485305.1 Vicinamibacteria bacterium | reverse complement strand
GTCCATCAACAGCCCGAACCGCTCCCGCACCAGCGGGTGCCGGACCACCTCGGTCAGCGGCGTCATCGCCCCGATTTCCAGGCCCCCGCCGCTCTCCCGGATGCCCCGCAGCTCCTTGATCTGACTCAGATCGACCACCACGCTCGGGCGCTTGGTCCGATCCTTGAGCCAGTCGAACGTGTCCATCCCGCCGGCCAGCACCCACGCCTCCGACCCATGCCGCTCGAGCAGACTCACCGCGTCGGCGACGCTCGCCGGCTGGAACAACTCGAACATCGGCATCATGTCGCGAATTACGGCCATCTCAGTCTCCTGAATTTGATCATCTGGTCAGCCAGACTCTAGCCCGATCAATGTGAGAGTTCAGACTTCAAAGACTTGGCACGCGGTACAAGCGAAGCGACAAGATAATCCGAATCGGTCTGCGGTTCAATCTTTTGACGAGTTGCCGGAAATCGCCGCCATTCCGGCTGCAACTCTTGGCCCGACCGAGAATCGAGCTTAAGCCACAGTACCCGCAGGACTTACCTTCAGACAATCCTCCCAACTCGCCGGCGGCAGGGTGAACCGGGCGGCAGCGCCGCCTTCACCCCCCGGTTATAGTCACCCGATGTCCACTCTCACGTTTCTCGGCGCCGCCGGCACGGTCACGGGTTCCAAACACCTCGTCGACACCGGTGCGCATCGTGTGCTCATCGACTGCGGGTTGTTCCAAGGCCTTAAGGAGCTGCGGGACCGTAACTGGCAGCCGCTGCCGGTTCCTCCAAACTCGATCGACGCCGTCGTCCTCACACATGCGCACCTTGATCACTGCGGCTACCTGCCGCGCCTGGTCGCACAAGGATTTCACGGGAGGGTGTTCTGCACCGCGGGAACGCGCGACCTCTGCTCTCTCGTGTTGCCCGATTCGGCGCACATCCAGGAAGAGGACGCCCAATCGGCCAACCGCCACGGCTACTCCAAGCATCGCCCTGCCCTGCCGTTGTACACGTCCAGCGACGCGGAGCTCGCGTTGGCTCGCCTGCAGCCGTTCGCCTACAACCAGGTCATCCCGATCGCGCCGGGAATCGACGCAGAATTCATCAATGCCGGCCACTTGCTCGGGTCGTCCTACGTGCGGGTCAGGCTGGAGGACAAGACGGTCCTTTTCGGCGGAGATCTCGGCCGCTACGGCCGGCCCATTCTACCGGACCCAGCCCCGGTCGACGCCGCCGACGTCCTGCTCGTCGAGTCGACCTACGGCGATCGGCTCCACGAACCAGACGATGGCGGCGCGCGGTTGGCAGGGATCGTCAACGCGGCGGTGTCGCGGGGCGGCAAGCTGATTATTCCGGCCTTCGCCATCGGCCGGGTGGAGGAAGTCATCTACTGGCTGAAGCGTCTGGAGGAGGAAAAGCGAATTCCCGTGCTGCCTGTGTACGTCGACAGCCCGATGGCCGCACGCGCGCTCGAGTTCTACGCGCAGCGGGCCGACGAGCTCGACCCCGACGTGGGGGCGGTCGAGCGGGGTGTGTGCGCCTTCTGCACGACACGCATGACGACTGTCTCGTCGGTGCAACAGTCAAAGGAACTCCAGGCCTCGGATCGGCCGTCGATCGTCATCGCCTCGAGCGGGATGGCCACCGGCGGACGGGTCCTTCATCACCTCGAAGCCAGGTTGCCCAACCCGAAGACCACCGTCCTGTTCGTCGGCTACCAGGCCATCGCCACGCGCGGCCGGTCGCTCGTCGATGGCGCGAAGACACTCCGCATGCACGGGCGGGACATTGCAGTCGCCGCGCACATCGAGCATCTGGACTCGATGTCCGCGCATGCCGACGCAGGAGAAATCATGCGCTGGCTGTCCGGCTTCTCCCGGCCGCCGTCGATGACCTACCTCGTGCACGGCGAACCGGCCCCGCTCGAGGCGCTGCGCGCGCGCGTCGAGTCGGATCGCCACTGGCCAGTTCACGTGGCCCGGCACCAGGAGCGCGTGCAGCTATAGAATCGTCAGCATGCTGGCCTCCGGCGAACAGTCACTCATCCTCTGGTCGGTCGCCGTCGCGCTGGTGCTGGCATCGGGCGCCTCACGGGCAGAGGCGCAGCCAGTAGCGGACCGGCGGCTGGCCATCCTGCAGGCCGAAGACAGAGGCGCACCGACCGCGAGGGATGTGGCGGCGATCGTGGCCGGCCTGCGCAGCGATCCAGAGACGACGCGGATGGCCGTGCGCGCCCTGGGACGGCTCGAGCGCCCATCACTCATCTCCCAGGTCCTGCCCTTGCTCCGGTCGCCGCGCCCCGAGATCCGCGCCGAGGCGGCCAACGCAGTCGCGCAAGCTGCTCAGGGCGTCAGGGACCTGAAAGCGTCGCCTGCAACGACGACCATCGGCTCGGCACAGGCCGCCTTGATTGCGCGCCTGGACGTGGAGGCCGAAGCTTCTGTCCGTGCGGCCCTGTGCGAAGCCGTCGCGCGCTTGCCCTACAAGAGCGCGCCGGAGGTCGAGCGCGCCGAACGCGCCATTCTCGGCACCGCCACGCGGACCCGCACGGTCGCGGACCGCCTCGGCGTCGCGAAAGCGCTCGAGGTGTTCGTCCGCGTCCACCAGTCGCTACGCCCGCCAGGGGCCGGCGCCATCGAGGTGCTCAAGAGCCTGGTCGTCGAGCCCGCCACGGAAACCGAATTGGACCCGCTGCGCGATGCGAGAGTCCGACGTCTCGCCCTCGAAAGCCTCATCAGCGCGGACGCGGTCGACGACGTGGTCGTCGCGCGCGCCCTCAAAGACCCGGATGCGCAAGTGCGTCGTCTGGGCGTGCGTGCATCCGCGGCCGGCGGGCGTGGCAGCGCCGCGGTCGAGGAGGCGCTGCACGACCAGGCAGCGATGGTGCGAATCGAAGCCCTGCACGCCATCGGCGCCCGGGACCTCGACACAGCTTGTGCGGCAGCGATGAGCGCCGCGACCGACCGGGCGACCGAAGTCGCGCTCGTGGCGCTCGACCAGCTGGGGGCCTGCCGTTCGGCATCGCCAATCGCGCTACTCGAGCGCACCCTGAACGATGCGTCCAGAGGGGCCGAGCCGCGGGGTTGGCCTCGAGCCGCGCGCGCCCTTGTCGCGCTGGCCTCCGCCGCGCCAGAGCGGGCCGTGTCGGCGCTTCAATCGTTCGCCCAGTCCCCTCGATGGCAGCTTCGCCTGTATGCGGCGCGTGCCGCGGCTCTTCTGAAGGATCGGACGACGCTCGACACGCTCGCGGCGGACACCAACCCCAACGTCGCTATCGCGGCCGCGGGGCGCGACGAAACGCCGCGCGCGGCGAAGGCGACCAGCGACGCGACGCCCACGCCGCTCGACGCCGCGGACCTCCGCCGGCTGTCCGGCCCTCGCGCTCGCGTGACCATCCGCGAGCTCGGCCGGTTCGATCTGGCGCTCATCACCGCGGAAGCGCCGGCCACCGTGCTCCGCTTCGCCCAGCAGGCAGCCGCCGGGTCGTACAACGGTCAGGCGTTTCGCGTGGTGCCGAACGCGATCCTCGCGGGCATCGGCCCCGCCGACATCCGTGCTGGCACGGTTCTGTCCACGCACGCCGAAGCGGGCCTGTGGCCGCACGTCCGCGGCGCGGTGGGCATCTGGGCCGCATCTGACTCCGGGGACCAGGCTCACCTCTTCATCAATCTGGTCGACAATCCACGCTTCGATCACAAGTACACGGTCTTCGCTCAGGTGCTGAACGGCATCGAGGTCATCGATCAGATCGTTGAGGGCGACGTCATCGAAAGCGTGGAAATACTGCCGTGAGGTTCTCGGCCCGCACCCCGCGGAGTCTCGAGCCAAACCTGCTCTCGACGACGCTGGGGTCTCTCAAGCGGCAAGGGCGGCCCTTCGTCGACCTGACGGAGTCCAATCCGACCCGTGCGGGCTTCGAGTACCCGCTGGACCTGCTCGCCCCTCTCGGTCATCCGCGCGGGCTCCGCTACGCTCCGGACCCGTTTGGCCTGGCCGAGGCACGGCGCGCCATTGCCGCGGACTTCGGCCGGCGCGGCCTCGCTGTTTCGCCCGACCGGATTGCGCTGACGGCCAGCACCAGCGAGGCCTACTCGCTGCTCTTCAAGCTACTGTGCGATCCCCACGACGAAGTGCTGGTGCCCGCCCCGAGCTATCCGCTGTTCGAGCATTTGACGCGCCTCGAGGCGGTCGAAGCCGTGCCATACACTCTCGACTATCACGGCGCGTGGTCCATCGATCTGTCCAGCGTCGAGCAGGCAATGTCTCCGCGCACGCGGGCGCTCCTCGTCGTCAGCCCCAACAATCCAACCGGCAGCTTCATGTCGCCGGAGGAGCTCGACCGCCTCGCCGACGTCTGCCGGTCGGCGGATGTGGCGATCATCGCGGATGAAGTATTCGCAGACTACGAACTGGTCTCCGGTGCCAGGGAGCGGGGCGGGCACTTGCCAGGCCGAACCGATGTCCTGGGGTTCACGCTCGGGGGACTCTCGAAATCGATCGGCCTGCCGCAGGTCAAGCTCGGGTGGATGGCCGTGAGCGGCGGCGACGCGACCGTGTGCGCCGCGCTCGAGCGGCTCGAGCTGCTCTGCGATACCTACCTGTCGGTCTCCACGCCCGTGCAGGCGGCCGCGGCGGAGTTGCTCGAACGGGGATGTGGGGTCCGGCGGCAGATCCAGGCCCGCGTCAAGGCCAACCTGCACGCTCTTCAGACGCGAGCGATCGACACACCATCGTGCCGCGTCCTGCCGGCCGACGGGGGGTGGAATGCCGTCCTGCAGGTGCCCTCGCTCGTGGCCGAAGAAGATCTGGTGCTGGACTTGCTCACGGCGGACAGCGTGTTGGTGCATCCTGGGTACTTCTTCGATTTCCTGAGCGAGTCGTTTCTGGTCCTCAGCCTGATCCCTCCGGAACCGCTGTTCGGAGACGCCGTCGACCGCGTACTCCGGCGCTTCGACAGAAGCGATCGACGGCCATGAGCCTTGCTGAGGGCCGTCGCGCCGGACTCCTCATCCCGCTGTTCTCGTTTCCCTCGTCCACAAGCTGGGGCATCGGCGACATCGGCGACGTGAAGCCGATGACCGCGTGGCTGGCCGACGCCGGCCAACGCGTGCTGCTGCTGCTGCCGCTCAACGAGATGGCGCCGGGCCAGCAGTCGCCGTACTCGGCGATCAGCGCGATGGCCATCGACCCGATCTTCATCCGCCTGCAGGAAGTGCCGGAGTTCCGAGCGTCGGGGGGCGAGGCCTCGCTCGGCGTCGAAGACGTTGCGGACCTTGCAGCGGTTCGTGGTGCACCGCGGGTGGACTACGCAGAGGTTCGACGGCTGAAACAGCGCGCGCTCACGCGGGCCTTCGAGCGTTTCTACGACTCGGCCTGGCGCCTCGACGGCAGCCGGGCGCAGGCGCTCAGATCGTTCCTCGCCGAGCAGTCGTGGTGGATCGAGGACTACACGCTGTTCCGGGCGCTTCACAGTCGCGAGGGCGAGCGGCCCTGGTTCGAGTGGCCGGCCGGCCTGCGTGAACACGATCGCGACGCGCTCGAGACGGCGCGCCGGCAGCTCTCGCGCGATGTGCTCTTCTTCGGGTACCTGCAGTGGCTCGCCGCCGACCAGTGGCAGGCCGCGCGGGCGGCCGCGCGGACCCACGGGGTGGCGCTGTTTGGCGATCTGCCGTTCATGGTCGACGGAGACAGTGCCGACGTGTGGGCGCGACAAGACGAATTCCGACTCGACGCGTCGGCCGGCGCGCCGCCAGACGCCTTCAGTGCGACCGGCCAGGATTGGGGCTTGCCGGTCTGTAAGTGGGACGTGATGGCAGCGGGCGGCTTCGACTGGCTGCGAGATCGGGCACGCCGCAGCGCCGCGCTCTATGACGGATACCGCGTCGATCACCTCGTTGGTTTGTATCGGACCTACGCGAAGCCCCGAAACGGCGGCGAGCCCTTTTTCACACCGGCCCTGGACGGCGATCAGCTCGCGCTCGGTGAACGCACGCTCGACATTTTCCGAGAACCGGGGGCAGAAATCATTGCCGAGGACCTCGGCACGGTGCCCGAGTTCGTGCGCGAGTCGCTGGCGCGCCTGGGCATTCCCGGTTTTCGCGTGCTGAGATGGGAGCGCGATTGGAACACCGAGGGTCAGCCCTTTCGCGATCCCTCCGAGTACCCCGCTCGCTCGGTCGCAGCGTCCGGAACGCACGATACCGAGTCTCTAGCCGTCTGGTGGGAGCGCGCCTCGGAAGACGATCGCCGGAGCATCGTGGAACTCCCGTCCATCCGCCGAGTCGCGGGCGAGACGAGCATCGAGCACGCGGCCTACAGGCAAACTGTCAGGGATACGCTCCTCGAAGCGCTCTTCGCGTCAAACTCAGAGCTTCTGCTGATCGCGGTGCAGGACGTGTTCGGGTGGCGAGACCGGATCAACGAGCCGGCCACGGTCACTGCGGAGAACTGGACGTTCCGTCTTCCCTGGCCGTGCGATCGGCTCGGAGAGGTGCCCGAAGCGCGCGAGCGCCGCGCGGCGCTGCGCTCGTGGGCCCAGCGCTACGGGAGGCTCTAAAGGGTGCTGAGGTGATGGGGTGCTGAGGTACTGAGGTGCTGAGGTGCAGGCCGAGAGCTGATAGCTGAGCGCTGAAAGCTGATAGCTACTTCCTAGACCCCAGCCGCCGCCGCCGCGCGCTTCGCATCGTCAACGCCAAGGACAACCACGGCAACCGGGCTCGCCTCGGCCGCCGCGCCGTACGCATACTCGACGTTGACTCCGGCGTCGGCTATCAGCTTCAACACCGGCGCGAGCGATCCCGGACCATGCGCAATCGGCACCACCAGCACGTCACCCTCGGTGACCTGGTGATGCCGATCGCGGAGCACGCCAGCCGCCCGCACCGGATTGTCGACCACGAGCCGCAACTGGCCACTCGACTCGACCGCCATCGCGATCACGTTCACGCGCTCTTCGGCCAGCGACCGACAGATGCCGGCCAGCGCGCCAGGGCTGTTGGGCAGCCGCAACCTGAGCTCCGTGTGAATCGCCATACGGGCGAGCTCAGATCCTCGGTCTGCCCAAGCCCTCGCTCGACAACAAACTAGACGAGCACCTTGATGACGACGCGGCGGTTCTGCGCGCGACCGTCCTTGGTGTTGTTCGGAGAGACGGGCTTCTCTTTGCCGTAGCTGATGGCGTTCATCTTGTGCAGCGGGATGCGATGCTGCTCGTAGAGGTATCGCTTCACAGCTTCGGCGCGGGCCATACCGATTTTCTCGTTTATTTCCTTCGTGCCAATGTTGTCGGTGTGCCCCTCGATCTCGAAGTAGGCGCCTTTCGGGTCGGCCTTGAGCTGAGCAATCATCTCGTCGAGCCGCGCCTTCGCGCCGTCGGGCAGGTCGGTCTTGGCGAAAACAAAGTTGCCCTGGTCTTCGCTCAGCACGACTTCGAAGATGAGGCGCTTCGACGCCTTGTCGACCGCATCGGCCTTGGCGCCAGCAGCGTTCGCGCTCGAAGACGCTGACCGCGCCGCGTCGTTCGCCTGACTGGCCGACTGGCCCGCCGAGGTGGCTGTGGTCTGTGCCGCCTGCGCCGCCTGTCCGGCAGCTTGGGCTCTCTTGTCCACATCAGAGATCGCGGCTTCGTTCTTGCGGGTGCGTTCCTGGGTTTCCTCCACGGAACGCCCCAGTGAATCGACCTTGTCGTTCACCTCGCCAACGCTGGTGCGCACGAACTTCTTCGTAGCGCAGGCCGTAGACCCTCCAATCGCAAGCACCGTGATCGGAATGGCCATAAACAATGGACGGAACATAATCGGTCCTCCTAATGCGAAATCGGGCGAGATTGCCCCGTAAAATACCCGCTCCGGGCTCGTACGGTCAGGTCCTTGTCGCGCGCTCGGACCTCGAGCGGATGCCAACCCGGTTTGCCGCTCGATTCGAAGGCGATCAGATACTGGTGGCGGAGCTCGTCGACGAGCTGCCGCGCGGCGAGGCTCCGCTCGGCGTTCGTGCTGACGACGAACGCGCGGCCACCTGTCCACGCCGACAGGTCGGCCAGCCCCCCGCTGAGGGGCGATCGGGCGGCTCCCAGCGCGGCGACTGGGGCCGAAGGATTATCGATGGCAGAGACGACGCCTACGACATACACCGGCACGTCGATCGAGCTGGCGATGCCCGATACTTCGCCCGGCGTCAGCCGGCTCGCGTTGTCCAGGCCGTCCGTCAAGACGACGACCGCTCGACGGCGTCCCTCGCGCGCCCCTACCCGTTGGGCCGTCTGCGCGATGGCATCGTGCAAGGAGGTCGCCCCGAAGGGAGTCAGGAGCGCAAGCTTCTCCGGCAGCACTTGCAGTCCACTCATAAACGAGGTCACCTCTTGCAACCGGGTGTCGAACGTGTAGACGGCAGCTTCGTCGCGCTCTCGATCGAGCCAGCTGAGCACGTGGTTTCCCGCCTGGCGCGCGTTCGCGAGCTGCGCTTCCATGCTGCCGCTCACATCCAACAGGATGGCGACGCTAATCCCCGCCACGTCGCGCTGGCAGTCGGTGATCGGTCGCTTCAGGCCACCTTCGAGGACCTCGAAGTCGCCGGCCGTCAGATCCTGGACGAACCGCCCTTTCTTGTTGCGGACAACCGCGCTGACGCGCACGAGTTCGACAGCCGAGCGGAAGGTCGCGACCGAGTCCTGCGAGCCTCCACCCCGTTGCTTGGCCCCAAGCACCGTTCCCACTCCGACGCCAGCAACGACTGTTACCAGTGCCATCAACCAGCCCCAATTCATCCGGTAGTCCCGTACACAAAGAAGTTGCCAACGATGCAAACTGTTCATGACAAGTAGTTTCGGCCGATGAGGGACAATTCTAATCGGCAAAGGAAAGGCCCAAAGGGTGTAGGATTTACACGACTACCTCGACCGCAAGCGGAAGAGCTATGTAGTTTCTGCATATGTGGGAAACTGTAATCCCTTAAGGGCAGATCAATGTAGTTCATTGTCGTACTCTCTGGACCACAGCGTGCGACAGTCGCAGCGTCAGATTCGGTGCCCCACCATTCGGGCGGAGGCGAGCCACGATATCTACCCATTCCAGTATGCGGCAATCGCTGACCCGTGTAGGTGCGTTTGAGCACATGTGCTGCTTTCGCTTCCCTGACGCCTTCCCGCGGTAAGATTCTGGATGTGAGCCCGACCCATACCTCTATTCCTGTTTCATCG
>JBGPJH010000124.1:0-9194 GCA_041485305.1 Vicinamibacteria bacterium | reverse complement strand
GCGACTACAGCTCGGCTGAAGCCTCGCTGGGCAATGGTAGCTTCACCAATTGCCAACGAAATCTGGTGTCGGAGTGCGCGAAGAACGACTGGGGCAGCGCGAACTACAACTTCTCGACCTACTTCCAGGACGACTTCAAGGTGTCGCCGCGGATCACTCTGAACCTCGGCGTGCGCTACGACGTGTACAACTACATCGGCGTGGATAAGCTGGCGAACAGCCGGGTGTACCAAGCCCTGAAGGCCGCCGGCAGCCCGTACGGCCAGTTGCCGAAGATCGACAAGAACAACTGGCAGCCACGTCTGGGGATTGCCTGGGATGTGCGCGGCACAGGCAAGGATGTCGTGCGCGCGAGCTACGGCATCTACTACACCCAGGGGTTGCAGCAGATCTACTGGCAGCGGAACTTCATGAACCAGTCCGTGATTAAAGCGGACACGACCACGTTTCTCCTCGATTTCGTCCCGGGCGTCACACCCTTGCCGGCGACGGCGCTCGCGCCGACGGCGTTACCGCGCGGCGCTGGGACTGAAGGCCGCTGGTACGACCCGAACCTCCAAGATCAGCAGACCCAGCAGACCCATGTGGGGTGGTCACACACGTTCCCGCGCGAGACGGTCTTGGCCGTCGACTACACGCACGTGCTCAACAAGCATGGATGGCGCAACCTCGACGTCAATCCCGTGCTGCCGACGATCGGAACGAGGGCGCTTGCGGCCGCGTTCGGGAGCGCGCTCGGCGACTCGAACATCTTGGGCCCGGTGATCCTGGCCGCCTCGCTGAATCGGTCAACCTACGATGAGATGGCGGTGCACTTCGAGCGTCGGTTCTCGGCAGCCTCGTCTCTCCTGGTCAACTACACGCTCGCGCGCGCTCGGGCCCAGGGCGGCGAGACCGACTGGGGCTACACCGATCCCTACACGCAGACGGTCTCCGCGACCGGTGGGGACATCAACGCCCCGTGGGAGTTTGGTCCGACGGCCTTCGACGAACGGCACCGACTGACACTGGCCGGCGTCCTGAACCTGCCGTGGGGAATGGATGTCTCGCCGGCGTTCACGATTGGCTCGCCGCGCCCGTACACACTGTATCGAGGCTCTCAGGGGGCTGTCGGCAACCAGGGGTTGTATCAGATTCTGTGTCCGTCCGGGAACTCGAATGACGTCGGCTTTGGTGTCGGCCAGGTACCCTGCGGCCTCAACAACGCCCGTGGCAACACGCTGGTCAACTTCAACGCTCGCGTGACCAAAAACGTGAAACTGACTGGGGAGCGGAGGGTGTCCGTGTTTGCCGAGTTCTTCAACATCCTCAACCGGGCCAACTTCGGCCGGAACTACGGCAACATCCTAGGCTCGGCCACGTACCAGAAGCCCACTGGGTACCTGGGCGGCATCGGCGCGACGTCGACGATCCCGATCTCGTTCCAGGTGCAGTTCGGCGCGCGGTTCTCGTTCTGATGCTGAACGAGCGGTGTCAGTGAGCCGCTAGTTCTTCGATCAACGGCGTCTTGCGGGCGCGTTCTCGTGAGGGGACGCGCCCCTTTTCTTTTGGCTGAAGGCTGAGAGCCTGGAAAATTCGATGTAGTGCAGGCCTTCAGGCCTGCCTCGTTCGGCGGACCTGAAGGTCCGCACTACATCTCGCCGCGGACAGGACGAAGATTTCAAGGTGTTGTGGACCTTGCCGGCAGTGGGGTATTGTCCGCGCATGGAGTGGCTCAGGCACGCGTTCGCCATCGACCCGCCAGGGCCGGCCCAGCCCGGCGAGGCCGAACGCGTCCTCGTCGACCGCGTCTGCGCAGAGGTGGTGAGGCGCCGTCTCACCGCACCGGCTCTGCTCCTGCTCGAGATGAGCCGTCCGCTCAACTATCTTTCAGCCCAGTTTCTACACTTCATGCAACCGCTCCTCTCGGCCCTCGGCAACACCGCAGACGCCGAGCGACTCGCGCGGTTCCTCGAGCAGCGCGGCTCGATGGAGTACGTGACCAACCGCCTCGAGGCGCTCGATGTCCAACGCCGCGGAACACCCCCAACTCCGCAGTCTGACCGACCGCCCACGCCAACCGCATGACGATCGACCCGGGTCAGATCCGCGTCATACTCGCCACGGACTGCGGCAGCACGACGACGAAGGCGATCCTCATCCAGTACGTCGACGGCGTGTACCGCCAGACGCACCGCGGTGAAGCCCCGACCACCGTGGAAGCGCCCTTTGCCGATGTGACCGTCGGCGTCGTCAACGCTGTAACCGAGGTTCAAGAGCTGGCTGGGCGCCGGCTGGTCGACGCAAGCGGTCGCATCATCAGGCCCGGCACAGACACCGAAGGCTGCGACATCTACATCTCCACGTCGAGCGCCGGCGGCGGGCTGCAGATGATGGTGGCCGGAGTGGTTCGACAGATGACGGCCGAGAGCGCCAAACGCGCCGCGCTTGGCGCGGGCGCCATCGTCATGGACGTCATCGCATCGAACGACAAGCGGCGCCCACACGAGCAGATCCAGCGCATCCGCGAGCTGCGCCCGGACATGATCTTGATTGCCGGCGGGACCGACGGCGGTACCACCAAACACGTCGTCCAGATCGCCGAGCTCATCGCGCCCGCCAAGCCGCGTCCACGCTTCGGGGGCGAGTACAGCCTGCCGATCATCTACGCCGGGAACAAGGACGCCGCTCCGCTCGTGCGCCGAATCCTCGACGGAAAGTTCAGCCTGACCGTCGTCGATAACCTGCGACCGGTTCTGGAGCGGGAGAATCTGGGCCCGGCGCGCGACGCCATCCACAATCTGTTTCTCGAACACGTCATGGCGCACGCCCCCGGGTACGACAAGCTGATCCAGTGGACCGACGCGCCGATCATGCCGACGCCGGCCGCGGTCGGTAACATCCTGCAAACGATCGCGAGCCGCCAGGGCATCAACGTCGTGGGGGTCGACATCGGGGGCGCGACGACCGACGTCTTCAGCGTCTTCGACGGCGTGTTCAACCGCACGGTCAGCGCGAATCTCGGCATGAGCTATTCGATCTCCAACGTCTGCGCCGAGGCCGGCATGCCCGCCGTGATGCGCTGGGTGCACTTCGACATGGACGAGCGCGAGCTGCGCAACCGCGTCAAGAACAAGATGATTCGACCGACGACGATCCCGCAGACTCTCGAGGCGCTGGTGTTCGAACAGGCGGTGGCGCGAGAAGCGTTGCGGCTGGCCTACCTCCAGCACAAGGAGTTCGCGACAACGCTCAAGGGCGTGCAGCAGCAGCGGACCGTGGGCGACACATTCAGCCAAACCGTTTCGGGCGGCACGATCGTCGACAACATGAAGCTCGATCTGCTGGTCGGCTCGGGCGGGGTTCTCTCGCACGCCCCACGCATGCACCAGACCGCTATGATGCTCGTCGACTCGTTCGAGCCGGAGGGCTTCACCACGCTCGCCAAGGACTCGATCTTCATGATGCCGCATCTGGGCGTGCTGGCCGAAGTGCACCCGCAAGCATCGCTGGAGGTCTTCGAGCGCGACTGCCTCATCTATCTCGGCACGTGCGTCGCCGCCAAGGGGCTCGGCAAGGCGGGCCGTCCCTGCTTCCGGTTCACGATTCGCTCGACGACGCTCAACGAGTCGGGTCAGATGCTCGTCGGAGAGCTGCGCCTGTTCGCCCTGCCCGAAGGAGAGCGCGCGACGGTCACGATCGACCCCGAACGGGGCTTTGATTGCGGCGGCGGACCCGGCACGCGCGTGGAGCGCGAGGTGCGCGGCGGAACCGTCGGGCTGATTCTCGACGCGCGCGGACGTCCGCTTGCCTTGCCGCCGGAGCGCGCGGCGGCTCGCGGTGCCATGAGTCGATGGGTCACGTCGCTTGGGTTGTACCCCGAGGCCGGAGCGGCAGCGGGAGTGTAAGGGGAGCTGATGGCCACCGCCTACGCACCAGGGCTCACGGTCACACCGCGCACGCGTCACCGCGCGCGGCGCCTGCTGCCGATTCTCGGCGAAGTCCTGGTCGAGGTCGGTCAGCACGTCGACGCGCAGCAGGTGGTCGCCGAGACCCTGATGCCCGGCGAACTCATGCCGCTCAACATGGCCAGGCTGCTCGCGGTGCCGCCCGCGGAAGTGCCAGCGTGCATGCTCAAGAAGGAAGGCGAGCGCGTCGAAGCCGGCGACCCTCTGGCCCGCACCAAGGGCATCTTCGGGATGTTCCGTACGGAGAACATCGCCCAGGTGGCCGGTACGATTGAATCGATTTCATCGGTCACCGGCCAGGTCATCGTTCGCGGCGCGCCGCTGCCTCTGCAGGTCAAGGCCTACCTGACCGGAACCGTTGTCGAGATCGTCCCGTCCGAAGGGTGCGTGATCGAGGCGGACGTGACCCTGGTGCAGGGGATTTTCGGGGTCGGCGGCGAAGCCTTCGGGACAGTCCGCATGGCCTGCAAGAGCCACGACCAGGAGCTGACGGAAGATCTCATCACGCCGGCCATGAAGGGTGCCGTTGTCGTCGGCGGAGCGCGAATGACGGAGCGGGCGATCGCGAAGGCGCGGCAGGTCGGCGCGTCGGCCATCGTGTCGGGAGGGATGGACGACGAGGACCTCAAAACATTGCTCGGCTACGACCTCGGGGTGGCGGTCACGGGATCCGAGCAGCTGGGCCTGACCGTCATCATCACGGAAGGATTCGGAGAGATCGCGATGGCCGAACGGACGTTCCGGCTGCTCGCCAGGCACGAAGGACAAACCGCGGCGGTCAACGGCACGACGCAAATTCGCGCGGGCGTGATGCGTCCCGAGATTATCATTCCGCTGACGCGCGAGCAGCTCGTAACGGAGACCGAGAGACCGCATTCCGCGGGAGTGCTGGAGATCGGCAAGCCGGCGCGCATCATCCGCGACCCGCATTTTGGGCTGATCGGCTCGGTGGCGGCCCTTCCCTCCGAGCTGCAGGTGCTGGCCTCGGGGTCGAAAGCACGAGTGCTCGACGTGCTCTTGCCGTCGGGCGATGTCGTGCGCGTGCCTCGAGCGAACGTCGAGCTGATCGAGGAGTAGGGTATGAGCCGACCAAATGCGGTGGCGGCGTTGTGCGGGATTGGACTGATGGCGGCGACGGCCGCGTGGGCGCAGCAGCCGCGCCCGCCGGGCGATCTTCACGCGGCGGATCACCCCTGGGACAACGGGACGCGCATCGACCTCACGTGGTCGCCGTCGCCCGACGACGGGGGGCTGCTCGGGTATGTCGTTCGGCGAAAGCCCGCCGCCAGTGGAGACTTCAGCCGGGTCGACATGGCGCCGCCCGGCACGCGCACATTCACCGTCGGCGGTCTACAGCCCGGTATTTCCTATCTGTTCACCGTCACGGCTGTCGGACGGGACAACGCCGAGTCGGCGGCTGCGGCCACCACCGAGCCCGCCGCTCCCACGATGGAATGGTTCGACGGCACACGGCTCTGGTTCCTCGTTACTGTCGTGCTGTTTTGTGGCTCGGTCGTGGCGTTCATCGCGCTGGCACGCCGGGGTATGGTGTTCAAGGTTCGCCGAATCGCCGGGCTCGACATGGTGGATGAGGCCGTCGGCCGCGCCACCGAGATGGGCCGACCGTGCCTCTTCGTCCCAGGTATTAACGATATGAACGAGATCCAAACCATCGCCGGGCTCAACGTGTTGGGCCGTGTGGCCCGGACGGCAGCAGAATACGATGCGGACGTCTCGGTGCCGACCAGCAAGGCGCTCGTCATGACGGCGGCACGTGAGACGATGCAGGCCGCGTTTCTCGCCGCCGGTCGGCCCGACGCCTACAACCCCGACGCGGTGTACTACGTCACCGATGAGCAGTTCGGCTACGTGGCGCACCTGCAGGGCATGATGATACGCGACAAGCCAGCAGCATGCTTCTACATGGGCTCGTTCTTTGCCGAGTCGTTGATTCTGGCCGAGACCGGCAACAGCGTGGGCGCGATCCAGATTGCCGGCACGGCTCAACCGGCGCAGTTGCCCTTCTTCGTCGCCGCCTGCGACTACACGCTCATCGGCGAGGAGTTCCTCGCCGCATCGGCGTACCTCTCGGGCGAGCCCGACCAGCTCGGCAGCATCAAGGGGCAGGATGTCGGCAAGCTGATCGTCGCGGCAGGCATCATCGTCGGAGTCGTCGGCGCCACGATTGCGGCGCTGACCGGTTCGCCGGTCGTCAAGTCGCTCGTGGACTTTTTCACCGAGACCATGCTCACGTAAGGGAGACGGTCAGATGACACAGCTCGTCCCGTTGCTTATAGCCGTGCTCGGCGGCTTCGTTCTGATCGCCGCGTATTTCAGCCCTTACACCCAGAGCTGGGGCGAAAAGGCCGCGATCTGGTTCGACATCCTGGCGTCGATCGCCTTCGTGCTCGGGGGCGCGAATCTGCTCAAGGTCCACCTCAAGAACGTGTCCGACCGTGCTCGTGGATGGGGATACTCACTAATCGTGCTCGTTTCGTTTCTGGTCACTTTGATGGTGGGACTCGGCAAGGTTGGCGTGCAACCGTCGCCGCAGTTCCCGGACTCTCCGTGGTCCGGTACGTACCGGGAAACGGGCGGGGCCTTCTGGTTCTTCTACGAGTACGCATTCAAGCCGCTGACGGCGACGGTCTTCGCCCTGCTGGCGTTCTACGTGGCCTCGGCTGCGTTCCGTGCGTTTCGCGCCAAGAACACCGAGGCCGTGCTCCTGTTGGGGACCGCGTTCATCATCCTGCTCGGCCGCACGTTTGCCGGTGTCCTGCTGACGAGCTGGATCGATCCAGCCGTCTGGTCGGGATTCGAGCACTTCACCGGATTGCGCATCGAGAACCTCACCGTCTACATCATGAGCGTGTTCAACACGGCCGGCAACCGCGCGATCATGATCGGGATCGCCCTCGGCATCGTGGCCACGTCGCTCCGGGTGCTGCTCGGCCTGGACCGGTCGTATCTCGGCAGGGACTAGTGGCGCGTTTGTGCGGATGGTGCATTAGGTCATGACCAGCTTTCTGATAGACCAGTGGTGGCTCGTCGTCGTGGTGGTGGGCTCCGTGGTGCCGCTGGCGCGGGAGTTCGCCGCGCACGGTATCGAGGAGACGTTGCGGTCGCTCGACCGCCGGTGGATCTTCGTGCTCATGTTCTGGGCGGTGCTCCTGCCGATCTACTACATCGGTGTCACCGGCCAGACCTTCCCCGAAGTGCCGAGCTTGCTCGCCAGGGCCACGTTCGATGAGATCGAGCGACTCAGGGAAGGCGACGCGGTCCTGATGGCTTTCGATTACGACCCGCCGACCGAGGGCGAACTGGGCCCGATGGCGACCGCCTTCACGAAGCACGCCGCCGCGAAGAAGCTGAAGATGTACTTCATGGCCCTGGTGCCGGTGGGGCCGCAGATGATCGACAACACCATCGACAAGGTGATTAAGGCGGACTACCCGACCCTGGTCTACGGACAGGACTATGTGAACCTGGGCTACAAGTCCGGCAACGAGGGGGTGATCAAGGTCGTCGTCACGAACCTCCGGGAGCTGTACACAACCGACGCCAGGGGCACGGCGCTTCGGGACTTACCAATGATGCGTGGCATAGACAACATTCAGCAGATGAAGCTCATCATCAACGTTTCCGGCGCTTATCCCGGAACCAAAGAGTGGGTCCAGTACGCCACGACGCCATTCCCGGCTCTCCACCTCGTGGCCGGTTGCACGGGTGTTCAAGCGCCACTCCTCTACCCGTACATTCCGAGTCAGCTTTCGGGGCTGCTCGGCGCGATCAAGGGCGCGGCGGAATATGAAAAGTTGGTGGTGGACAAATACGCTGGTCCGAATCCGGACCCTAAGTATCTGGAGGGGCTTCGCCGGATGGGGCCGCAACTGGTGGCCCACCTCCTGATCATCGCCCTGATTGTTGTCGCCAACGTCCTTCAACTGCGCGACAGGCGGCGGGGGGCGCTCCGATGAAGCGGCAAACACTCGTCTGGACGCTCGTGATGCTGCTCGGCGGCGGAGCGCTCATCTGGCGCTCGGCGTTCACCTCGCCGGGGATGGGTCGGGAGTACTTGCGCGTGGTGACGTCGGCGGATGGCCGCTCGACGCAGTACGAGTCGGCAACCTACGGCGACTTTCGGCGGGCAGTCACCGCCGATCCCACGCAAACGGCAGTTCGCCTCAGCTTGTCGCGAACGGTCGGTCTGTGGCTCGCGGCTTTCTTCACACTCGCGATCTTCTCGTTTCTCTACCGCGACAACCCGCTCTACAAGGTGGCCGAGGCGATGCTGATTGGCGTGTCGGCCGCCTATTGGATGGTCGTGGGCTTCTGGGAAGTGATTGTCCCGAACCTACTCGGAAAGCTGGCGCCCCTGATGATTAAGGCGTGGGCCATGCCAGGTTTGAGCGGCCCTGAGGCGGCACGCGATCTGACCTATGCTGTTCCGTTCGTGCTGGGGATCATGCTGCTGTGGGGCTTGATGCCGAGAGGGGCGTGGATCTCGCGCTGGCCGCTGGCGTTCATCATCGGCACCACCGCCGGTTTGCGACTCATCGCGTTCTTGCACGGTGACTTCCTCGCCCAGATCCGCAATACCATTCTTCCGCTGGCCGTGCTGAACCAGGGCGCGTTCGATCCGTGGCAGTCTTTGAGGAACGTGATTATCGTGGGCGGCGTGCTCTGCTGCCTCACCTACTTCTTCTTCTCCTTCGAGCACAAGGGCATCGTCGGAAAGGCGGCCCGCGTCGGGATCTGGATCCTGATGATTACCTTCGGCGCGAGCTTCGGTTACACGGTAATGGGCCGCATTGCGCTGCTCGCGATCCGCCTGGAGTTTCTGCTGGACAACTGGCTCTGGCTGATCGACCCCACCCGGCAGCGCATGCTCGGATAACCCCTCCCGCACGCCTAGGAGGTCACATGGGGCGTCAGGCTGCTCTCGCCTAATCTCAGAACGCATTTCAAAACCGTCGGTAGTGCGGGGCTTCAGCCAAGGCTTCAGCCCCGCCCGGCCTGGCGCCCCAAAAATGGCGCCGGGCGGCCTTGGAATCCTCTATAATGAAGCGTTCCACGAAATGAGGGTTTCGGCCGTTGACCGGGTCGGCACGAATCCGACGAGAGAGCGTGTGCGAACGTTACGAAAGGAGCTGCTCATGGGGGTTGTCAAGTTCCTGGCATCACGGACGAGTCAGAGGGGCGTGCTAGCGGTCGCCGCTGCGTTGACGCTGCCTGGGCTCGCATTTG